>JAKSCL010000282.1 GCA_022360615.1 Hyphomicrobiales bacterium
GCAGCGCCTTGCATTCGGCTTCGGCGTCGCGGAAATGGTCGAACAGCCTCGCGGTATCGGCGTGTTCGAAATTGTGCCGCGAATATTCCTGCTCGGCTTGCAGGAAAATGTCGCCATAGGTGACCTTCGCGTCACCCTCGCCGCCGTTGAAATTGAGGTCGTAGACATTGTCGACGCCCTGCACATACATGGCCAGCCGTTCAAGGCCATAGGTCAGTTCGCCGGCAACCGGCGAGCACTCGATGCCGCAGACCTGCTGGAAATAGGTGAACTGCGAGACCTCCATGCCGTCGCACCAGCATTCCCAGCCCAGACCCCAGGCACCAAGTGTGGGGCTCTCCCAATCATCCTCGACGAAGCGGAGATCGTGCAACGAGGGATCGATCCCGATTGCGATTAGCGATTTGAGATAAAGATCCTGAAGATCCGGCGGGGACGGCTTCAAAAGCACTTGAAACTGGTAATAGTGCTGGAGCCGGTTCGGGTTCTGGCCATAGCGGCCGTCGGTCGGCCGGCGGGAAGGCTGCACATAAGCTGCATTCCACGGCCGCGGCCCCAGCGACCGCAATGTGGTTGCCGGGTGAAATGTACCCGCACCCACTTCCATATCGTAGGGCTGCAGGATCACGCAGCCATAGTCCGCCCAGTAAGACTGAAGTGTCAGTATCAACCCCTGGAAGGACTTTTTCGGATCAAGATGCGAGATCGTGCTCATGGCAGCCCCATTCCGGCAAACATGTCCGACTGGTTAGCCGACCTTGGCGGTGAACGTCAAAGCCGCCCAATCGTTAAAATGCAAGATAGGGCCTTTTACCCCCCATCCTGTTTCCCGACGAACGCGTGCGCGCCGGCAGGAATGGCTTCATCTGATTTGAACAGGCTCACAACCCGTAGCGCGACCAGATCGCCCGCTCTTCCAGAGCACTGATCCAGTTTTCCGGCGCAATGAGAGGCGGTGACATCAAACTGCCTGTGGCTTGACGGCGAAACGGCCAGAGACTGCGTTCACGCGGGATTATTTTGAGGATGACGTCTTCGCCGAACCGGCCGCGCATTTCGCTTCTGAGATCACCGATCCGATCAACAAGCCCCAACTCCAACCCTTTCGCACCCGACCAGAATTCACCGGAGAAAAGCGTTCTGTCGGGCGCCTGCAGGGCGCTACCCCGCCTTTCCTTGACAAGATCGATGAAGGTCTGATGAACATCTTTCTGGACCGCTTTCAAACGGCGGACATCATCCGGTTTTTCAGGCTGAAAGGGGTCGAGCGTCATTTTCCTTGCACCCGAGGTGTAGACCCGCCGGTCAATGCCCAGTTTTTCAATGGCGCGATCAAAACCAAAAGAGGTGGAGATGACACCTATGGAACCAATGATCGAGTTCTGATCAGCGATGATCTCGTCGCCCGCCAGCGCGATCAGATAGCCGCCCGATGCCGCAACATCCTCGACAAAGATATAGACGGGTACTTCGTTTTCCTCCGAAAGGGCGCGGATGCGTTTGTAGATGAGGGCGGATTGCACCGGCGAACCGCCTGGCGAATTCACGCTGATGGCCACCGCCTTGACGTTGCGCATGGTGAATGCCCGGTCCAAAATGGCCGCCACCGCGGCAATAGAAAGGCTAGGCCGGAGCGGCGTCGACATTCCAATCGCTCCGGAAAGGGATACCACCGCAACAAGGGGAAGATCCTTCGTCCAGGGCGCAAACGGGATGCGCTCCAGAACCGTTTTCGCTGTGCTTTTTGTCTTACCCTTGGCCATGGACACGCATTCCTTTTCCGAAACCATACCTTTGGATTGAGTAACAGCTAAGCACCCGCTTCGCCTTCATCGAGGGGTAAAATCCCGTCGCCTGAAAGTACCTTTCCGGCGGATGCCGCGTAGTGCGAGCCTTGCGCCTCGTGAAGAATGAAGGGCGGAAGAAGCCGCAAGGGCGCCCTCGAGCCCTTGACGGCCCGCAATATGATACGGATAGCTGGCGCTTGCGGCCGCGGTTGAATGGGCAGGATCTCAATGCCGCCGAAGCGATTCCGGCACCCTTCCAGAAGTTCGGCCAGTGCTTCCGGCCTATGGATGAAAACCGCACTTCCCTTGGCACGGAGAAGCCGGGCAGCGACCTTCAGCCATTGCGAAAGCGGTATGCCTTCAGCAACAAACGCTGACCGGCGGCCGGTGTCGGTGGGAAGACGTACCGTTCCCGGCGGATAATAGGGCGGATTCGCCATGACCGCAGCACATGACCCCGGTGATAGCCCCGCGTCCTCAAAGCAGGCATGGTCTCCGCCGATATCGCAGCGGGCGATAAAGACCCGTCCTTCGAGCCCGTTCAGCACAATGTTCTCGTCTGCAAGGGCGAGTGCGGCCTTGTCCTTGTCGACAAGGGCGATGCGGCTATCCGGCGCCCGGACGGCAAGGGCAAGCCCAGCCGCCCCCGTCCCAGCACCCAGATCGGCGCACAGGCCGCCCGCTTCAAGCGGGACGGCGGCGGCTAGAAGAATTGCGTCGATACTGGCGCGGTTACCCCTAGAGGGCTGCCTGAGCCGCACCTTGCCGCCAAGAAAAGCGTCGCAGGTTCCGTTTTTGGCTCCGCGCGTCAACAAAGCTCGTCCGACAAGCCGGCTTCGTTCAGAACCCGCACGGCTTGGTTATGGTCATCGTTCTCCACGAGCAGACGGCGCGGCAGCACGCCAATGGAGCCTTCAAGAATACTCATATGCTGATCGGCAACCATCACGTTGATGCCGGCGTCGCGCAAAAGCGCTTCGACAAAAGACAGTGTCACCGGATTGTTGGTGCGCAGAAGCTCCTTCACGGATTTGTTCGCTCCCATCTAGTGGATTTGCATAGGGCCTATCCCATGTTAGGTCGAAAAGGCACAAACGCCAGCATGCGATTGCGTCAGACCGCTGCAGGTCCAGTCAGCATTCATATGGTCTGTGCTCTAATTGCTGTTCAAGGAGCCAAACACTTGGCTGTCATTCTCCCCATGGAAACCCAGGAACGGGACAACGAAACCGCGCCCAACAGTGGTATCGAGGGCCTTCTCGCACTTGCCGAAAATGACATGAAGGCCGTCAATGCGCTTATCAGCGAGCGGGTCGGGTCCGATGTCACCATGATTCCGGAACTCGCAACCCATTTGATTTCATCGGGCGGCAAGCGTCTGCGCCCGAACCTCACCGTCGCCTCCGCGCAGATGTGCGGTTACGAGGGCTCAGACCATGTGAAACTCGCGGCCTCCGTCGAGTTCATGCACACAGCCACCCTTCTCCATGACGATGTGGTCGATGAGAGCGATCTGCGCCGCGGTAAGAAGACAGCCCGTCTGCTCTGGGGCAATCAGGCAAGCGTGCTCGTTGGCGATTTCCTTCTTGGCCAAGCGTTCCGGATGATGGTCGAAACGGGGTCCCTGGACTGCCTCGGCATCCTATCGCACGCTTCCACCGTCATCTCCGAAGGCGAGGTGATGCAGCTCAACGTCGCCAAGAAGATGAGCACCAGCGAGGACATGTATCTGAACGTGATCCGCGCCAAAACCGCCGCGCTCTTCGCGGCCGCGACGGAAGTGGGCCCGGCGCTCAGCAAGCGCCCGGAGGCCGAGCGCGAGGCGCTGCGCTCCTATGGCATGAATCTCGGCATCGCCTTTCAGCTCATCGACGACGTTCTCGACTATTCAGGCGACGTCTCCAAACTCGGGAAATCCATTGGCGATGATTTTCGGGAAGGTAAGATAACGCTTCCCGTGGTACTCAGCTACCTTAGAGGGAGCGAGAACGAACGCGGCTTCTGGCGACGCGTCATGGAGGACGGCGCGATCGAGGATGGCGATCTGGAAAAGGCCGTTGCGCTCCTGGAAAACCATGGTGCGCTTTCCGATACGATCGGGCGGGCACAGCATTATGGCTCCATGGCCAAAGACGCGCTCGCGATCTTCCCGGATGGGGTGCACCGCCGCGCCTTGACAGATGTTGTGTCCTTCGCGATCAGCCGTGCCGTTTAAACCGGTTGCGGTGAAGTCGGCCTTGCGTCTCACCGGCGGCGTTGGCATATATTCAGGAGCTTGAGCGGCGAAGGCAGGCGTCGCAGTATGCGCTTATCAATTATCGTGAGCCGAGCAGGCGGAGGCCATGTGTCGTCCGCAAAAGCGCTTTCGGCGCTGCTCGCCAAAACCTATCCGCTCGATATCCGTATCGTAGACTTCTACGAGCGTGTCGTGCCCCATCTCGATCCCTTCAGGCGACTGATGGGCAAGTCGGTGGACGACTTTTACAACCAGCACGGCTTGAACAAACCCTATGGCGGCGTGCTCGCGAGTGTGCTGCTCAACGGTGTTTCAAGCATCGGCGTGATGCTTCAGAATAAAATTGAAAGGGCGCTGATAAGAGAATTCGAGGCATACTCTCCCGATCTTGTCGTCTCAGTCACGCCGCATATCAACCGTTTTGTTGTCCGCGCCGCGAACTGTCTGAACATCCCAACCTCGATCATGGTGACGGATTTATTTGAGCTTTATCGCGGTTTCTGGATACCGCCGAATGCGCGAAACGCATTGGTGCCGGAAGCGGCGCTGAAACGGATACCGAAGGGCCGGCGCGCGCATTGCGCGCCTCTCACGCTGCCTCTGGTGCGCGCTCCGTTCTACGACTCATTCGAAGGGACAGCCGGTGATGATCGGCCAAATTGTCTCGTGATCTTCGGCGGCCACGGTTCAAATGCAATGATCCGGATTGCCGAGGCGCTAAAGCCCTTCGGCGGGCGAATCACGGCGGATTTTGTCTGCGGGCACTCCAAGGGTTTGAAATCGCTTCTCGATGAACGAGAGCTTCCAGAAGGCTTCCGCGTCCATGGCTATGTCGAGGACATCCACCGCCTTTACCGGCAGGCGGATTTCGTTCTGGGCAAAACCGGTCCCGGGGTCATTGTGGAATCCATTCTTTCAGGGAGCTATCCCATCCTTCTTGGCGGCTGGTGGGGCCTGCCGCAAGAACGGCCCAATGTCGGTTGGCTCAACGGAATGGGACTTGGGCGCGTTGTCGGATCACTCCCGGCCATGATTGAGGAACTGCGTTCAAAGCTCCACGAAAAACCGATCACGGAGCCGAGACTTCGCGACATGGCGCTGCGGGATCCGGAAATGATCACGGAATTCTATGGCCGCATCCTCGACCGCAGCGGTCCACCCCGGCAACAAAGCGGCTTTGAGACCGTCGCACCTTAGGCCGTTTTGAGCAAATCCGTCGCCACCGTCCACCAGCCCATTTCATCGTGAAGGGTGCCGGCCGCCTTCCGGGCTTTTTCATGGGACGAAAAGAGACCGAAGACGGTGGGGCCCGAACCGCTCATGCGGGCAAGGAGACAGCCTGTGTTTGACCTGAGAGCGCTGAGCATTTCTGGGATCACCGGCGCCAATCGGCAAGCCGGCGCTTCCAGATCGTTCCGGCAGGACGAAAGATAGGCCAGAAAGCCATCGTGATCGCCCCAAGCCGGTTCCGGCAAGCCGGGATTGCTTTTGACGTCAAGCGCCTGGAAAACCTTGGCAGTCGGCAGCGGCACGCCCGGGTTTACCAGCACCATCGGTACGGGCGGCACAGGCGGGAGGGGCGCAAGCACCTCGCCGATGCCGCTCATTCGCCGGGGTATGCTCGCAAGACATACCGGAACATCGGCTCCAAGCGGCAGAGCGATATGTTCCAAATCGCGCTCACTCGCCCCGGTCCGCCAGAGGGCGTTCAACGCGCGGAACGCGGCCGCAGCATCTGCCGATCCACCGCCAATTCCACCTGCAACCGGAAGGTTCTTCACGAGGTTCATGACCGCACCCGATCCACCATCCTTTCCGAAACAGTGATGGCGGAGCGCATGGGCGGCCCTTAGCACAAGGTTGTCGTCATGGCTTGAGAGCACCGCGCCAAACGGGCCGGCAACGGACAGTGAAAGCCCGTGCGCGGGTTTGACTTTCAACTGATCGCCGACCGTGCAGAAGACGACAAGACTGTCGAGCTCATGATAGCCGTCGCAACGCTGGCCCGTTATGTGGAGTGCAAGATTGACCTTCGCGGGCGCATCAACGGTGAGCGTGGTGGTGTACGCACCGCTTCCCATGACGTCCAAGCTTTCGCACCCGGTAAGACTAACGCTAGCCGCCGCTGTCCTCCCGATTTGCATCGGCGCGGTCTGAATCCTTCATTGGCAGCCCGTCTTTCAGCTTCGCCTCGATCAACTCAAGAATCTCAGGGTCGGGGTCGAGGTCACGCGCATGGCTCCATTGGAATTTTGCTTCGAGGCGGCGTCCGACCATCCAATAGGCATCGCCCAGATGGTCGTTGATGACTGGATCATCGGGCCTCAATTCGACGGCGCGTTCTAGATAGCGAACAGCACTTTCGTAATCGCCAAGGCGATAATAGGCCCAGCCGAGACTGTCCACGATGTAACCGTCGCGCGGACGCTGTTCGACCGCCCTCTCGATCATCGCAAAGGCTTCATCGAGGTTCACGCCCTGATCGGCCCACGTGTAGCCCAGATAGTTGAGGACGAGCGGGTGGTCTGGATAAAGCTCAAGCGCTTTCAAGAGATCGGCTTCGGCAGGCGGCCATTGCTTGGAGCGCTCATAGGCAATCGCGCGATGATAAAAGAAATTCCAGCGGATCGGATCAGGATCGGGGCCAAACTGATCGATCGCCTTTGTGTAAGCGACGATTGCGTCTTGCCACTGCTCTTTCGCCCGGTAGACTCCGCCAAGCGTACTGATGGCGCTGACGTTTTGCGGGTTTTCGGCGATCAAACCCTCAAGAATGGCGATCGCTTCATCTGACCGCTCCAACACATGAAGGTTTATCGCGCGCTGTATCTCGGACTCCGGTTTGACGGGAGAGTCCGCTGGAATGCGTTCGTAAATCTCAAGCGCGCGCTCATGCTGGTCTTGTTGCTCATACTTGTCGGCCAGAGAAACGAGCTGAAGCGCATTGTCTCCACCCGTGTAGAGCGCTAGCCGAAGATAGATGATTGCGGAATCACCGCCACCGTCACGGCCAAGAATGCCGGAGATGGTGTAAAGCGCCTCGGCTGCACCCTGTTGGGCATTGGCAATCATCGGGGCAATGACAGCACCTGATTCGATTTCCTCGCGCAGCCGCACCATCACGGGATGGGCGGGGATGGATTTCTCAAATGCCGCGATCATCGTGAGCGCTTCATCGCGAGACCCAAACCGGGCCTCATGGCGAACACGGGCTTCGACGATGCGCAGCGTGCTCGACTCGGCCCTGTAAGCCGCATCGAGCCGGCGAAACGCCTCTTCTTCCAGCCCGCCGACTTCAGCAATCAGTCCACCCATATAGTCGCGGAAAACCTTGTACCAGTCCGCACCTTGCAACGTGTCGATGCGCGCCAGAGCCTCATCGGTCCTGCCCTCACCGAGAAAAGCCCATGCGCTGATCAGCGTTGCCGTAAGCGAGGCAAGCGTGCCGCTGTCCACTGCATCCATGTGCCGGTGGACATTGGTATATTCGCGGGCGCGCAGGCTATTTAGACCAAGGAAGGCTCGTGCGATCCGGTTTCCGGTGTCCTGCTCCAACAGCGCTTCGGACACACCGTGGAGATCGTCGAAATGACCATTGGCGATTTCCAGAAGCAGAAGTTGGTCCAGGAGGAACGGATTGCCAGGGTCGTCCTCTAAAACCTTGCGGTAGAACTCGGCTGCCGCGACCGTATCACCCGCCGTTCCTGCAATTCGGCCCGCCAGATAGTTTCCGAAAGACGAGGTCACATGGCTGCCCGGGTCCAGAGGCGCCTTTTCCGCCAGGGCAGTGCCCGAATGCGCGCCCAAAGTAATGAAACATGCCGAAAAGAGGAGAAAAACGAGACGTTTGACGGATGCTTTTACCGGGATTTCAACCTGTCCGGCGCGTCCCCTGCGCCGGTTTGTGCCAAGCTCCATGCAATCGTTCCTCTAAGCGGACCGTTAAACGGCCATTGACATTGAACGCCGTTTTTGAAAGACGCAGACTTTCAAGATGACGTTTCTCATCATGGTCATCAAGGGCTTCACCAATCTTAAACGGCAAAAAATGGGTGGTCGGTGCGCATTCAAGACGTGGCCGGCAGCGCTCGCGTTTTCGTGAATTCGCGTGAATTGCACGCGGACTGGAACTGAGCGTATCCGGGCACCATGGCAACGTTGACGCTCGCTTACCTGGCCGGACTTCTGACAACGCTCAATCCGTGCGTCTTGCCGATGCTGCCGGTCGTACTCGCATCTGCAATCGATCGGCACCGCCACGGGCCGTTAGTCCTCGCGGCAGGTCTTTGCCTTTCCTTCACCGTTTTCGGTGTGTTCGTCGCATCCACGGGTTTCGCAATCGGGCTAGACCACGACACACTCCGCACGATTGCCGCGGTCTTGATGGCCATTTTCGGTGTCATCCTTCTGTCGAGCAGTTTGCAGGCTGGCGTTTCGCTGGCAACTGCTGGTGCTGGGCGGTTCGCGGGTGGCATTCTGCAGCGCCATGAAGGCGTCGGCCTTTCGGGTCAATTCCTTACAGGCGTTCTGCTCGGCGTCATATGGATACCGTGTACCGGTCCGACACTTGGCGCCGCCATTGCACTTGCGGGCCAATCGGGTGGAAGCCTAGAGGCGGGCGTGACCATGGCGGTGTTCAGCCTCGGCGCCGCAACCGTCCTGGTTCTCCTGACCTATGGCTCGCGTGAAGTGCTGCATAGCCGCAAGGCATGGCTTGCGCAGGCCGCACGCCATGCAAAACCCGCAATCGGCATCATTTTTCTTTTTCTGGGCGCTGTCATCCTGCTCGGTCTCGACCGGCAGTTGGAGATAGCGCTCATTGCCATCATGCCGGAATGGCTGATGGCACTTACGATACGGTTTTAATCCGTTTCAACGCGTTGAGCACGAGATCCGGAGGCATGATGGCTCTCTTTGAAAGCTTGCTTTTCCCGCTTCAGCCGGTCCGCCATGCGGCGGTTGCAGTCGCAATTCTTGCCGCCGCCTTTACCGGCATGCCCCCCGCAATCGCAGGCACCTATGAACCCTTCAACCAAGCGGCGTTCTCAGAAAAAGTTGCAAAAGGCTCACCGGTCGTCATTCACACCCATGAATCCTGGTGCGTCACCTGCGTGATGCAGGAGCGGGTCTTGAAAGAGCTTCTCACGCAGCCCGAATATCTCGGCATCACCGTTTATCAGGTGAATATGACGCATGACCGCGATTTGCTCCTTGCCGTCGGCCTTTCACAACGCTCAACGCTTGTCGCTTTCCGGAACGGGACAGAGGCTGGGCGGCTGAACGGCGAGGTTCGCGAACGAAAGATCAGCACGCTTCTCGATACGATCATGTGGTAAGCGCCGCTTTTTCAAGCCGCCGCGAGCAGGTTTGCTCTCCATCAATTGTCCGAGACCGCTTTTCGGTTAGGGATTAAGGTGCGCGCCATGCTCACGCTGGAGAAACCATATGTTCCGTGTGCTCATCGCTTATGCGACCGATGAGGGCCAAACCAAGAAAATCGCCCATTTCGTGCGCGACACGCTTGAGGCATCGGGCTGCGAATCCTCTTTGATGGAGCTGTGTGCAGACACTGCGGCGCCTGACTTCTCCGCTTTTGATGCAGTCCTTGTTGCCGGTTCCATCCATGTGGGGCGCCATCAAAAGTTTTTGGAGGACTTCGTCAGCACCAACAAGCACGCCCTGTCGCGAATGCCCGCCGGCTTCATCTCGGTCAGCCTTTCGGCAGGTTCGAGCCATCCCGTTGAGCGTTCGGCCGCTGACCGGTATGTCGCCATGTTCTGCGAGAGGACCGGCTGGCAGCCGGACACGACGCACTGCGCGGCGGGAGCGATCCGCAGCGCGAAAACGCCATTTCTGCGGCGACTCGTGGTTCACGCCATGGTTGCTAAGAACGGCATCACACTCGACCCCAGCGGCGAAGCGGAGTTCACCGATTGGGACGCTTTGCATGATTTCCTCGAGGCCTTCAAACTGCACCTTGCTTGCGCCGATCAATCCCACATCGAAGCGGCAGAGTGAATTTGCGCCAGCCATGCGCGGCCGAAGGCCGTGGCTGATTCCTTCCGTCGCACCACTTTTAAGAATGCAAAAACACGCGGTAAAGTTGTATCGTGTCAACAATAGTTGATTCTTACAAAGCGGTGCGTAAGGGCGCAGCCATCCGCGAAAGGTCCTCAATGCCAACAGATGAACCCAACGAGCCCCATGGGCGGTTGGATGAGTCACGATTGCGCCTTATCACCGGTATGCTGGAAGGACTCTACGAAATCCTCCTCGATCAAGGTTACCCCAAAAGCGCTTCGCACATCCGTTCCGCCCTGCGTGAGATCCTGCGCGATGTGAAGAAAGGCGACGGGCGCCAATAGGCCAAACGTCCATGCCGACGGCCTTATCGTCACATATTGGGGTAGTTCGGTCCGCCGCCGCCCTCGGGAACCGTCCAATCGATGTTCTGGTTAGGATCTTTAATGTCGCAGGTTTTGCAGTGCACACAATTCTGTGCGTTGATCTGGAACCTGACATCCCCGCCTTCCTCTACCCATTCGTAGACGCCGGCCGGGCAATAACGGTTTGACGGGCCGGCATAGACATCGTGCTCCGATGTCTTTTGCAACGCGCCGTCTTTCACCTTCAAGTGGATCGGCTGATCTTCTTCATGATTGGTGTTCGAGATGA
>JAKSCL010000283.1 GCA_022360615.1 Hyphomicrobiales bacterium
AGAGGACTTCCGATTTCTCGATGGACGTCGTGCCCACGAGCGCCGGCTGGCCTTTCTCCTTGCAGGCCTTCACCTCTTCGATGATGGCCTCGTACTTCTCGCGCTCGGTCCGGTAAACCTCGTCATCGTCATCGAGGCGGGCCACCGTCACATTGGTGGGAATCTCGAGAACTTCCAGTTTGTAGATGTCGGCAAATTCCTCTGCCTCGGTCGAGGCAGTGCCTGTCATCCCCGCCAGCTTGTCGTAAAGCCGGAAATAGTTCTGGAAGGTCACGGAGGCGAGCGTCACGTTCTCAGGCTGGATTTTGACGTGCTCCTTTGCTTCAAGCGCCTGGTGCAGGCCTTCGGAATACCGCCGGCCCGGCATCATCCGGCCGGTGAACTCATCAATGATGACGACTTCGCCGCCGCGCACGATGTAGTCTTTGTCACGCTGGAAGAGCTTGTGAGCCTTTACCGCCTGGTTGATGTGGTGGACGACGGAGACGTTCTCGATGTCGTAAAGGGAATCGCCCTTAAGGAGCCCGGCTTCGCTCAAAAGCTTTTCCATATGCTCATTTCCCGCCTCGGTGAGGGCAGCAGAGCGCTGCTTCTCATCGACCTCGTAATCGCCTTCTTCGAGGTTCGGGATGAATGTATCGATGGTGTTGTACAGGTCGGATCGGTCTTCAACGGGACCCGAAATAATCAGCGGTGTGCGCGCTTCGTCGACCAGAATCGAGTCCACCTCGTCGACAATTGCGAAATTCTGGCCCCGTTGCGACATATGAGAGAGTTGGTGCTTCATGTTATCGCGCAGATAATCGAAGCCGAGCTCATTGTTGGTCCCATAGGTGACGTCGCAGCCGTAAGCGGCACGGCGTGCCTCATCGTCCATGCCGTGGACGATGATACCGACGGTCAAACCAAGGAAACGGTAGATTTCTCCCATCCACTCGGCGTCGCGCCGGGCGAGATAGTCGTTTACCGTGACAACGTGGACACCTTTTCCCGAAAGCGCATTCAGATAGACGGGGAGCGTTGCAACGAGCGTCTTGCCCTCGCCGGTCTTCATCTCCGAGATGGCGCCCTCATGGAGCACCATGCCGCCGATGAGCTGCACATCATAATGGCGCTGGCCGAGTGTCCGTTTCGCCGCCTCGCGCACCGTCGCGAAAGCCGGGACAAGCAAGTCGTCAAGCTTTTTGCCGTTCTCCACCTCGTCGCGGAAGCGGGCGGTGCGCAGGCGCAACCCGTCGTCTGAGAGTTTTGAAACCTCGTCCTCAAGGGCGTTGATGGCGTCGACCTTGGGGTTGTAGCGCTTCAAGCGCCGTTCATTGGCCGAGCCGAGAAATTTCTGCGCGACCGCGCGGAAGCCTAACATTCAAATCCATCCTGTCTCGTCATCCGGCTCTTACCCGTCATCTGATGTTATATGACCTTGAGCCGGTGTTGCGGCCTCATCCCCATATCACGCGCGCCCCAATTCAACCATGATTGCTCCGTCAATAAGCGGATATGGAAATGACTGGGGCCTGAACGCTTAATCGACGTCCCGTCAGGATACATAAACGTTCCGCATCGCGCGGTAATTGAAATGGGACAAACCGGTTCTAGCGATGTAAGAGGGCATCACGCCATAGTCAACGCGAAGCACGCTGGCGGGAATTGCAATTTCCAATGGGATGCGTATCCCATCAAGCGTGCGGCGGGACCACAGTCCGGAAAAGTGGAGAAAACATGGACATGAACGCATTTTTTTCGCGGCCGGCCCTTATGCTTTCCGCCGCGGTGGTGATGGGTGCACTTCTCGGTCTGCCGGCCACGAAAAGCTTTGCGGCGGGTGAGCCGGTTGCATCGGTGAATGGCATAGAGATCACCGAAAGCGATTTGAAAGCCGCCGAAGAAGAGCTTGGCGGCGCGGTCGCGCAAATGCCGGAAGCCGAGCGCCGCACCTATCTCCTCGACTTCCTCATCAACATGACGCTGATTGTGAACGCCGCCGAGGCCGCCGAGTTCGGACAAGGCGATGGTTTCGAAGCGCGCATGAAGTTCCTGCGCAACCGCGTCCTCATGCAGGCCACGCTCGACAGCGAAGCGGAAAAAGGCGTGAACGAAGAGGCGGCGCGCGAATTTTATGACGACGCCATCGCGCAAGCCGATACCCAATTTGAATTCAGCGCCCGGCACATCTTGCTTGAGACCGAGGAAAAGGCGCTCGAAGTTCTCGAAGAAGTGAATGGCGGCGCCGATTTCGCGGAAATGGCAAAGGAACATTCGACCGGCCCGTCGGGCCCGAGTGGCGGCGATCTGGGCGCGTTCCGTACCGGGCAGATGGTGCCGGAGTTCGAGGCCGCCGCTTTCGCCCTTGAGCCCGGGCAGGTGTCCGAACCGGTGCAAACCCAATTCGGTTGGCACATTATCAAATTGGAAGAAAAGACCGAATTGCCGCCGCCACCTTTTGAAGAGGTTGAGGAACAGATCTCCGAACTTCTCCGCCAGCGTGCGCGGAGCGCGTTTCTGGAAGGCTTGCGCGAAGGCGCCGAAATCGAGCGTTCGGATCAACCGGAAGGCGAGGCCGGTCAGCAGTGATGCCGCAAAGGGGCGTTTCGGGGGGCGTTTCGGTCGCGGTTTCTGAGCCGCGCTCACCACTCGCTCCGGAACCGCCAGAGCATATGCCAGCCGTCCCCGGTGTGCGGCTTGCAACGGCCGCCGCCGGCATGAAGTATCAGGACCGCGACGATGTGCTGCTTGCCGTCTTCGATGAGGGGACGCATGTCGCGGGCGTGCTGACGGGTTCGCGCACGGCATCGGCGCCTGTTGAGTGGTGCCGTGAGGTTTTGGCGCCGGGAACGGCGCGCGGACTTGTCGTCAATGCGGGAAACGCCAATGCATTCACGGGGATGCGCGGGCGCGAGGCGGCGAGGGCAACGGCAAACGCCGCCGCCGCGGCGATCGGTGTGCCCACCGAAAGCGTGCTCCTCGCTTCGACGGGTGTGATCGGCGAGCCGCTCGATCCCGGCACGTTCACGCATCTCCTTGACGACATGGCAAGGGCCGCATCGGCGGGTGGCTGGGCCGAAGCGGCGGCCGCCATCATGACCACCGATACCTTCCCGAAATATGCGGCCCGCCAAACCGAAATCGGCGGCGTTCCAATCACCCTCAACGGGATCGCCAAGGGTTCGGGAATGATCGCGCCCGATATGGCGACGATGCTTTCCTTTCTTTTCACCGATGCGCCGCTTTCGCCCGCCGTGCTTTCGACACTGTTGAGCGAGGCGAATGCCACGACGTTCAACGCGATCACGGTCGATGGCGATACGTCAACGAGCGATACCGTGCTTTTCTTTGCCACCGGCAAAGCGGATGTGGAGGGCGGGTTGATTGAGGCCCCGGGCGATGAGCGTCTTACCGCTTTCCGGGAAACGCTGCACGATATCATGCGCGATCTCGCCCATCAGATTGTCCGCGACGGCGAGGGTGCGACGAAGTTCGTCACCATCGACGTGACGGGCGCCGAAAGCGGCGATGCGGCGAAAGTGGTCGCGATGGCAATCGCCAACTCGCCGCTCGTCAAAACAGCCATTGCCGGTGAGGACGCCAATTGGGGCCGCGTCGTGATGGCCGTCGGCAAGGCGGGCGAGGCGGCGGACCGCGACCGGCTCGCCATCTGGTTCGGCCCGCACCGGGTGGCCGTCGAAGGCATGCGCGATCCCGATTATGACGAGGACAGCGTCTCCGCCTATATGAAGACGCCCGACATCGCGATCCGCGCCGATCTCGGCATCGGGGACGGGGCCTTCACGGTGTGGACCTGCGATCTCACCTACGGATACATCTCGATCAATGCCGACTACCGAAGCTAAAGGCGTGCAAGCCTCCGGCGTTTCCTTGAAGCTCGTCCTTGTCGCGGCCTGCGCGCTCGTCGATGTGGACGGGCGGGTGCTGATCGCCAAGCGCCCTCAGGGCAAGGCCATGGCGGGGCTGTGGGAGTTTCCGGGTGGCAAAGTGGAAGACGGCGAAGCGCCTGAAGCCGCGCTCATCCGTGAACTCAAGGAAGAACTCGGCATCGACGTGACGGCGGCTTGCCTCGCGCCGCTGACCTTTGCGAGCCACGCCTATGACCGCTTCCATCTCCTGATGCCGCTTTATATCTGCCGGCGCTGGGAAGGCCATGTCGAGCCGCGCGAACATAGCGACATCGCCTGGGTCAGACCGAACCGGCTGCGCGATTATCCCATGCCCGAGGCGGACCTGCCGCTTATCCCGATCCTGATGGATTGGCTTTAGGGCTTGCCAGGCCCCGCTTTCTCGCCCGCCGCGAACTCGTTGGTTCCAAGCGCCTCCGCAAGACGGGCTTTGGCGGAACCGGGGCGGAGCGGCTTTTGCTGGCTTTCATGCGGCGCCCAACCTGAGAGGTAGAGGATCTCAAAGGTTGCCGGGATGCGCCCGTCGCCAGCGCCATAGCGTTCCTGGTAGATCTCAGCGGTGCGCATGAAAAGGCCCCGCGTCGCGGGCTTGCGCGTGCGCTCAATCAGCATGTTGGTGGCGCCCATGGCGCGCAAATCCCTAAAAAGCGCAAAGGCGTTGTCGTAGCGCACGGTCAATGTGTCGAGATCGGTCACCGGCAAGGCGAGACCTGCCCGCTGCAAAAGCGAGCCTGCCTCGCGCACATCGGTGAAAGGGGCGACACGCGGGCTCAAGCCGCCGTCGATTTCGGCTTCGGCCGCCATCAGCGCGTCGCGCAGTTCATAGAGCGTGCGTCCGCCGAGGAGCGCGGCAACGAAAAGACCGTCCGGTTTTAGGGCGCGGGCAATCTGGATCAGCGTGCCGGGCAAGTCGTTGACGGTCTGGAGCGCCAGCGCAGAGGCAATCAGTGAAACGCTCTGCGGTTTGAGGGGAAGCGCCTCCTCATCGGCGACCGCTGTCAGGCCGTCCGTGCTGCAGAAGGGCTCGGGACCATCTGAAAGCCGGATCACGTCGCGCACTTTCGGCAGCTGTCTCAAATGGCGGGCGAGGGCGTCCGTGGGCGTGCCGAGGTCCACCGCCATGTCGAAATCGCGAAGGATCAGCCCGAGCCGGTCGGCCAGTTCCTCGGTCACACGGTCAAGCAGGAACGTGGCCGGTTCACCGGCCTTTACCGCGCGGTGGCGGTGGGCGCGCAGAAGCGCGCGGTCGAAAAGGGTGACGGGTCCGGAGGCGTTCATTCCCTTGAGATAGCCCGCCACTCCGTTTCAATCCAGATGTCCGGGCCAGATGCTTGGGCGCTTAATCAGGCCGGAATGATGTTCGCGTCCGGGCCGAACGGAAATTTCGTGATGTTGTCCACGCCCTTTTCGGTGATGACGAGGATATCGTGCTCTCGGTATCCGCCCGCTCCCGGTTCGTCCTCCGGCACCCAGAGCATCGGTTCCATGGAGACGACCATGCCGGGCTCAAGCACGGTTTCAATATCCTCACGGAGTTCGAGCCCCGCCTCGCGTCCATAATAGTGCGAGAGAAGGCCGAAGGAGTGCCCATAACCGAAAGAGCGGTATTGAACCAGGTTCTGATCCTCAAGAAACCGGTTGATCTCGGCGCATATGGCGGCACAGGACGCACCGGGGCGCAGCAGCGACAAGCCGAGCTCGTGGGCCGCGACATTCGCTTGCCAGAAACGGAAGGATGCTGCATCCGGCTCGCCCAGGAACAGGGTCCGCTCAAGCGCGGTATAATAGCCTGAGATCATCGGGAAGGTGTTGAGGCTGAGGATATCGCCTGGCTCAAGCGCGCGCGTGGTGACCGGATTGTGTGCGCCATCCGTGTTCGGTCCTGACTGGAACCAGA
>JAKSCL010000222.1 GCA_022360615.1 Hyphomicrobiales bacterium
CGCACGGCCGTGGAAACCGGATCGCATAGGCTGGGCGGGAGAAACAATCGCCTCCATTGGGCTGGCAAACATCCTACCAATCCTTTTTCTGGAACGCATCACGATAGCGCGC
This sequence comes from Hyphomicrobiales bacterium, assembly GCA_022360615.1. Lineage (GTDB taxonomy): Bacteria > Pseudomonadota > Alphaproteobacteria > Rhizobiales > JAKSCL01 > JAKSCL01. Next base: position 113 of record JAKSCL010000222.1, read on the forward strand.
CGGGGTCAGGCCAAGGCGTTTCTTGAACGCGGTCGAGAGATGGGCCTGGCTGGAGAAGCCGGTCGCAGCCGCAATTTCGGCGATGGAACGGTCGTCTTGGGCAAGCAAATCTCGGGCCCGGCAAACGCGGCGGTAAATGATGAATTCTTGAGGCGTTTGCCCGGTTGCGGCCTGGAATACGCGGCTGAAATGCGAACGGCTCAGGCCCGCCTCGCGCGCGAGTTCCTCGACCGTAAGCTTGCGGGCAAGATCCTCTTCGATCCGCTGGGTGATGCGTCTCAGCGTGCCGGGAGCCAGAGCCTCTTTCGGCTGCGCCGGAAGCGATGTGCCCGTGAAATAGCATCCGATCCGCGCCATCATCGCATCGGCGAGGCCGCGCTCCATGACGTCGTGCCGGTGAAGAACATGATGGCCTTGGGCGTGCCGCTCGCCACGGGCACGGATGCCACCCGCGTGTCGTCCTACAACCCGTGACTCGCCATCCACTCCAGGCGACGCTTGTCCGGGCGAGCGCCTTTTTTATCTTTGCCAGCGCTCATCGGCCTCTTGCTTGGCTTTCTCATTGGCGTCGGGTGCCGCTGGTTCGACCTGCCGCTGCCAGCCCCACCGCGCATCGTTGGCGCATTGCTCGTTGTCTTCATGACCCTTGGGTTTCTTGGCGCTGACCTGGCCATGTCACAGCTTTAGCGCGCTTTTTCTGACCGGGCTATGTCGCCGAAATCACCATCAAAAGGTCCTTGGCGTCCACCTGCTGACCGGTATGAACGAGGACCGAACCGACGTTCCCGGCCGCCTCCGCATGGATGGAGGTTTCCATCTTCATGGCTTCAAGCGTGAGAAGAAGATCGCCCGCCCGGACCTTCTGCCCCGGTGAGACGGCGATGGTCGAAACAAGGCCGGGCATGGGTGCGGCCACATGTTCGGGGTTGTCCGGGTCGGCTTTTGGCTGGGCTTCGGCAGCACCTGTTCCGGCCTCTTTAACACGCACCGTCCGAGGCTGCCCGTTCAATTCAAAGAAGACGAGCCTCGTTCCGTCCTCATGCAGTTCGCCGATGGCCTGGCACAGGATCACCAGCGTTTTGCCGGGCTCCAGGTCCACCGTGATCTCCTGACCCGGCTGCATGCCGTAGAAGAAGGCATGCGTTGGCAGCACGGAGACATCGCCGTAGACACGGCGGTGTTCGGCGAAATCGTCGAACACGGCGTGATACATAAGGCGTGAGGCGAGGTCCGTGTCGCTTTCGACGTTTTCCCGTTCGGCAGCAAGATCAACCGGCGGCAGCTCGCTGCCTGGGCGGCCGCCGCGCAGTGCATCCCCTTTCAGCACCTTTCGCGAAAGAGCCTCAGGAAAGCCTCCGGGCGGGACGCCGAGATCGCCGCGGAACAAGCCTACAACGCTTTCTGGAAACGAAACGTCGCGGTCGGGATCGAGCACATCCTCTTCCGTCAGGCCCGACGATACCATCATCAGCGCCATATCGCCGACCACTTTCGAGCTTGGTGTCACTTTTACGATATCGCCGAACATGCGGTTGACGTTTGCGTAGGTTTCGGCGACGGCGTTCCAGCGGTCGTCGCCGAGGCCGATGGCGCGCGCCTGTTCCTTTAGATTGGTGTATTGCCCGCCCGGCATCTCATGGCGATAGACATCGGAGGTGCCAGACCTGATTTCGCTTTCAAAGGGTGCGTAGACCTTGCGGGTGCGTTCCCACCAGAGGGAGAGGCGGCGGATAGCTGCCCGGTCAAGCCCCGTGTCGCGGTCTTGATGCTCAAGCGCTGCAACCAGTGCGCCTAGGCTCGGCTGGCTGGTGAGCCCGCTCATGGCGTCGATTGAGACGTCAAGCGCATCGACCCCGGCGTCGGCCGCGGCAACGAGGCTTGCGCCTGCAAAACCCGATGTGTCGTGGGTGTGGAAGTGGATCGGAAGGCCGATTTCCTGCTTCAGGGTTTCGACCAG
>JAKSCL010000036.1 GCA_022360615.1 Hyphomicrobiales bacterium
GTTTCAAATGACCCGATGGGCAAAGCTTTTGAAGCGCCGACGGCGGCCATTAATGAAGGGGCGGCGGTCCGGACCGCAAGGCTGGCGCGCGACGCCGGGGTTGGCGCCTTTGTCTTTGCAAGTTCGTGCAGCATGTATGGTGCTGGTTCCGATGCGCCACGCAAGGAGACCGACACGCTCAACCCGCTGACGGCCTATGCCCGCTCGAAGGTGGCCGCGGAAAAGGCGCTCGAAATGCTGGCGAGGCCCGGCTTCAATGTGACGGCCCTGCGTTTTGCCACCGCATGCGGGCTCTCGCCGCTCTTGCGGCTCGATCTCGTTCTGAACGATTTCGTGGCGTCCGCCGTTGTCAACAAGCGTATCGATGTCCTTTCGGACGGCTCGCCCTGGCGGCCGCTTATCCATGTGCATGATATGGCACGGGCCATTGAATGGGCCCTAACGCGCAATGGCGCGCCGTTTGTCGCCGTCAATGTGGGCTCCGACACCTGGACGTGGCAGATGGGCGATCTGGCGAACGATGTGGCCAAAGTTCTGGGCGGGGTTGAAGTCTCTATCAATCGGGCGGCTGCGCCCGACAAACGCTCTTACCGCGTCGATTTCCTCAAGTTCCGGGCACTCGCACCGGACCACCAGCCGCGCGAAGACTTCGCCAGCGCGGTGCGTGATCTCGCCGCCGCCCTGTCCGAGGCGGATATCGATGCCGATTTCCGGAATTCGCGTTACGTCCGCCTCAAAGTCCTCAACGGTCTTGTCGAAGATGGGGCGCTGTCTGCCGATTTGCGCAAAATGTGACCCTTTGCTCTTCCCGTCGAAGGCCTATTTCCCCGGTCTCACGAGAAGGACAATACTAAATGAACCGCAATGAACGGATTGCCATCATTGGCGCCGGAATGGCTGGTCTTGCTTGCGCGAAGGCTCTTCGCCGCAAGGGCGCCGCGGTCACGGTTTTCGACAAGAGCAGAGGGCTCGGAGGGCGGCTCGCATCGCGGCGCGGCGACGGCGTCCAGTTCGACCATGGTGCGCAGTATATTTCGGCGCACACACCCGGTTTCACAGCTTTCATGGAAGCATGCCTCGCCGACGGCGCTGCCGCTCTCTGGCGGCCTGACATCCACGATGGGCGTGAGAGCAAAGGAGGTTCCGACAAGTGGTATGTGGGCCTTCCAGGCATGAGCGGCCTTGTGAAACCGCTCGCCGACGGCATTGATGTGAAGCTGTCGCATACCGCCACAAGTCTTCGCAGGGAAGGCGAGGAATGGGCTTTAGGTTTTCAAGAAGGCACGACGGAACAAATGTTCAGAACCGTTGTCCTTGCGATCCCAGCAGAACAAGCACGATCGCTTCTTCGTGGTTTTGCGGGCGCTTTTCCCGAACTTCACGCTGTTGCAACCGCGCCTTGTCTCGCGGCGATGGCCGCATTCGACGAGCCGGCCGGCCTCTCCTTCGATGTGAGACGCTTCAATGACGGGCCATTGGCGTGGGTGGCGCGGAACAGCAGCAAACCCAGCCGTCCCACTGCTTTGGAACAGTGGGTGTTTCATGCGGCCCCTGAATGGTCCCGTGTCCATCTCGAACACGACAAGCATGATATTGCGGCCCGGATTATGAAGGAGGCCAGGCACCTTTTCGGTCCGCTGCCGGTTCCTTCCCACCTTTCGGGTCACCGTTGGCGCTATGCGTTCGTTGAAAAAGCGGCGGGCACGCCCTGCCTTTTCGATCCCGCATTGCGTCTCGGTCTTGCTGGAGACTGGTGCATCGGGCCGCGTGTTGAAGCGGCATACGAAAGCGGATTAGCGCTTGCGGAACGGATTGCCTGACGACATCTCGGAGCCCAATCCGTCATCCGTGACCAAAGCATGCAATCTCCAAGAAATCGCGATTGCTATTGCATTGTGCATGCCGATAATTGAGACGAGTTGCATCCCATGGTGCCGATAGACCTTCGGAGCGGCGTGCTGATCGATTCAGATGCGGCGTCGGTTTATGTTGTCGCCGTCGTCATTATTGCGCTTTTTGTCGCCTTTATCCGGGAATGGCGGCCGCCGGAGGTGAGTGCAGCACTCGCGGTTTCCGTTCTTCTCATTCTCGGCATCCTGAAGATCGACGATGCGCTGGCGGTGCTCTCATCGCCCGCGCTTGCAACGATCGCCTCGATGTTTGTGATCTCCGCCGCGCTCGCGCGTACCGGCGCGATCAACGCCCTGACACGCTTTGCCACCGCGCGGGCGAGGGACCGGCCCATCATCTCCGTCGTGCTCTTCCTTGTTTCTGTCGCGCTTCTTTCAGCGGTGATGAACAATACGCCGCTCGTGATCCTGATGATCCCGGTCGCCGTGACGCTTGCGCGCGAGATCGGCCAGTCGGCTTCAAAGCTACTCATTCCATTGTCCTACGCCGCCGTCTTAGGCGGCACCTGCACGCTGATCGGCACATCCACCAACATCCTGGTCGCCGGCATTGCCGCTGAAAACGGGCTTGAGCCGTTTCATATCTTCGAGATCGCGCCGCTCGGCATCGTCGCGGCCGTTATCGGGATTGCGTTTCTCGTCATCGGGCGGCGCTTCCTGCCCGACCGGATGGTGCCGAGCGAAATCAGCACTCTTGAATCCACCAAGAGATACATCGTTCAGGCGGTGATTGAAGACGACTCGCCCCATGTGGGCAAACGCGCAACCGACATCGATGCTTTCAAGCGGGCCGACCGGCGGCTCATCGATGTCTTGCGCGGCGATGAATCGCTTAGACGGGCGCTTGCCGAGGTTATTCTTCAGCCGGGCGACGTGGTCGTCATCCGCAGTCCCGTCGCCGAAATCCTATCCATGAAGGACAAGGGCGAGATCACGGCGGCCGAAGCCGAGCGGCTTCAACCGCTTGGCGCGCCGCGGAACTCCATCATTGCCGAATTGCTCGTGGTGCCCGGCAGCAAACTCCTCGGACGCCCCCTCAGGCAGTTGCGGTTGAGGCGGCGCTATGGCGTTTATCCCTTTGCGCTCCACCGCCGTGGGGCCAACGTGACGGAACGTTTCGAAACGACACCGCTCATGATCGGCGACACACTTCTCATCGAAGGTGCGCCCGACGACCTTAAACGGCTTGTCGAAAACGAACAGCTCGTCAATGTGACCGAGCCTGAAACGCGCGGGTTTCTCATCGGGAAAGCGCCGCTCGCAATCGCCATTATGGGCATCGTGATTGTTGGCGCGGCGCTCGGAGTCTTGCCCATTGCCGCCATGGCGGCGATCGGTGCCGCCATGGTGCTCGTCACACGATGTGTGGAGGTTGAAGAGGCCGTCCAGGCAGTCGACTGGCGTATCCTGGCGCTCATCTTCTCGATGCTCGCCATCGGGGTGACCATGAACGACACGGGCCTTGTGCAGCTTGTGGTCGATGCGGTTGCCCCGGTCCTTCAATCCCTGCCGCCGATCGTGGCGCTCGCCGCCATTTACATCCTGGCCTCGGTCCTCACCGAACTGGTCACGAACAATGCGGTCGCCGTCATCCTCACCCCAATCGCCATAGGGCTCGCCGTCACGCTTGGGGTCGACCCGAGGCCTTTCGTCGTAACCGTCATGTTCGCCGCCTCGATGAGCTTCATGACGCCCATCGGCTATCAAACGAACACGCTCGTCTACAGCGCAGGCGGCTACCGTTTTTCAGACTTTGTACGTCTGGGAGCGGCGATGGACCTGATTGCGGCCGCCGTTGCGATCATGCTCATCCCGGTTATCTGGCCGTTTTGACAGCGGTACTTATCAGTCACGCACAACCATCACCGATTGCTTGGCGTGACGGACGACACGGGCCGCATTGGGACCCAGCAGATAATCCTTCAGTTCAGGGCGATGCGAGGACACAACGATCAGATCGGCATTCACCACATCGGCGCAGCGCAGGATCTCATCATAGATCGGCCCATGCGCGACATGGAACCTGGCCTCGACACCGTTGAGGTCGAAGGTGCTCGCGATTTCTCTGAGTTTAGCCTTGGCGGCGTCAAGCGCCTTCCTCTCGTGATCGGCCGGAAAGAAACTGCCGACGATCGCCATCTGATAGGGAGGAACAATGGTCGTGACGTGAACGACCCCGCCCGATGCCCGCGCCATCTGCACGGCGAGCGGTACCGCCTTTTCCCAGGACGAGGGCTGATCAAGATCGATCGGAATAAGAATCGACGAAAACATGAGGGTCTTACCAAGCTCAAAAGGCAGGGACGGTCTGGCGCCGCCGCTGCAGTGCGATCACACCGGCAAGGGCGAGCAGCGCTGGAATATAGAAGAGTTCCTTCGGCATGCGCTCGGCTTCGAGGCCAACCGTTTGCACGACGACGGGGTTGTCCGCATAGAAATCGTACGCTTGGCCAAGCTCCGCCAGAGGTGTGCCCGGGAAGGGCTCATCCATTACGGCCAAGCCGTTGTCTTCATTGACGACAATCCCGTTCGCACTCAACCGGCCTTCGCCGTCGCCTGCCGCGCCGAGATCAATCACGATCGTCGTTTCCTTGGTCACATCGGCATCGTCGAAATCCGGACCGGCGATGGTGACCCGAATCTGGGTGTCCGCCGGCTGCTGACTGGCGATCTCGACGACTTCCGTGCCGGACCGCTCGTCGAAGGGCGGCTGCACCATGTCGAGCCAGAAACCAGGCCTGAACAGGGTGAAGGCGACAGCCAGGAGGATAAGCGACTCGTAGATCCGCGAACGGGCGAAGAAATAGCCCTGCGTGGCGGCGGCGAACAGCATCATCGCGATCACCGCGACGACGAAGACGAAGATCGCCTTCATCGGTCCCACATCGATCAGCAGGAGCTCGGTGTTGAAGATGAAAAGGAAGGGGAGGAGCGCCGTTCTGATGTCGTAGGCAAAGCCCTGGACACCGGTCTTGATCGGATCGCCGCCCGAAATCGCGGCCGCTGCAAAGGCGGCAAGGCCCACGGGCGGCGTGTCATCGGCGAGAATGCCGAAATAGAAGACAAACAGGTGGACGGCGATAAGCGGCACGATCAGCCCGGATTGCGCGCCGAGCGAGACGATGACGGGCGCCATCAGCGAGGAAACGACGATGTAGTTTGCCGTCGTCGGCAGGCCCATCCCAAGGATGAGGCTCATCACGGCCACCAAGAACAGCATCACCATAAGGTTCCCGCCTGAGAGGAACTCGACGAACTCGCCGACCACCTGATGCGCACCGGTGAGCGAGATCGTGCCGACGATGATACCGGCGGCCGCCGTCGCGACACCGATGCCGATCATGTTTCGGGCACCGGCGACCATGCCGTCGATCCAGTCCTGAACACCGCGCGCAAACTCCGCGCTGAGCTCGCCGGTGTTCCGGAACATCGCTTTCAGCGGGCGCTGGGTCAGCGCCACGGTGATCATCGCCATCGTCGCCCAAAACGCCGACAGCGTTGGCGAAAGCCGCTCGATCAGGATGCACCAGATCAGAATGACGATCGGCAAGAGATAGTAGAGGCCGGTGGGCGCCACCTCGCCGGCTTTGGGTAGGCTGTCGATGGGCGCGTTCGGATCGTCCATCTCAAGATCGGGGAAGCGTGCGGCATAGCCGACGAGGACAATGTAAGCCGCACCGACAATCGCGATCACAGCCGGGAAGGTGAGGCCAGGCACGGCGGACTTCACCAATTGCAGGATGAAGCCAACGGCCCACAAAAGCCCCATCACGACAAGCGCACCGAAGAGGATCCTGGCCCCTCTCTGGGCAAATGTCATGCGCAACGTGGGGCGCTCGAGCCCCCTCATGTTCATCTTCAAGGCTTCGAGATGAACGATGTAGACAAGCGCGATGTAGGAGACGAGCGCGGGCACCAGCGCGTGCTTGATGATCTCTGTGTAGGCGACGCCCGTGAACTCGGCGATCAGAAAGGCGGCCGCGCCCATGACCGGCGGCGTGAGCTGGCCGTTCGTCGATGAGGCGACCTCGACCGCGCCTGCCTTTTCGGGCGGAAAGCCGGTACGCTTCATCAGGGGGATCGTGAAGGTGCCGGTCGTCACAGTGTTGGCGATCGAGGAACCGGAATAGAGCCCCGACATGGCCGAGGCGACGACGGCGGCCTTTGCCGGTCCGCCACGCAAATGGCCAAGGAGCGCAAAGGCGATCTTGATGAAGTAATTGCCGGCGCCCGCCTTTTCGAGGATCGAGCCGAAGGTGACAAACAGGAAAATCATCGACGCCGAAACGCCAAGGGCCACCCCGAAGACGCCTTCGGTCTGCATCCAGAAATGCCACATGGCCTTGCCATAGGACGCGCCTTTCCACTGGATGGCGTCGGGCAGGTTCGGCGAGGAACCGAAAAAGACATAGGCGAGAAAGACGCTCGCAACGATGACAAGCGGCAGTCCGAGCGCACGGTAAACCGCGATGCCGACCAGAATGAGGCCCATGGTCGAAATGACAAGGTCGCCTGCTGTGGGCAAGCCGGCGCGGGTGGCGATCGCATCCTTGAAGACGAGGAGGTAGAGACAGGCGACGATGCCGAGTATGCCGAGAACCCAATCATAGACCGGGATGGACGTGCGCGAGGATGATTTGAAAAGCGGAAAGGCGATCGAGGCGAGAAAAATCGCAAACGCCAAATGGATGATACGGGCATCCCCACCCGCGAAGATCAGATTGATGCCCGTGATGTCGGTGAGAAGGAAAGGAAGGGACGAGGCGATGTAAAGCTGAAACAGGCCCCATACGAACGCGGCCGTGATGACAAAACTGCCCTGCCAGCCGGCCGGATTGCGCGCACCCGTGTCTACCGCGGCAACAAGCTCGTCAACGTCGATGCGTTTGGCATCCGTTGTTTCCGCCATGATTCACCATCCCCGTCCGTCTTAAACCGAATAGTGAATAGGAGGTATGCGGTTTTTGCAACGGGGAACTGTATCACGGCCCTTTTCAATCTTTGCGGGAACCGCTTTCGGGTCAGCGTCCGGGCGCACCCGGCTGAAGAGCCTTGAAACGGATGATCTTAAACTCGCCCATCATGCCGTCCTCGCCATCGTTCAGAGCCGGCGAACGGTGAAGCTCGTTGACGGTCGCGTAGATGAAATCATCCGGCCCGTAGGCAAAACCGTCCGGCCAGGACAGTGCGTCATCCGTAAACAGCCTTTCATAGGCACCGTCGGGGCGCACAACGCCGACGGCGTCATTCGTTACATCGGTAATGTAGACATTCCCGCCGCCGTCGATCGTGCTGCCATCTGAGATCGGCTTCTCGCCATAGCGTTCGACCCTGGCTTCAAGATCCTCAGGACTAAGGGTTTCGTCCATGAGATCTGTTGTACGGACCCGGTAAATGGACGTTCCGTTCATTGCCCCGAAATAGATCCAGGTGTTCGCAGGGTCGATGGTGATGGGGTTCACGCCCACCCGCGCCGGACTTCCGTTGAGGGTCACAACACGCCCATCGATCACCATGTCGATGTCCTCCGGGCGTGTGAAGCGCGAGCCCTCAAGCACGCGGCGCGTGCGGCCGGTCGTCAAATCGACGACGATCAAGGCCGCGAACTCTGGCGATGCGGTGTCAGCGATATAGACCGCTTCGTGCTCGCGGTCGACAGCAAGATCGTTGAGGAAAATGTCAGGCCGCACCACGGGCGGCGCAAGCGGGATGATACGCTCAAGTGTCTCGGTGCGTGTATTCCAGCCGACGAGCTTGCCGACCTGCCCCTCGCCTGGATTGTCGAGCATCCACAAAATGCCCTCGCGGTCGGCACGCAACCCAAGGACACCGTTCAAGCCCGGCCCATCGCGTTCCGGCGGGCTTGCCCAGGCCTCGTTTGGATAGGGTTCGACGCTGCCATCCGGCATCACCTCGACCACACGGTTCGGGTTGCCCCAGAAACGGTGAAGGCTCATGAAAACCCGGCCGTCCGGCGACACGGCGATGTTTCCGGGACCGACATCTGCCTCGAATTCCGTAACCACTTCAAACTCCGTCTCGGCAGAGACCGGATGGGCAAGCAGTAAGATGGCGGCCATCGCGGCCATGACGGATCGGATCATGAGGGCTTTCCAAACGTTAAGAAACGATGCGCTTCTCGTAACGGCAATAACCCCGCAACGCGATGCGATACAAGGGAAGCAACCACGGGCGGCAACCACGAAACCGGTTTACGTTTTCATGCCGGACAAGGCGGTCCGCCCCGCCTCGGTATACTGTCACGCAGAACCCCTCGGGCCATCGGCCCGAGGGGATTGGGTTCACGCACGCCGCGCCGAAGCACATCCAGCCGCGTTCCTTGTAATATTTCTCGGCACCTGGATGGATCGGAGCGGACAAGGAGTCCTTGATCATCTCTTCTTCCTTCAGGTTGGCGAAGGCCGGGTGAAGCTTCCTGAAGTCGTCGAAGTTTTCGAAAACCGCTTTCACGACCACATAGACAACCTCGTCGGGAACATCGGCGGAGGTGACGAAAGTGGCGCCGACGCCGAAAGTGTTGACGTCGCTTTCGTTGTTGTACATGCCGGCCGGGATGACGGCTTTACGGTAATAGGGGCGGTCGGCGACCAGCGCATCGATTTCGGGGCCCGTCGCATTGACGAGCTGCGCATCGCAGGTGGAAATCGTTTCCTGCGTTAGGGCCGAGGGGTGGCCGACGAGCCAGAAATAGCTGTCGATCGAACCGTCGCAGAGCTTCTGACCGGTTTCAGCGGATTTGAACTCGGTCGCCAGACGAAGGTCGTCACGCGACCAGCCCATTGCCTCTTCCATGACTTCCCATGTGCCGCGGGTGCCGGAACCGGGATTGCCGATGTTGACCCGCTTACCCTTAAGATCGGTGACATTTGCGATCCCGGTATCCTTGCCGGCAAGGATCGTCACCGGTTCGGGGTGGACCGAGAAGACGGCGCGCAAGTTCTCGAACTTACCCTGATCCTCGAACTTCGAGGTGCCGTTATAGGCGTGATATTGCCAATCGGACTGGGCCACGCCGAATTCGAGCTCACCGGCGCGGATGGTGTTGATGTTGTAGATCGATCCGCCGGTCGATTCGGCCGAGCAGCGGATGCCGTGTTCCTTGCGGTCTTTGTTCACAAGACGGCAA
>JAKSCL010000285.1 GCA_022360615.1 Hyphomicrobiales bacterium
ACTCATGCGGCATTTCATCGCGCGGAAAATAGCAGGAGCCTTGGAACGCCGGAGGCGGCGCAATGACGGCGACAGCGCGCCTCATCGACAGCCATGCGCCGCAGTTCGCATCGGGCTGCACCAGTCGGCCCATCCTGCGCGAACGGGGTCAGCGCGAGGTGTTTTGCGGCCTCACCGGCATTGTCTGGCTGCACCGGAAAATCCAGGACGCTTTTTTCCTTATCGTCGGCTCGCGCACCTGCGCCCACCTTATGCAGTCGGCGGCCGGCGTGATGATCTTCGCCGAGCCGCGCTTCGGCACCGCCATCATCGGCGAGCGCGATCTGGCCGGTCTCGCCGATGCCAATGACGAACTCGACAAGGTGGTCACCCGCCTCCTCGACCGGCGTCCGGACATCCGCACCGTCTTCCTCGTGGGCTCATGCCCTTCAGAGGTGATCAAGCTCGATCTGAGCCGCGCCGCTCAGCGCCTGTCGCGCCAGTTCGCGGAACGCAAAGTCCGCATCCTCAACTATTCCGGCAGCGGCATCGAGACGACGTTCACGCAAGGCGAAGATGCCTGCCTCGCCGCTCTCGTCCCCGAGATGCCACAGGAGACATCGGCAGACACCAGCCTTCTCGTTGTCGGCACGCTCCCCGACGTTGTCGAGGACCAGTTCGCCCGTCTCTTTTCAGAGCTCGGCCTTGAGACTGTGGGCTTCCTGCCCGCCCGCCGGTCGACGGCGCTTCCGGTGGTCGGGCCGGGGGCACGTTATCTCCTGGCGCAGCCCTTCCTCGGCAATACGGCAAGGGCGCTCGAAGAGCGCGGCGCCACGCGGATTGCTGCCCCCTTCCCCTTCGGCGATGAGGGCACGACGCTTTGGCTGAAAGCGGCGGCCGATGCGTTCGGCGTGGATGATTTCCACTTCCGGACGGTCACGGCCCCTGCCCGCGAGCGGGCGAAGCGGGCGCTTCAGCACTACCGCGAGACACTTTCTGGAAAGCGCATCTTCTTCTTCCCCGATTCGCAATTGGAGCCGCCGCTTGCGCGTTTCTTGTCGCGCGAATGCGGCATGGAACTGACCGAGGTCGGCACGCCTTACCTGCACAAACAGCACCTGGCCGACGAGCTTGCGCTTCTGCCTGAGACAATCACGCTTTCCGAAGGCCAGGACGTGGAAAAGCAACTCGACCGCTGCCGCGAGACAAAGCCCGACCTTGTCGTTTGCGGACTCGGCCTTGCCAACCCGCTTGAGGCCGAAGGGCTCCGCACGAAGTGGGCGATCGAACTCGTCTTTTCGCCCATCCATGGCTATGAGCAGGCCGGCGATCTGGCCGAACTCTTCGCGCGTCCGCTGCGGCGGACGGACAGGCTGGAGGTCTAGGCGATGGAACTCACCGTCTGGACCTATGAAGGCCCGCCCCATGTCGGCGCAATGCGGATTGCAACCGGCATGAAGGGGCTCCACTACGTCCTGCACGCCCCCCAGGGCGATACCTATGCCGATCTCCTCTTCACGATGATCGAGCGCCGCGATCACCGCCCGCCCGTCACCTACACGACCTTTGAGGCCCGCGACCTCGGATCCGACACCGCGGAGATTTTCAAGAACGCGGCAAAGAACGCCTATGAGCGCTTCGACCCGCAGGCGATGATTGTCGGCGCTTCCTGTACGGCCGAACTCATCCAGGACGATCCCGGCGGGCTCGCGAAAGCCCTTGCCCTGCCGGTGCCCGTCATTCCGCTTGAACTGCCGTCTTACTCCAAAAAGGAGAACTGGGGCGCGGCGGAAACCTTCTACCAGATCGTACGCGGTCTCTGCGGACCCTACGCCCCGCCGCCCGGCGCACAGCGGTCCGAACGCGAGGCAGGCCAGCGTCCCACCTGCAATCTTTTAGGACCAACCGCGCTCGGCTTCCGCCACCGGGACGACGTGGCCGAAATCACCCGTCTTTTGAATACGCTCGGCATTGATGTCCAAACCGTCGCGCCGATGGGGGCAACGCCCGCCGATGTCGCCCGGCTGCATGAGGCCGATTTCAATGTGGTGCTCTATCCGGAGATTGCGTCCGTCGCAGCGCAATGGCTGAAACGCACTTTCGGCCAGCCGGTGACGACAACCGTGCCGATTGGCTATGGCGCAACCTGCGATTTTGTTGAGGAGGTGGCGGAGATTGCGGGCGTCGACCCCTACCCCGCCCTTGAAGACGCGCCGTCGCGGCTGCCCTGGTATTCGCGCTCCATCGACTCGACCTATCTGACGGGCAAGCGTGTCTTCATCTTCGGCGATGCGACCCATGCGGTTGCCGCTGCCCGCGTCGCCGCGAAGGAGTTCGGCTTCGAGGTCGTCGGGCTCGGCACGTATAGCCGCGAATTCGCCCGCGAGGTCCGGGCGGCTGCGAAAGAGTATGGCGTCGAGCCGCTGATCTCTGACGACTATCTCGAAATCGAGGAAAAGATTGCCGAAGCCCAGCCGGAAATGGTGCTCGGCACGCAGATGGAGCGCCATATCGCCAAGCGCCTGGGCATTGGTTGCGCGGTCATCTCCGCGCCCGTTCATGTTCAGGACTACCCGGCACGCTACTCACCGCAAATGGGGTTTGAGGGCGCGAACGTTCTCTGGGACACTTGGGTCCACCCCCTCACCATGGGGCTTGAGGAGCATCTTTTGCAGATGTTCCGCGAAGACTTCGAATTCCACGATGAAGCGGGGCCGTCGCATCTCGGCCACACGGCCGCACAAGCGCCCTCACCCGAAAACCCCGAAAAAGACGAAGTCCCGGCAACACCAGCCGATAACCCGATCAGCTGGGCGGCGGATGCCGAGAAGGAGCTGAAAAAGATTCCGTTTTTCGTTCGCGGCAAGGCACGGCGGAACACCGAGGCTTTTGCCAGCGAACACGGCCTTGCAACAATCACGGTGGAGACGCTCTACGATGCTAAAGCGCATTTCGGCCGCTGAGCGGACCCAAATCAATGTGGCGATCGTCACGCTTGACGGTCATTTGGCGGGCGCGGTCGACCGTGCCCGGCAATCATTGAAGCGGTCGTTGCCGGGTCTAACGCTCAGCGTGCATTGCGTTGCTGAGTGGGGTAACGACCCGTCCGCCCTTCAGCATTGCCATGAGGACATCGCCCGTGCCGATATCATCGTTGCGACGATGCTCTTCATGGATGAGCACATCAAGGCCGTGCTCCCCGCACTTGAAGCGCGCAAAGACGATTGCGACGCCATTGTGGGCTGCATGTCGGGCGCGGAAATCATGCGCCTCACCCGGCTTGGCCAGTTCAAGATGGACGGCTCGCAAAAGGGGCCGCTTGCGCTTCTGAAGAAGCTGCGTGGTTCGACGAAGAAAAAGGGCGGGACGATCGGCGCGAAACAGGTCGCCGTCCTCAAACGCATTCCGAAAATCCTGCGCTTCATTCCCGGAACGGCCCAGGATGTGCGCAATTACTTCCTCATTCTCCAATACTGGCTTGCGGGCTCATCGGAGAATATCGAGAACATGGTGCGCCTTCTGATCGACCGCTATGCGGACGGGCCGCGCCGCGATCTGCGCCAGACGCTGAAACCGAAACTTCCGATCGAATATCCTGAACTCGGACTCTACCACCCAAGGCTTCCCGGCGGCTTCGGCACGGACGTGTCAGAAATTCCGCGGCCCGCTGACAGGAAACTACGCGGCACGGTGGGTGTCCTCATCATGCGGTCCTATGTGCTTGCCGGGAACGCTGCCCATTATGATGGCGTCATTCAAGCGCTTGAGGATCGCGGCTACCGCGTTATCCCGGCCTTTGCGAGCGGTCTCGACGCGCGGCCTGCAGTCGAGAAATACTTCACCGGCAAGGACGGCTGCGCAGCGATCGATGCGCTCGTCTCCCTTACCGGCTTCTCGCTTGTCGGCGGTCCCGCGTACAATGACGCGGAAGCGGCCGAGGACATGCTCGCCAAGCTCGACGTGCCTTACGTGGCCGCGCACGCGCTCGAGTTCCAGACGCTGACCGAGTGGGGCGGGTCCGGGCGCGGGCTGATGCCGGTCGAGACGACCATGATGGTCGCCATCCCCGAGATCGACGGGGCCACCGGGCCCATGGTCTTTGGCGGGCGCGCCAATGCCACTGGCACCGTCTGCGAGGGCTGCGAACGCCATTGCGAGTTCGCAGATGGCAGTCATGGCAATATGCATGCCTGCATCGAGCGCGCCACCACCTTGGCGGACCGTGTCGATCACCTGATTTCGCTGCGCCAAAAGCCGCTGAGCGAGCGCAAGGTCGCGGCTGTCATTTTCAATTTCCCGCCGAATGCAGGCGCGGTCGGCACGGCCGCTTACCTGTCGGTCTTTGAATCTCTTTTCAACACGCTCCGGGCCATGAAAAAGGCCGGCTACACGGTCGAATTGCCGGAAAGCATCGATGCGCTGCGCGCCAAAATCCTGCACGGGAATGCCGCGACATTCGGCGCGCAGGCGAATGTCCACGCGCGTATCCCGGTGGCCGATCATGTGCGCCGCGAGCGCTGGCTGAAAGACATCGAAGCGCAGTGGGGACCGGCGCCCGGCAAGGTTCAGACGGATGGCGCGAGCCTCTTCGTTTTGGGTGTTCAGTTCGGGAATGTGTTTGTCGGCATCCAGCCCGCCTTCGGTTACGAGGGCGACCCGATGCGGCTCCTATTTGAAAAGGATTTCGCGCCGACCCACGCCTTTTCCGCCTTCTACCGCTATCTCCGGGACGATTTCGGCGCCGATGCCGTCCTTCATTTCGGCACGCATGGCGCGCTTGAATTCATGCCCGGCAAGCAGGCCGGCATGTCTGGCGGATGCTGGTCGGACCGGCTGATCGGCGATCTCCCCAACTACTATCTTTACGCCTCAAACAATCCTTCCGAGGGCATCATCGCGAAGCGCCGGGCGGCGGCGACGCTGGTGAGCTATCTGACCCCGCCGCTGGCCGAGGCCGGCCTTTACCGCGGCCTGGTCGAACTCAAGGCTTCGCTTGAGCGCTGGCGCACCACCGACCCGAAAGACTTCGAGGACCGGTACGATCTGGCGGAGCTGATCCAAATGCAGGCAGCAACGCTCGATCTGGCCCCCGCCGAACCGGTCTGGAACGGCGATGCCAGTGTGAAGATCGACCGGCTCGCCGAAGAGATCCTCGAACTCGAATACACGCTCATTCCGCACGGGCTGCATGTGGTGGGCGATGCGCTCTCGCGCGAGGAACGCGTCGATATGCTCCAAGCCGTTGCTGAGAGCGCCCATGCAAGCCATCCAGATCGCACGGCGATTGAAGCGCTCGTTGACGGAAAAACGCCTGAAGACGCCATCCGCATCGGCGGAATGGAGCCGGATGAAACGAAGCGCGCGCTCTTCAAGGATCTTGAGCGCATCGATGGCCTTCTGTCCGAAGACCATGAGATGGCGGCGATCCTGCACGCGCTCGATGGCGGCTTCGTGCGCCCGGCACCCGGCGGCGATCTGATCCGCACACCCGCGATCCTGCCAACGGGCCGCAACATCCACGGCTTCGACCCGTTCCGCCTGCCGAGCGCCTTTGCCGTTGCGGACGGCAAGAAACAAGCAACGAAACTGCTTGAAAGGCATTTGGCCGACAATGGACGACTGCCTGAATCGGTCGCGCTTGTTCTGTGGGGAACGGACAATCTGAAGACCGAGGGCGCGCCGATTGCCCAGGCGCTGGCACTGATGGGCGCAATGCCCCGCTTCGACGGCTATGGCCGCTTGTGCGGTGCTGAACTCATCAGCCTCGAAGAGCTTGGCCGCCCGCGCATCGATGCGGTCATGACGCTTTCGGGCATCTTCCGCGATCTTTTGCCGATGCAGACGCGGATGCTCGCGGAAGCCGCCTATCTCGCCGCAAGTGCCGATGAGCCCGCTGAACAGAACCATGTCCGCAAGCACGCTCTCGCCTTCATGGAGGCGCAGGGATGCGACATCGAAACGGCGGCCATGCGGGTCTTTTCGAACGCCGACGGCGCTTATGGCTCAAACGTCAACCAGCTTGTCGATGCCGGGTGCTGGGAGGACGAACACGAACTGGCCGAGGCCTATACCAAGCGCAAATGTTTTGCCTACGGCCGCTCGGGCCAGCCGACGAAACAGACAAACCTTTTAAGCGCCATCCTCGCCGATGTGGACATGACCTACCAGAACCTCGATTCCGTCGAGCTCGGCGTCACCACAATCGACCATTATTTCGACACGCTCGGCGGCATCAGCCGGGCGGTCAGGAAAGTGCGCGGCAAAGACGTCCCCGTCTACATTTCCGATCAGACCCGCGGCGAAGGCAAGGTGCGGACCCTCGGCGAACAGGTCGCGCTTGAGACCCGCACCCGCACGCTCAACCCGAAATGGTACGAAGGCATGCTGAAACATGGCTATGAGGGCGTGCGCCAGATCGAAGCCCATGTGACGAACACGATGGGCTGGTCCGCAACGACCGGTCAGGTCGCGCCCTGGGTCTATCAGCAACTCACCCAGACATTCGTTCTCGATCCGGATATGCGCAAGCGCCTGGCGGAGTTGAACCCCACCGCCTCGGCGAAGGTCGCGAACCGTCTCATCGAAGCCCATGAACGCAACTACTGGGTTCCCGACGACGGGGTCCTCGAAGCGCTCCGCGAAGCAGGCGAAGAGCTCGAAGACCGCCTGGAGGGGATCAGTGTGGAGGCCGCAGCATGAATATCATCGTCAAGCCACCCAAGGGCTATCAGTCCCCCAACACGCCTAAAGGCCAAGAGGATGGCGAAGGCAGCGTTCAGGTCCATATGGACCCCTCGCTCCATATCGAGAGCGCCAAGGTCTTCGCCATTTACGGCAAGGGCGGGATCGGCAAATCGACGACGTCGTCAAACCTTTCCGTCGCCTTTTCAAAGCTTGGCAAGCGGGTCTTGCAGATCGGCTGCGACCCGAAACACGATTCCACCTTCACGCTCACCAAAAAGCTGATGCCGACCGTCATCGACGTGCTCGAAACGGTTGACTTTCACTCCGAGGAACTGCGCGTCGAGGACTTCGTCTTTGAAGGCTACAATGGCGTCATGTGCGTGGAGGCTGGGGGACCGCCCGCAGGCACGGGATGCGGCGGATATGTGGTCGGCCAGACGGTCAAGCTCCTGAAAGAACACCACCTTCTCGAAGACACGGATGTGGTCATTTTCGATGTACTGGGCGATGTGGTGTGCGGCGGCTTTGCAGCCCCCCTCCAGCATGCCGAACGCGCCCTCATCGTCACCGCCAACGATTTCGATTCCATCTTCGCGATGAACCGCATCGTCGCAGCCATCAAGGCGAAGTCGAAAAACTACGATGTGCGCGTCGGCGGCGTCATCGCCAACCGGAGCACTGCAACCGATGAGATCGACCGCTTCAACGCAGCAACCGGACTTGAGCGGCTTGCCCACTTCCCGGACCTCGACGCGATCCGGCGCAGCAGGCTCAAGAAATCGACCCTCTTTGAGATGGAAGAATCGCCGGAACTGAAGGCCGTCCAGGACGAGTATCTGCGGCTTGCCGCGACTCTGTGGGCGGGCACCGAAGAGCTGAACGCGACGCCGATGAAGGATCGGGACATCTTTGACTTTTTGGGATTCGATTGATGGACACGACGGCGACATATCAAGAGCGGCGCGGGGAGCTTGAGACCTATTTCGACCGCACAGCGGTTGAAGCCTGGTCGCAGCTCACATCGGATGCGCCGGTCAGCCGCGTCCGTCAGACGGTCCGCGCTGGGCGCGGCCGGATGCGCGAGACCCTGTTGCGCTGGCTCGGCCATGATTTGCGGGGCCGCGTGATCCTCGACGCCGGTTGCGGGACAGGCGCGCTTTCCATGGCCGCCGCTAAGCGCGGGGCAGCCGTCAGTGCCGTTGACCTCTCCCCCACCCTCATCAATCTGGCGCAGGAGCGCATCCCGCACGATTTGGGTGCAGGTACGATCGACTTCCATGTGGGCGATATGCTGAGCCCAGCGCTTGGCCCGGTGGACCATGTCGTCGCCATGGATTCGCTGGTCCACTACCGTGCCGAGGACATGGTGGCGATGGTTTCGGCGCTCGCAGCTAAAGCACGCCGGTCGGTCCTCTTCACATTCGCGCCGAGGACGCCCGCGCTGTCGCTCATGCATGCCGCCGGCACACTTTTCCCGCGCAGCGACCGGGCCCCGGCGATCGAGCCGGTCGGTCAAGTCAAACTGCAAGAGCTGATCGAGCGCGCAACGGGGCTTCAGAACTGGCGGACCGCGCGGACGGAGCGTGTCCAGAGCGGGTTTTACACATCGCAAGCCGTGGAGCTTGTGCGGCAATGAAGCGTTTGAATGCGGCAATGGTTGAAAGCTGGCGGCAGTTCGGGCCGCGCTTCCTGCCGTTCGCGGATGCCGCATCCGACGCCTTGCCGCTTGGCCGCCTATTGCGTCTGTCGCTTTTCCAAGTTTCCGTCGGCATGGCGGTGACACTGCTGACCGGCACGCTCAACCGGGTGATGATCCTCGAGTTAGCGGTGCCCGCATGGCTTGTGTCGGTGATGATCGCCCTGCCGCTTATCTTCGCGCCCTTCAGGGCGCTCATCGGCCACAACTCCGACAATCACCGTTCCTATCTCGGCTGGCGGCGCGTTCCTTACATCTGGTTCGGCACGCTTCTCCAGTTCGGCGGGCTGTCTTTCATGCCTTTCGCCATCCTTTTGATGTCGGAGGGCGGCGGGCCGCTGATGATGGGACATATCGCGACCGCACTTGCCTTCCTCCTGATGGGCGCTGGTTTGCACACGACGCAAACCGCAGGGCTCGCGCTCGCGACCGATATCTCCTCAGAAGAAAACCGGCCGCGCGTGGTCGCGCTTCTTTACGTGATGCTTCTCGTCGGCATGGTCGCAAGTTCGGTGGCCTTCAGCTTCCTGCTTGAGAACTTCAACAATGTGGTTCTCATTCGCGTTATCCAAGGCGCGGCCGCCTTGACGCTGGTGCTTAACGTGATCGCGTTGTGGAAACAGGAGGCGCGGAACCCGGCACTGACGGCACACGGCCGGCCGCGCAACGATTTCCGGCAAGCCTGGCAGGCTTTTGCAAAAGGCCATCGGGCGGGACGGCTTCTTGTCACCATCGGGCTCGGCACACTTGCCTTTTCCATGCAGGACATTCTGCTTGAGCCCTATGGCGGGGAAATCCTCGGTCTGACGGTCAGCGAAACAACCTTGCTGACGGCGCTGCTCGCCGGCGGCACGCTTGCCGGCTTCGCGGTGGCGGCGCGGCAGCTCGGCAATGGAGTCGACCCCTACCGTCTGGCGGCTCTAGGCGCGCTTGCCGGTATCTTCGCGTTTTCTGCCGTCATACTGGCAAACCCGTTCGGCTCCGCGCTTCTCTTCCGCATAGGAACCGTGATGATCGGCTTTGGCGGCGGGCTTTTCGCCGTCGGTATGCTGACGGCAACGATGGCGCTTGCCCAGGATGGGGAGAGCGGCATCGCGCTCGGTGCCTGGGGCGCCGTTCAAGCGACGGCTGCGGGTATCGGGATCGCGCTCGGCGGCGCCATCCGCGATGTGGTGTCGGGTTTAGCCGCCGGTGGCCGCCTCGGCCCCGCGCTGGCAGATCCTGCAGTGGGCTATGGTGCCGTCTATCAGCTTGAAATCATTCTTTTATTCGCAACTCTGATCGCTCTCGGACCGCTTGTGCGCTCTGCGCATTCGGACCGTCAGCGATCGGACAGCAGATTCGGTCTGCCGGAGTTTCCAGGTTAGGCCGAAAACCAGGGGAGATCGTCCCATGCAGGAAATAGGTGCATTTACCGGCCATATCGATGTGGCGCAATTGGCGCTCATAGCGTTCACCATTTTCTTCTTCGGCCTTGTCTTCTACCTGCGCCGGGAGGATCGCCGCGAAGGCTATCCGCTCGAGGAGGACACAACCGGCAGGCCGGAGGAAAGCGGCGTCATTTGGATTCCCGAACCCAAAACCTTCAATCTGCCGCATGGCGGCACGTTCAGGGCGCCGAACGACGAGCGCGAAACGCGCACGTTCAAGCTGGAGCGTATGTTCGTCTGGCCAGGCTCCCCGAGCCGCCCAACCGGCAATCCGATGCTCGATGCGGTCGGTCCGGGCGCTTATGCGGAGCGCAAGGATGAGCCCGACCTGACAATGGACGGCGAACCGAAGATCGTGCCCTTGCGCTCGGCGGCGGCAAAAGAGTTCTATCTTGAAAGCCGCGATCCCGACCCGCGTGGCATGGAGGTCGTGGGAGCGGACCGCAAGGTCGCAGGCACCATAAAAGACGTCTGGATCGACCGGTCTGAGTACATTGCCCGCTACTATGAAGTGGAACTGCCTGGCGGCGGCGTGACGCCCGCAACCGAAAGCACGGCGGCGGAAGGCGAAAGCGGCGCACCGCCCGCTGCAAGTACTGCTCGCAAAACGGTGCTTTTGCCGGTGAACTTCAGCGACATGGAAATGCCCGCGCGGCAAATCTACGTCAATGCAATCCTCTCGTCGCAATTCGCCGATGTGCCGAAGCTGAAAAAGCCGGATTCGATCACCTTCCTCGAGGAGGAAAAAATCACGGCCTATTACGGCGGCGGCCAACTCTATGCGACCCCTCAACGCGCGGAGCCATGGTTATGAGCGATCACGACGATTTTGCCGTTGAACCTATTCCGGGCCTTCCGGCACGCCCGCCGAAAGGCGAAGACATTCTCTGGCAGGGAACGCCCGACTGGAGGGCGCTCGCCATCCGTGCCTTTCACATCCAGGAGATTGCCGTCTATTTCGGAATTATCGCGGCCTGGCGTGTTTTTGCGGGCTTTTGGGAGGGCGATGGGGCGCTCTCGGCATTCGGAGACGGGCTTTTGATCGTGGCCGTCGCCCTCTTCCCGATCGGTTTCTTTGCGATGGTGGCCTGGCTCATGGCGCGGATGACTGTCTACACGATCACCAGTAAGCGGATCGTGATGCGCTATGCCGTTGCACTGCCCCGGACGCTGAACATCCCGTTCAGCAAGATCGATGGGGCCGAGTCAAAGCTCTACCTTGACGGCACGGGCGATATCCCTGTGAAGCTCACCAAGGGTGAGCACCTAGCTTACTTCTTTTTGTGGCCGCATGCCCGCCCCTGGCACCTGAGCAACCCGCAGCCAATGCTGCGCGGTGTGCCGGATGCGGAAAGGGCGACCCGGATTTTAGCCAGTGCGCTTGCCGCGGCAAGCGGCGAACCGGCTCGTTCCATTCAACCTGCACCGCTCCCGGACGGAAAGGTTCCAGCGGACCAAGACGCCGCGCCTCAAGGTCTGGCGCCGGCGGCGCATTAACGGAAACTGCGGAGCGAGGGCCATGAGACAGGAAAGCACGAACAACAAAACGCGCCGCCGCCCCTCCTTCCCGCGTGGACCGCTTTACGGCGTGGGAGTGCTGGTGGCGTTCGTTTTCACGATCATCATCATCGGTCAAACCTATGAGATCGGAACCGTCCGGCTTCCAAACGCCAAGCCGGTCGAAAGCCACCACCTCTATTTCACGGACCAGAGCGATGGCGCCATTCTTGTGACCAACGCCGTCACCGGCAGCAAAATCGACCGTCTTGCGCCCGGAACGAACGGGTTTATCCGGGCGTCCTTGCGCAGTCTCGTGAGGGAGCGCCGTCTGGCGGGCGTTGGCTCTAAGCCGCCTTTCCGCCTCACCGTTTGGACCGATGGCCGCGTGACGCTTGAAGACCCTTCGATCAACCGCCTGATCGACCTGAGGGCCTTCGGCCCGACCAACCAGCACGCCTTTGCGCGGCTCATCGACAAAGGGAGCGAAACGCAATGATAGCTGACTTGATATCGGGCCGGCGGCGCTTCGACGTCCCCTGCACCGTGGAAATAGAGAACACGTTTGAGAGTCTTGGCGCGCACGTCCGGCTTGACGGCGACGTGAAAATCGCGCCCGGCGACGAGGTGATCGTCCACGGCAAACCGATCGAAGTGCCCTATGGCGAGAAGGTCGTGCTCGAGCGCCGGGCGACCGTCATTCAGGCGGGGCCGATTGAGCGTTTGTGGACACGTATGACCGGTGATCTCGAATTCATGGAATTATGTGAATTCAGCTTTTCAGAGGAGACGAAACTATGAACGTCCCCCTTCGTCACGAAACAAAAAGCCGGGAGGGTGAGAAACCCGCCGATGCGCCGCAAAACAGCATCAATGAAACCACCCGGATGGCACAGGAGACGACCCTCCTGAATCCCCGCTTCTATACCACCGATTTCGACGAACTCGACCGCACCGATGTCTCCTCGGTGCGCGGGGAATGGGATGCGCTCATCGCCGAAATGGATTCCGACCCGAACAAGGGCCATTTCAAGCGCACCGATGAGTGGGACGACGTCGATCTCGACTCGATGGACCCGGAATTGCGCAAGGAGTTCGTCGACTTCCTCGTCTCATCGCTCACCGCCGAGTTTTCAGGCTGCGTGCTCTACAAGGAGATGAAACGGCGCGGCAAGAACCCCGATATCTGCCAGCTTTTTTCCTACATGGCTCGCGATGAATCGCGGCACGCGGGCTTCATCAACGACACGCTGAAAGACTTCGATATCGGCGTCAATCTAGGTTTTCTCACAAAGGCTAAGAAGTACACCTACTTCAAGCCGAAGTTTATCTTCTACGCGACCTATCTGTCGGAGAAAATCGGTTACGCCCGCTACATCACCATCTTCCGGCATCTGGAGCGCAATCCAGACCGGCGTTTCCATCCCATCTTCAAATGGTTCGAGAAATGGTGCAACGACGAGTTTCGCCACGGCGAAGCCTTCTCGCTCCTGATGCGGGCCAACCCGAAGCTTCTTGAAGGCACGAACACGCTTTGGATCCGGTTCTTCCTTTTGGCCGTTTTCGCCACCATGCATGTGCGCGATCATGCCAGGCCTGCTTTCCACAAAGCGCTCGGCGTCGATATCGACTGGTACGATTATGAGGTTTTCCGCATCACAAGCGAGATTTCCCGTCAATGCTTCCCGGTCATGCTTGACATCGACAATCCGGCTTTCCGTAAAGGCATGACGCGACTGAACGAAATCAACCAGGCGATGGGCGAAGCACATCGGCAAGGCGGCATTACAGGTGCGGCAAAGAAAGCATTTTTCGGTACTCAGGCTGCCTTAACCTTTGCCCGGCTCTACTTACTCCCGACGAAGAAAAACGATTTGCCGACAACAAGCCGCCTACAACCCGCCTGGTGATGCGGACGGTTCCGAACGCATGATGACGAGAAGGCCGCAAAAGTGAGCGCGATCTGGCTTCCGATCCTCTTTGCCGTCTTTCTCTGGTGGTTCTCCACCGGGGCGGTTCTGCTTGCAGACCGGATGAAACGTATTTCAAGCAGCAATGCTCTCTTGGCGGCGAGCCTTTTGTCGGTTGCCGCCATTGCCGCGCTCCTTATGACGCGGGATGACGCGACGGCCGCCGGGGCTTATGTCGGCTTCACGGCCGGCCTTGTCCTGTGGGGATGGCATGAAGTCAGTTTCTTGTCCGGCGTGATTACGGGGCCACGCCGGGGCGACTGCCCGACGCCCGCCCGCGGATGGCGGCGCTTCATTTATGCCGCTCAGACCCTTATCCACCACGAGATCGCCATTGCCATTACGGTTCTAGCGCTCGGCATCTTCTTTCTCGGCAGCGCAAACCCGATTGGCTTTTGGACCTTCGCGATTCTCTGGATCATGCGGCTCAGCGCCAAGATGAACATCTTTTTCGGCGTACCCAATGTCACCGAAGAATTTCTGCCGGCGCGGCTAACCTATCTAAAGACCTATTTCCGCAAGGCACCGATGAACACTTTTTTCCCGGTGTCGATCACCCTCGGGACCGCCTTGACCTTCTGGCTTTTCCACGGTGCGCTTCTGCCTGAAGCCACGCCTTATGAAACAGCGAGCTATGCACTGCTTGCCACCCTTGCAGGCTTGGCTATTGTCGAGCATTGGTTCCTCGTATTACCCCTAAGAGACGCCGCCTTATGGCGTTGGTATCTTGGAAAAAACGAGCCTACCGCGCGTTTATCCCATGGCACTGGAATGATGGATTCGCCGCCATCTTCGGCGGGCCCCGTCGGTGCAGGCCCGGTTGGCGTAACAACGGTGTTAAGGAGACACCCCCATGGACTATGAAGAGTTTTTCCGCGCTGAACTCGGTGCGCTACGCGAGGAAGGCCGCTACCGGG
>JAKSCL010000117.1 GCA_022360615.1 Hyphomicrobiales bacterium
CCGCATCCAGCGCGCGCATGGTCATCAACCCGCTCGACACCACCAGCACATCCCGGCCCTCCCGGATCATCTGGGCCTTGCCCAGCTGGAACCGGTAATCCGGCTTATGCCGGGTCAGAACCGATGGCCCCTGCCCGCGCAGCAACCGCGCATAGACCGGCCCCGGCGCGTTGATCATCGCGGGCACCATGCCCGCCACGTCACAGGCGTCGCAGGGGTCGATCAGCGTCATGTTCGGCAGGCCCCGGAAAATGGCCAGATCTTCGGTCGCCTGATGGCTCGGCCCGTATCCCGTGGTCAGCCCGGGCAGCGCGCAGGCGATCTTGACCGGCAGGTTTTCTTCAGCAATCGCCATGGCGATAAAGTCATAGGCCCGGCGCGACGCAAACACCGCATAGGTCGTTGCAAATGGCGTGAAGCCCTCGCGTGCCAGCCCTGCGGCAGCCGAGATCATCACCTGTTCGGCCATACCCATCTGATAGAAACGGTCCGGATAGGCCTGCGCAAAGATGTGTAGGTCCGTGTACTTTGCAAGATCGGCGGTCAATCCGACGATATCGTCGCGCATGCGCGCAAGCTCCACCAGCGCATGGCCGAACGGCGCTGAAACGGTCTTGCGCCCTTCGGCATCAAGCGAGGCGATCATCGCCGACGTGGTGAGCCGTTTCCCATCCTCGCCAATAGGCACTGTGCGGGGCGTGTATTTCGACGGAAGCCGTGACAAAGTTCCGGTCATTGCGGCCTCCGGGCGTCATGAATGGCAAGCGCCTTGCCCCATTCACCGGGCTCGACCCGCACAAAATGGGTGATCTCGCGCTCCTCCAGAAAGGGTATGCCCTTGCACATCTTCGTCTGGCAGATGATCGCGCGGGGGCGCGGTTCGTCGAAAGCACGTGCCCGGTCGAAGGCCGCAACAAGGGCTTCGATATCATTGCCATCGACACGCTGCGTGTACCAGCCGAAGGCGTCCCACTTATCTTCCAAAGGCTCTGCGCAAAGCGCGTCGGTCGATCTGCAGTCGGCCTGCTGATCGTTGAAGTCGACAACGGCAATCAGATTGTCGAGCCTGTGCTGGACGCCCGACATCACCGCTTCCCAGGTCGAGCCTTCGCCAAGTTCGCCATCGGACAAAAGATTGTAGACGAAGGCCGCACTACGCTTGCGCTTGAGCCCAAGGGCCATTCCGACCGCAATACCGAGCCCGTGCCCCAGCGATCCACCGGTGATCTCCATGCCCGGCGTGTAGGCCGCCATACCCGACATGGGCATGCGGCTCCGGTCCATCCCGTAGGTGCCGATCTCGTCGTCGGGCAGCACACCTGCCTCGATCAAGGCCGCGTAGAGCGCAATCGCGTAGTGGCCGATCGAAAGGAGGAACCTATCACGCCCGTCCCATTCGGGATCGTTGGGCCTGTAATTGAGAGCGTGGAAATAGCTGACGGCGAGGACATCGGCCACACCGAGCGCTTGGCCGATATATCCCTGCCCCTGCACTTCCCCCATCAGGAGAGCATTGCGTCTAATCTGCCAGGCTCTTTGCTCAAGGCCGACATTCGATGACCGCGCCGTCTGTATCACGCGCTGTTTTCCTCCCTCAATGGCGGGTTCGCTCCGCTTCTGACAAAGCCGATACCAGCATTGCGGCCACGCGTTTACAAACCAGATTTTTTAACGGCTTGTTTAGAAAAACAGAACGGTTGAGGCTGTGGGAACACGGGGGAAACGCCCTTCCCTCGTGAGATCAGCCTGTTCATGTAAGCGGAAAAATATCGCGAGGTGACAAGGCGGCGCAAAGCCGATACATGCCGCTGCAATGCCCATCATAATCAATAAGCAGGCTTGCTCAGGCAGAGGTATTCAAAAGACATGGCCACTGTTCCCGCCCTTCCCGAAATCGTCCCGAACATCGTTGGGAGTGAGGAGCGTCTCGCTGCCCGTAGCGAGACGCTCGACAATCTCAACCCGGCAACCGGCGGCCTCGTGAACCGTCTCACTGCCTCTTCCGCCGAGGACGTGGACGCAGCGGTTGCCGCGGCGAAGGCGGCCTTTCCCGCCTGGGCCGGACAGTCACCGGTTGCACGCGGCAACCATCTCTTTGCACTCTGCCAGGCGATGGAAGACAACGCCGATAGGCTCGCCGAGATCGTCGCCGAAGAGACCGGGAAAGCGTTCAAGGATGCGCGCGGCGAAGTCGGCGGCGCCATTCAGTGCGGACGTTTCTTTGCGGGCGAAGGCACACGTCTATTTGGCCGGACCATGCCGTCGGGCCAAGTCGGCAAATACAATATGACCGTGCGCCAGCCGATTGGCGTTGCCGGCCTGATCATCGCGGCGAACACGCCGATTGCCAATGTCGCCTGGAAGATTTTTCCGGCTATGATTTGCGGAAACGGCGTGGTCCTCAAGGCTGCTGAGACGGCGCCCAACACTGCCTATGCGGTTGGGAAGCTCGCCATTGAGGCGGGCCTTCCGGCGGGCGTCCTTAATGTTCTGCAAGGCGATGGCAAAAATGCCGGCATGCCGCTTGTCGAACATGAAGACACGCTTGTGATCTCATTCACTGGCTCGTCCGCTGCTGGCCAGTGGATTGCCGAAGCCTGCGCAAAACGCATGAAGAAAGTCTCGCTTGAACTGGGTGGAAAGAACCCGCTCGTTGTGTGCGACGATGCCGACATTGAGCGGGCGGTACGCTGGGTTTGCCTCTCTGTCTATTCCAATGCCGGGCAGCGCTGCGCCTCCGCATCGCGCATCCTCATCCAGGATGGCGTCTATGACCGTTTTCGAGATGTGCTCATCGAGGCGACCAAGGCGGTGAAAATAGGCATCGAAGATGGCGCGATGTGCGGTCCGGTGATCACCGAACGTGCCCTCAGCCTCATGACCGCCGCGGTGGACGAGGCCGTTGCCAATGGCGCGAAGCTCCTCGCAGGCGGAAACCGCGCGGATGAACCGGGCTTGGCGGACGGCTTCTACATGCGGCCCACGATCCTTGAGAATGTCCCTTATGACGCACCGATTTCGGAGACCGAACTGTTTGGTCCCATCGGTGTCCTTTATCGCTTTAAAACCTATGACGAAGCGCTGGCCGTTGCGAATGACAGCCCCTACGGCCTGACAGCTTGCATCCACACAAAGGACGTGGACCGCGCCATGCATTTTGCCCACCACGTAAGCGCAGGCGTCGCGGTCATAAACGCCGGCACCTACGGCTCTGAGCCGCATATGCCCTTCGGCGGTCTAAGGAAATCGGGCAATGGCACGCGCGAACCGGGCACGGAGGCCCTCGATATTTATTCGAACCTGAAGGACATCTATATCGTCACGGAAACGGACGGGCTCTAGGACCGCCGCCGCGCGCCCTGAACGAGAGCCCAGCCGATGGAAAAGACCCAAAAGCCGGGCGGACGCCCAATCGTCTTTCTTTATCTCGGCCGCAGCGGCGCCATGGTGCAGTTCACGCAGGTGCTCGCTGAAACAGCCGCGCGCGATGGCGAGGCAGCAGCGGCTTTCGTCATTTCGAACAGCAACGAAAACGCCGCCGGACTCATGGCGGCGGGAGCGCGCGTCCACACGGTGCCGACATTCACACGCGGCACGCGCGCCCTCAGCCCGCTTTCATTTGCCCGAACCCGAAAGACCCTCTTGACCCTGTTCCGGGACCTCCGGCCGGCGGCCATCGTTAATCTCATGCCGCATATCTGGACGCCGCTATTGGTCCGAAGCATCCAGCGTTTGGGATTCCCGTTTCTCAGCATCATTCATGACGCGAAACCGCATCCCGGCGACCGCACCGCATTGGTCACGCCATGGCTCCTGCGCGAAGCCCGTCTGGCCGACAAAGTGGTGACACTCAGTCAAACCGTAACCGATGACCTTGTGGCATTGCGAGGCGTGAAACGGGAGAACATCACTACACTCTTCCACCCGGACTTTCACCTCCAGGCTCAGGCGAAACCGCGGGAACGGCAAGCAGGTAAACCGCTGCGTCTCCTCTTTTTGGGGCGTATCATGGCCTATAAGGGGCTCGACGTTCTTATCCAGGCCGTCGAACACGCCCGCGCAAACGGCGCGGACATCGCTCTCGGCGTCGCCGGATCGGGTGACATCTCCTCTGTCCGGCATCAGCTCGATTCCCTCGATGCGGAGGTGTGCAACCGCTGGCTCAGCGATGCCGACATCGACGACTTCCTCTCCCGCTATGACGCCATGGCTTGCTCGCATGTCGAGGCAAGCCAATCCGGTATTGCATCGGCTGCTTTTGGAAGCCTCATGCCGGTGATCGCGATGCCGGTCGGCGGCATTGCCGAACAGGTCATCGACGGTGAAACCGGCGTGCTCGCGTCCAAGGTCAGCGCCGGTGCTTTCGGCGATGCCATTGCCCGGCTGGCGAACGATCACACGCTTTACAACCGTATATCCCGGCACCTTTTCGACAGTGCCGCCAACCGCTCCCCGGCCCGCTTTCTTTCCGACATCGTTGCGGCCGCGAAAGAAACGTCGCCCGCCTGAACGGCGATGGTTTTCCGTAACCGCGGAACGTCAATACGCATATCCCGTCTTGAGAGTGATACTGCAGATGCTAAAAGAAGCGGCTTTGTTCCTCAGGAGCGCACTCAAGAGTGAATAGTCATCTCAAGCGGCTAGAAGCGGAATCCATCCACATCATCCGTGAAGTCGCCGCAAGTTTCGACAACCCCGTCATGCTCTA
>JAKSCL010000286.1 GCA_022360615.1 Hyphomicrobiales bacterium
ACTGAGCCGACTATGACCGGGAGGGACTTCATCGGCACGGAACTAACGCAAACCGTGTGGCGCCCTCAGGGCGGCACTGTGGTCAAAAACTGATCAGTAAAATGCCTGTGAATAAGTTGATGCTTGTTTAACCACGTCGGAAAAATCCGACGCAGCGTGAGGTTTTCGCAACAGCAATACTGCTTCAAACAAGTCTGGCTGGAACAAGGCCGCGCACGGCGTTGGAGACCAAGATGCGGCGCGCCGCCTTCAGAGCGTCAGCAGGAACCACGCCTTCCCGGGCATCGCCTTTTTCCAGGAGTTCGGCACGCATCACCCCAGGCAGCACGCCGCAGTGAAGCGGCGGCGTGACGAGGCCCTGGCCGAAATCGGCGAAAACGTTTGTGATCGTACCTTCGCAAAGCTCACCGCGCGTATTCAGAAACAGCATTTCATCGACGTCTTCCGGCAGCGCCTTGCGCCAGCGATCGTAAAGGTCGCGGTGTGTCGATTTGTGCCGCAGCCAAGGGTTATCCGGATCGAGGCGTTCGGGCGCCAGGCCCAAGCGCCAGACCAGCCCTTCTGCGGGTGCTGCAATTTCGGTGCGTGTGACATCGATCGCCCCGGATGCGCTCAGCGTGAGACGAACCCTTGCTCTTTGTCCTGCCTCACCCTCTTCCAGGACCGAGACAATCCGCTTGCGGTCGAAGGGATAGCGAAGCGTTTGCGCGGATCGCTTAAGCCTCTCAAGATGGCCTGGAAGACGTGGAAACCCCACGCCCCGGACCCACAACATCGTTTCGATCAACTGCGGGTGCCCGCCACCCGCGTCACGAATCGGGCTTTCCAGAGACATTCCTCATACTCCCCCTCGGCCGTTGAATCGTAGACCACCCCGCCGCCGACATTGAATTCCGCCTCACCGTCTGCGTAGACCGAAATGGTGCGGATAGCCACGTTGGCCGATGCCGATCCATCGGGCGCAAACCAGCCAAGCGAACCGCAATAAGCGTTGCGCGGCGCATCTTCCAGTTCGCGGATCGCTTCCATCGCCCGGATTTTCGGTGCGCCCGTCACCGAACCGCAGGGAAAAAGGGCGTGAAAAAGATCGCCGATCGCGATACCGGGGAGAAGTCCGGCGGTCACGCGCGAGACCATCTGATGCACGGTTTCATAGGATTCGATCTTGAAGAGTTCCGGCACTTTTACGGTACCCACTTCCGATATGCATGAGAGGTCATTGCGCATCAGGTCGACGATCATAAGATTTTCGGCGCGGTTCTTCTCATCGCCCGCAAGCTCCAACGCGACTGCGCGATCGCGGGCCGGGTCGAGATCACGTGGCGCCGTTCCTTTAATGGGCCGGGTTTCGATACGGCCCTTGCCATCGGTATTGAAAAATAGTTCGGGCGAACGCGAGAGCACCACAGGCCCTTCTCCAAGATCGGCAAAAACGCTTTTTTCAACCGGCTGGACCTTTTTGAGCCGGGCGAACAGACCAGCGGGCGGGCCGGCGATGCGGCAACGCATGGGGAAGGTCAGGTTGGCTTGATAGAAATCGCCAGCTGCGATCCAGCCTTTCACCCTCTCAAAGCGCTGGCGGTAGGTGTCGATGCTCCAGGCGGGTTCGGGAACAGAAACGGTTGCCAGCGCCTGGGCTTCTGTGGCGCGGCGAAACCATTCATCGACGGCTTCCTGCGGCTCCGGGCGCTCGAATGCGGCGAAACAAATCAGCGGAACACGCCGCTCAGGAGGCAGGTGTGGCACCAGCCGGGGTTCGAGCGCATAGCCTAGCTCGTAAGATGCATAACCGGCGAGCCAGAGACCATCCGCCCGCGCGCTGTCCATCGCCTCAAAGCATCCCTCAACCGCATCCGTCTCCCAGGCCGTGAAGCGCGCGACGGGACGGCGAAACATCAAGGCTCCGCCGTCACGGTCATCCGCAAAGAGAACAAGAGGGTCGGACATGTCTGATTATGGGCGAAGAAAGATGTCGTGGCATGCCGTGCGATCACCGTGTCTCACGCCTCAGTCCGGCAAGCGTCTCTTTCAAGGCTGAAAATGGCCTATCCGGCGCATTGGGCGGCAAGCAATCGAAGCGCTCCAGCCCATCTTTGCCTAAATATGTCTTGATCCCGTCACGCACCCAGTACCGCGCGCGTTCCTCGCGAATACGGGGTTTCTTTTTTCCGGCCTCGGCCAGCACGTCAGCGATTGTCTCCATAAGCAGATCAACGCCGTCGCCTGTCGTGGACGACAACGCCATGACGGGCACCTTGACACCGGACAGGGAGAGCGCGCCTTCAACGTCGGCAACGGCGCGCCGGGCGGCATCGCCCATATCAGCCTTTGTAACGGCAACGATATCAGGCACCTCCATGATGCCCGCCTTCATGAACTGCAGGCTGTCGCCCGATCCCGGCTGGATGCAGAGCACAGTCAAATCTGCAAGGTTCGCGATGTCGGCCTCCGACTGGCCAATGCCAACCGATTCAACAATCACACGGTGATACACGGACTGCATCAGGACGGCGCCCGCGACCGC
Organism: Hyphomicrobiales bacterium; assembly: GCA_022360615.1. Classification (GTDB taxonomy): domain Bacteria; phylum Pseudomonadota; class Alphaproteobacteria; order Rhizobiales; family JAKSCL01; genus JAKSCL01. Next base: position 2,525 of record JAKSCL010000286.1, read on the forward strand.
GCGATCGGAAAGACCGCCCAGCCGGTCACGGGCCGCCATCGACCGGACGAAAACGCCGTGATCGTCGGGATCGGTCGAAAGCCGGGTGCGGTCACCCAAAAGCGCACCGCCGGTCAGCACGGATGACGGGTCGACCGCGATGACGCCCACCGTTTTGCCCGCTTCGCGGAAGCGCCGGATGAGTACATTCGTGAGCGTCGACTTGCCGACACCCGGCGGGCCCGTGAGCCCGATGATGGAACCAAGCGGATTTTGAAAGGCATCGTCGAGAAGCGCCGTTGCGGTATCGCCATGGAGATCGGCTTCGATCAGCGACAGAGCCCGGGCGAGGGCCGGTTTTGCACCGGCTCTCACCGCCGCGACATTGGCGAGCGTTGATCCTCGGTCAGACAAAAATCACCCCGAGCCGAATGAGTGCCGGTAGGATGCCGGCACTCACGCCAACCATCAGCAGAAAGCCAATGAGGGCATGGCGCTCCGTTACGACGTTCCGGAAGCGCGGCGGAGACATGAAGTAAGTGGCGGCGCCCAGGATGAGGAGCCCGATGCCGCCCCAATAACCCGCGTACAAACCGCCAAGGCAGCCAAACGCAAAGCAGGCGAGATACCAAATTCCAACGCCCATCACGCGTCCCGTCCGTTTTCTGCAAGCGCCGCCTGCGCCGCCGCAAGACGGGCAATCGGTACGCGGAAAGGCGAGCAGGAAACATAATCGAGGCCGAGCGTTTGGCAAAAGCGAATGGATGCCGGATCGCCACCGTGCTCGCCGCAGATGCCAAGCTTGATGCCGGGGCGCGCCTTGCGGCCTCGCTCGGTTGCGATGGCGACAAGTTCACCGACACCCTCCTGGTCGATCGTGACGAAGGGATCATCCGGCAGAATGCCACGCGCTGTGTAACGGCTAAGGAAGCTCGCGGCATCATCGCGCGAAATGCCGAAGACGGTCTGGGTGAGGTCGTTTGTGCCGAAAGAGAAAAACTCAGCCGTTTCGGCGATCTCCTCGGCCCTGAGCGCTGCACGCGGCAGCTCGATCATCGTGCCGATATCATAGGTGATCTTGGTGTTCTGTTCGCTCATCACCGCATCGGCGATGGCCGCGATGCGGTCCTTCACCAGATCAAACTCGGCCTTCGTCGCAATAAGCGGCACCATCACCTCGGGATGCACCGGCGCGCCCGTCAGCTGACCGGCCTCGATCGCTGCCTCGAAGATTGCGCGGGCCTGCATTTCCGGGATTTCGGGATAGTTGATCGCGAGCCGCACACCGCGGTGGCCGAGCATGGGGTTCAGTTCCTTCAACTCCTCGACCCGGTCGCGCAGGTGTCGCGGCTCCGCCCCCAGCGCCTCCGCCACTGCCTCGATCTCGTCATCCGCGTGAGGCAGGAACTCGTGGAGCGGCGGATCAAGCAGGCGGATCGTCACCGGCAGGCCCGACATGATGCGGAAGAGTTCCACGAAATCCTTGCGCTGCATGGGCAGGATTTTCTCAAGGGCACGGCGGCGTCCGGCTTCGTCGTCGGCAAGGATCATCTCGCGCACGGCGACGATGCGGTCAGCCTCGAAGAACATGTGCTCCGTACGGCTAAGGCCGATGCCTTCTGCGCCAAAATCACGGGCGGTTTTTGCGTCAAGCGGGGTCTCGGCATTGGCACGCACCTTCATGCGGCGTGTAGCGTCTGCCCATTCCATGACCTTCGCGAAATCGCCGGACAACTCGGGCTGCAGCATGGCTACCTCGCCCTCAAGAACCTCACCGCTTGCACCATCGATGGTGAGAAAATCGCCTTTCCGGAAGATGCGCTCGCCAACATGCATGGCCTGATTTTGATAGTCGACACGGATAGAACCAGCACCCGACACGCAGGGCTTGCCCATGCCGCGCGCCACAACAGCCGCGTGGCTCGTCATACCGCCACGGGTCGTCAATATGCCTTCGGCGGCGTGCATGCCGTGAATATCCTCGGGACTCGTTTCGACCCGAACCAGGATGACCGGTTCACCGCGCGCGCGTTCAGCTTCTGCGTCATCCGATGAAAAGACGATATGGCCCGAGGCCGCACCGGGCGATGCGGGAAGTCCCTTTGCGACAACACGGCGCTCGGCTGAAGGATCGATCGTCGGGTGAAGAAGCTGGTCGATGGAGCCCGGGTCGATGCGCATAACCGCTTCCTCGCTGCTGATCAGCCCGGCTTCAGCCATCTCGGCGGCAATTCTAAGAGCAGCCTTTGCCGTGCGCTTGCCGGAACGGGTCTGCAACATCCACAACTTGCCGTTCTCGATAGTGAATTCGAGGTCCTGCATGTCGCGGTAGTGCGCTTCGAGTTTTTCGCAAATGCCCAAAAACTCGCCAAAAGCTTTCGGCATCACCGCCTCCAGGGAAGGCCTATCGGAGCCCGCCGCAACTCTTGAAGACTCGGTCAGTTCCTGCGGTGTTCTGATGCCGGCGACTACGTCCTCCCCCTGGGCGTTGATGAGGAACTCACCGTAAAGCGCGTTCTCGCCGGTGGATGGATTGCGGGTGAAGGCAACGCCCGTGGCGCTGGTTTCGCCCATATTGCCGAACACCATCGCCTGCACGTTCACCGCCGTACCCCATTCAGCCGGGATGTTGTGGAGACGGCGATAAGTGATGGCACGCTGATTCATCCAGGACGAGAAGACGGCACCGACAGCTCCCCAAAGCTGCTCGCGCGGGTCCTGGGGAAAAGGCTGCTCAAGCTCTTCCTCGATGAGCCGTTTGTACCGGTCAATCACACCCTTCCAGTGATCGGCCGTCAATTCGGTGTCCTCAGAGAAGCCTTCTTGAACCTTCACGTCATCGAGGATCGCCTCGAATTCGTGATGGTCGACCCCCATCACCACGTCACCGTACATTTGGATGAAACGCCGGTAAGAATCGTAAGCAAAACGCGCATCATTCGCCCGGGCGGCAACGGCTTCGACCGTTTCGTCATTCAGTCCAAGGTTCAAGACCGTGTCCATCATACCCGGCATCGAAGCGCGGGCACCGGAGCGCACCGAAACGAGAAGCGGATTTTCGGAATCGCCAAACGTCTTGCCCGCCAGCGCCCCCACATGCGCGAGCGCCACATCGATCTCTCGGTCAAGCGTCTCTGGATATTTCTGGTCATGGTTATAAAAGTGGGTGCAGACCTCGGTCGATATCGTGAAACCCGGCGGCACCGGCAATCCGAGGGCAGACATTTCCGCCAGATTCGCGCCCTTCCCGCCCAACAGGTTGCGCATGGCGGCATTGCCCTCCGCATGGCCATCGCCAAACGTGTACACCCATTTCGACATCACCAAGGTTCCCGTCTATTTCGGTCGCTGGCCCAATCAAAGCGTCGGCTGCGGCGTCCCCCGCAAATCCGGAATTCAAAACTATGTCAGGCTGCAACCGTCAAAAGAAAGCGCCGTTGCATAACCGTGTTTTGGTCCAAAACGCAATGCGCGGATGTTGAGACTGTGCCGAACGCCGTCAAGCGGGATGCTTTACAACGGGACAGGGCGGGAGTTTGAACCGGGCAGTCTGTGCAAAAATTTTGCGCACATATTGCCCATTCTTTAAGATGACGATAATGTGACACCAAGCAGGTGGCACCGGGGATAGCTTTCATCTTGAACAGGTGTTTCTTCACGGCTGTTGGTTCTCTTCGGAGCAACCGCGCGTAAACCGGGTTGGAGCATCTGGCGCCATCGCCCCTGGCGCAGGCACACTCCCCCGCATTTTGCCCAGGATGCATGCCGCTTCCGGTAGCCGCCTGCCTAACACCTTCTTCAAAACCTGTTTCACCTGAGCGGCAACCGAAATCTGATGCCGGTTGCGAGCGCCACCCCAAAGGCCGCAATCCCCATGCCGGTCCAGGCAAGTGGCGGCATTTCCTCGCCCAGCATCACCCAGGCGAGAACAGCGGCCAATGGGGGTACCAGGAAGAACAGCGCCGAGACCTTGGAAGCCGCGCCATAACGGATCATGGCAAGGAGAAGCGTGATGGCGATCAGCGAATTCCCGATGACGAGATAGCCGAGCGCAATCATCAGTTCGGGCGCCCAATCGATCCGCATGGTCTCCATGGTCAGTGCAAATGGCAAAATGCCGAACACACCCACCGCATATTGAACGACGTTGGCCGTCAATGGGTGCTGCGAGACGCCGAAGCGTTTTTCGTAGAGCGTTGCCGCCGTCATCCCAATCAGAGCCAAGACCGCGCAGGCAATGCCCAAGGGGGATTCAACAGCCACCTGAGATCGCGAGATAATGACGATTGCAGCGCCGGCGAGCCCCAGCGCAAAGCCGAGCCACTGTTTCGCCGAGACCGGCTCACCCGCAAGCTTCGGCGCAAGCAGGCCAACAAGAACCGGCTGCAATGATACGATCAGTGCCACACCGCCCGCCGATACCCCGAGATTGAAGGCGATGTACGACATGCCGAAATAGACGACCTGGATCAGAAAACCGACAACGGCCAGATGAACCCAATCCACGCGCCGCCGCGGCAATGGAGGTCGGATAATGAGGAACAGGACAAAGAGCACTGCGAGCGCGATGTCGTACCGCACGAGTAGAAGCGTCATCGGCTCGATATGCGGCAGCGCCAGCTTGGCGAACGAAAAACCGCCCGACCACAGCATCAGGAAAATGAACGGTGCGACAGGAAGCCAGACGGGCTTGTCCACCTGCCGGTTTTTCCCGCCCAGGGCCTTTTCTGCGAGATCGGTCATGGCGGAACCGTAGCCTTCAGTCTTTTCGGCCGACATGACCTGCGCGGTTCTTCCGGCCATGCGCACGCGGCATGGCGCGGTGAGAGCAGCCATAGCGGCAGCGGCTTAAACGGAACCGTATCGCCGCCCTGTCGCTTTGTTGCCGCATCGTTTTTTACGCAAAACCGCCCCCCTTTGATCAAGTCCCCCTGAGCTTTTTGGGGCCATGCTTTTTGCGCATGATGCTCTACCCCTCAATCCTGGAGAAATCGGCCACCTTGATTGTGTCCTCGCGAATGCGGTTCAAAACACATAGCCGGTTGCGGCGCACGATGGGGTTGTCGTCATTGACGGTGACGTGCTCGAAAAACGCATCGAGCGGCCCACGCAATTTCGACATCGCGAACATCGCGGCTTCGAAATCCTCGTCTCGAAGCGCCGATTTGACCGCGCCGTCCGCCTTGCCGATGGCCTCAAAGAGGGCTGTCTCCTGAGGCAGCTTGAAAAAGACCGGATCGGGCACGCCCTCATAGGCGACGCCATCCTTCTTCTCCTCGGCGCGCAGGATGTTCGCTGCCCGGCGATAGCCGGTGAGGAGGTTCGCCCCATCATCGCTATCGAGAAAGCCGGCAAGCGCTTCGACCCGACGAACGATCAAGAGAAGGTCATCCTGACCCTCAAGCGCGAACACGGCATCGATCAGATCGTGCCGCTTGCCTTCGTTGCGCAGATGAACTTTCAGACGCTCAATGAAAAAGGAGAGGAGCGCCTCGTTGACATCATAGGCATCGGTCCAATGCTCAAGCGCGTTTTCACCGATCGCACCGTAGTATCTGACCGTCGTCTCAAACCATTCCTTGAGCGATAATCGAAGCCCATTCTCAAGCACAATCCGGATGATGCCGAGCGCGGCGCGGCGAAGCGCATAGGGATCACCTGAGCCGGTTGGCCGTTCGTCAATGCCGAAGAAGCCGACCAGATTATAGAACTTGTCTGCCAACGCGGCGACGGCCGCTGTTGGTGTTTTCGGCACATCGTCTTTCGGACCGAGCGGTGCGTAATGCAGCCGAATCGCTTCCGCGATGTCGTCGGACAGGCCGTCATTTCGGGCATAATAGGCGCCCATCAGCCCTTGAAGTTCGGGAAATTCACCAACCATTTCAGTAACAAGGTCGGCCTTCGCGAGAAGTGCCGCCTGCTCGCAGCTTTTCACCTCTGCTCCGGGAATCGCATCGGCTAAATCCATCGCAAGGCGGGCGATTGCGTGGGCCTTGTCGTGCACCGAGCCCAGCTTCGCATGGAAGACGATTTCGTTCAGTTTCGGCAGACGGTGTTCGAGCGGGGTTTTCTTGTCCGTCTCCCAGAAGAATTTGGCGTCCGAAAGCCGCGCGCGGATCACGCGTTCATTGCCTGCGACGATCTCCTTGCCGCCATCCATCGCTTCCAGATTAGCCGTCAGGATGAAGGCGTTGGCGAGTTTGCCGGTCTTTGCATTGTTCAGGACGAAACACTTCTGATTGGCCTTGATCGTCGAGCGGATGACCTCCGGCGGAATGTCCAGGAAGCTTTCGTCAAACCCGCCCATGAGCGGCACCGGCCATTCGACAAGGCCCGCGACTTCAGCCAAGAGCGCATCGTCCTCTATGAGTTCCAAGCCGTTGGCGAGCGCCAGATCGCGGGCGCCGTGAAGGATCACATCCTTGCGCTCTTCCGGGTCGATCATAACCTTGGCAGCGCGCAGTTTCTGCTCATAGTCCTCGAACCGGCGCACATGTACGGTGTCGGCCGCCATGAAGCGGTGGCCGCGGGTTTCATTCCCCGCCTCGATGCCGTCGATCTCGAAGTCAAGCACGACAGGATCCTCGGTCGCCGGGCCGAAGGTACAGAGGATCGATTCGAGCGGGCGCACCCATCTGAGACTTGAGGACCCTTTGGCGTTTTCGGGCGACCATTCGGTGCCGGGCGCGCTTGAAGCCGCGCCCCAACGCATGGATTTCGGCCAGGGGAAGTCCCGAATGACGGCGGGGACGATCTCCGCGATCACCTCTTCAGCCACCCGCCCTTTCTTCTCGATGACGGCGACGTAGAAATCGCCCTTTTTCTCGTCCTTGCGGACTTCCGCCTCCTCGACTGAGGAGAGCCCCGTGCCGCGCAGAAAGCCATCAATCGCTTTGTCGGGCGCACCAACGCGCGGCCCCTTTCGCTCTTCGCGGCTATCGGGCTGGCGGGCGGGTACGCCATCGACCACCAGCGTTAACCGGCGCGGGGTGACAAAGGCCCTGGCCGCTTCGTAGACAAGCCCCTCATCCACCAGCCGGTCCGTGACCATCTTTTTCAAATCACCGGCGGCACGCACCTGCATGCGAGCGGGGATTTCTTCGCAAAGAAGTTCGAGAAACAGTTCGGGCATAAAAGAACGATGCTTCTTAAGGGAAGGCCTTCGACGCCTCCCTAGCAATGGCGGAAACGCTTGTCATCTTCACTTTCTGGGGAGGTGTGGACACGTGTCACCAGCCGCCACCACCACCGCCGCCGCCGCCGCCCCCGGAAAAGCCGCCACCGCCCGAACCGGAGGAGGATTTCGGGGTGGGCATGGCGCTGGTCATGGACGAGCCAATCGAGGAACCAATGGCGCTTGCCGAACGCGTGAGATTGCCGGAGTTCCAGTCCGAGCCGTGATAGAATCCTGGCTGGTAGCTGCTCTCCGCGATGCCCGCGCGCGCGAGGTGCGCGGCAAGCGCCTCAGACCACGGTTTCTCAACGCCAAGCCCAATCGCGTAAGGCAAGTATCGTTCAAAGAGATCGGTCGAGAAATCGGGGGCTCCCGCCATGTTCATGCGCTCGGCCTCTGCAACCGAAAGATACATCTTGAAGCCCTCGATATCGTCCATCAGCTTGCGGCCTGCTTGTGTGGGGGCAGTCAGGAGGACGAAGAAGAGGACGTTCAGGAAGATCGCCAGCACCCAAGCGAGCGCCAAGATGAATTGCACCGGTGTCTGGATGGCGAATGTGACGAGCAACAACAATCCGCCGAGCGCGCCGCCGACAAAGGCAATCAAAATCCCCGAAAACGCCGTTACGAAGCCGCCTGACCACCCCGCAGACACCCTATCAATTCCAAAGGCAAGCGCGATCGAGGCCATGACCGCAATCAGTGTGAGAAGTATGATGATCGCGATTTCTCCGTCCACCGGCCAGTAGAAGAAGAGCGTGATGGCGGCGAGGATGACGGTCAGCACCATACCGGCGGCGAAATAGCCCCGGTTCTCGCGGTAGAAGCGCTCGCCATACTCCTTGCGGATCTTCGATTGATAGCCGGTAGCGGTTCGCTTAAGCGTCTCGCCATTCGATTTGTTGAAGGTAAGCGCTTGGTTCTGCGTATGGAACATCTGGCGCATGATGGTTTTCTCGCCAGTCGGCAGCCGTTCCTCGGACAGATCGAGGGCGGTGACGGTGATGTCGCCGTCACGCTCCGAGATATCGACCTTCTTCTTCACCGCGAGCGAAACAAGCGAGGCGACAAAAGCCCGCGAGGCACCGCGCATCCTTGCGCCAAAACCCTTGAAATGGACGAAGGAGATGACGCCTGGAGAAAAACCTTGCGGGGGCTCGAAGAGCGGAATGACCGTGCCCTTCTCCGGGTCCCGGCCCACTTGCTTCCAAAACGTCATGTAATAGAGAAAGAGACCGATCACGCCGACAATGCCGAGGCCAAAACCCAGATTGTCGTAAGCCGCCCGCAGGTTCTCACCAATGCTGCTTGGCGCGGCAATCAGACCGGGCGTGAAACCGACCGCGACCGTCAAACCCGCGCCCGGTGCAAGGACCCGTGTGGTCTCGATCACAACGGTCCGGCCGGCCTGTTCCACAATGCGGAAAGCCGTACCCGTTGCGCCCAAAATCCCCGTATAGGCCTCCACCTGTAACGGCGAGGCGCCTTCCGGCAAGACGATCCGGACGACCGCCTGACGGATCGGGAAGGCCCAACGGCTCCCGGTCACGTTCCAATAGATTTCGTCATAGCCCTCGAAAAAGCCAAGCTGGCGGTCGGTCTCGTAGCGGATTTCATAGGTGTGAACGCCGCGGTCGATAAGCGTGTCCGCATTGCCGATGTAAAGGCGGCGGTAGTCGCCGAACCGTTCGGTGAACCACGGCTCGCGTTCGCCGTTCCGCAACACCTCGGCGACGCGAAAACCGACGGTGTGAAAAAAGCCGTTCTCGTTGCGGTGGCGGATCGGAAAATCCCGGAAAATACCGCGTCTTATCTGATTTCCTTCAGCGCGAACGGTGATCGTCTCGGTGACAACGAGTTCGCCGCTTTCCTGAATGTCGATAAAGGATTCAAAGGACAGTATCTCCTCTTGCGCCAAAGCGGGCGACAAGCGGGTCAGCAGCGCAAAGCACAGACCGAAGATGCAGAAGAGAATGCGTGGGGCGGACATCCGCAGGCTCCAGCTTAGCTGATAACGGTTAGTTGAACGACACCTTGGGAACGGCCCGGTCGGCTTGGTTCTCCAATTCGAAATATTCAGCGCTGACGAAGCCGAACTGGCCGGCGACGAGATTGCTCGGGAATTGCTCGACCGCCGTGTTTAGATTGCGGACCGCGCCATTGTAATAGCGCCGTGACATCTCGATTTGATCTTCGGTGTCCTCAAGGGCTTCTTGCAGTTCCTTGAAGTTTTCAGAGGCCTTCAAATCGGGATAGTCTTCCGCGACCGCCATCACATTGGCAAGCGCGCCTGTCAGGGCGCTTTCCACTTTGGCCCGCTCGGCCGGGTGCTCATCACCCACGGCTTCCGCTTTAGCGCGCAGTTCCGTCACACGTTCGAGCGTCTCCTTCTCGTGGCCCATATAGCCCTTCACGGTCTCCATCAGATTCGGGATGAGATCGGCGCGACGTTTCAACTGAACGGAGATGCCGCTCCAGCCTTCCTTCGCCATCTGGCGAAGTTTCACGAGCCGGTTGTAGAGCGTGATGACGTAAAAGCCGACTGCCACGATGGCGGCCAGAACGATCCATTCCATTGTTTTCCCCTCTCCAACCGTACGCTTTATGCACCGGCCGGTCGTTTCCGGCGGCCGGCACCCCTTCGGCACGCCTGGTTGCACGCGCCCATGGGTGCGCCCAAATGCAGGCGAAGGCCAGTCACAACCGCACCGCCTAGTCCGCTTTCTCCTTGGCACGCGCCGCGGCGACCAATCCGCAGGCGCAAACCCAGATCAACCAGGCCGACATGACTCGCGTACCATCGAGACCAAGGCCGCGTAGCAGCATAGGCTGGGAAAAAATAATGAGAACGCTGATGAACATCAAAGGGATGGGAACGAGCATGCCGAGATTCTTACGGTCTTCGGGGAAAACCTCAAAGATCCGCCAGAACAATCTGATTGCGAGCGGCATGATGAGGGTGCCGATGACGAACAGAATGGCAAGCGCTGTGGGTCCGGCGATGAAGGCGCCCCCGAAAAGAAAAACAAAGGCGGTCACCACGCCGGAAATGAAAATGCCTACGAGAACGGCAACAAGGTCCATGCCGGTTTTCCATATGGGTTGCTTCCAAAATAGCGCTGTTTTAGCAGCGCACGTATCACCCGTCACGGGCACATCGACCTCAAGGCCGGATGCACCTGAATGACTGACCTTCCTTCTGCTTCACAACGGATCGCGGACGCTGCCAAGGCGCTTGGGCTCGATATCGCGATCACAATCCATGACCACCCAACACGGAGCGCGGAAGAAGCAGCGTTAGCCTGCGGCTGCGATGTGGCGCAAATCGTGAAATCCCTCGTTTTCAAGAGCGCTCGGTCACACGATCCACTTCTATTTTTGGTTTCGGGCGCGAATCGCGTTGATCTGGAAGCTGTCGGCAAAGCACTTGGCGAAGGGATTGAACGGCCGGACGCAAAATTCGTGCGCGAGGTAACAGGGTTCGCCATTGGCGGCATTCCGCCCTTTGGCCACGCACGTCCGCTGACCACTTACATGGACGAGGGCCTGCTAGCGTTTAACCGCGTATGGGCAGCCGCCGGGACACCGAATACGGTTTTCGCGGTCAAACCCGTTACGCTGCTGGAATGTCTCAACGCAAAGCCAATCAGACCGAATGGTTGAAACCTGCGGAATTGCGAGGCCGTCAGAAAACGGCTTCCCGCGTTTCTAGAACAATGCGGCAAGCGCAGCCGACGCGCCGAACAAAAGTGAGCAATAACCTGCAATAATTCCGAAAAAAACAAGCCCGATCCGCCCATCCGCCTCGACGTCTGAGCCCTTACGCCCGCTCTTGGGCCTTGCTGCATTCGCCGCTGGCGCGTCGCTCATTTCGGCAATTATTTCAGACATGAATATATACTCCCCCAATACGGACGCGCTGTTATCTCAGCGAAGTATTTCAGCGAAGTTACACGCGATCATGATTTCAGGTCTTCAACATACCCCGGCGCCGACGTTCTCCTACGCAAGTCGGTGACTCCGGTCAAAGGGTATTCACGCCATGCTCCCAAAACGACCATAAGTGTGACATTTTGCACGCGCCAGGTGTCAAGCCATCCGCACCTCACTGGAATCACAATCGCTCGAGGAAAAGGCCAGATTGCCGTATACCCCCTGATTTTCCGGAGGGTACGCAACGGTGTTTCCCGCTCGC
>JAKSCL010000376.1 GCA_022360615.1 Hyphomicrobiales bacterium
AATTAACCCTAATCGTCCCTTAACGGCCTTTGGGCCGCCTTCATTCTGTCACTTTCCGGCTAGACCGCGGAGGGCAAGCGGCCCTCTTCACCGAAAGGAAATGCAACTGTGCATCCTGCCCTTGCGCCCCACGATTCTGAGACGAATGTGCACGCTATCTGGTTCGTTGAACCGGACACATATGATGCGGTGAAGGCCGAACTTCCAGATATGGCCGGTCCGTGGCTCGACGCAAGCGGTTTCAAACCGGAAGCGGGAGCATTGACACTTTTTCCTGCGGTGAACGGCGGGCTTGGCGGTGCTGTCTTCGGCTTAGGTGCAAAGAGCTCCCCGCTACGCACGCCCCTGCTACCAGGAAAACTTGCTACGTCTCTCCCGCCGTCGGTTTACGCATTTTCCAACCCGCCGGACAATATGGAACTGGCGACCCTGGCCTTCATGCTCTCGGCATATCGGTTTGATACGTACAAGACCTCCGGTGAGCAGGCCTTTCAGTATCCCCGCCTCGTCCCGCAAGCCGGTCTCCATGTTGAGACGCTGGCACTGATTGCCGACGGTGCCCGTTTGGCAGCCGATCTGATCAATCGGCCGGCGAATGACATGGGTCCTGCCGAACTGGAAAGAGCGGCGCGCCATTTGGCGGAGACGCATAGCGCCGGCCTCAGCGTCACCAAGGGAGATGAGCTTATTTCCGGTGGATTCCCGATGATCCATGCGGTCGGACGGGCGGCAGGACTTTCGGGGGAGCGCGCGCCGCGGCTCATAGACCTTATCTGGGGCGACAGCCGCGATCCAAAAGTGACACTCATCGGCAAGGGCGTATGCTTCGACACAGGCGGCCTCGATCTGAAAAGCGCCGACGGCATGCTCTTGATGAAGAAGGATATGGGCGGCGCGGCCAATGTGCTGGGTCTTGCCTCCATGATCATGGAGGCGAATCTGGCGATTAGGCTGCGTGTTCTCATCCCGGCCGTTGAAAACAGTATTGCAGGCAACGCCTTCAGGCCTGGCGATATTCTGAGCAGCCGCAAGGGGCTTACGGTTGAGATCGGCAACACCGATGCCGAAGGCCGGCTGGTTTTGGCCGATGCGCTTGCTCTGGCCGATGAGGAGGAACCGGACCTTCTTATCGATATGGCAACGCTAACGGGGGCTGCCCGGGTAGCGCTCGGCCCAGATCTGCCGCCCTTTTTTACCAATGACGATGCCTTAGCCACGGGTCTTGAGGAAGCCAGCCAACGCGTTTTCGACCCGCTTTGGCGGCTGCCCTTGTGGCCGGGCTATGAGGCGATGCTCGAATCCAAGTTTGCAGCAATCAGCAATGTGGGCAGAGGACGTTTCGCGGGTGCGATCACGGCCGCTCTTTTCCTCAACCGTTTCGTCGAGAAGGCAAAGAGCTACGTCCACTTCGACATTTACGGCTGGCGGCCGACGGCTATGCCAGGTGCGCCCGAAGGCGGCGCGGCCCAGGGAATTCGCGCCCTATTTACGCTATTGCGCGAACGCTACGCGCCATGACTTGAGACGGACAAGATTGCCGCCTTAAATAGAACGGCACCGAAACGAAACCGGTGCTTTTTATAAGTGCCCTGGATGGCAGCCGTCAGTCATGTCCGATATGCTCGATTCCACCGCGGCGCTCAGGCTGTGGCATAACATCGTCCTCGACCTCGTGCGCGACGGCGATGAGGATTTGTCCATGCGGCAGACGGCGATCCTGTTGACGATATACCTTGAGCGCCCGCCCCACACGGTGCGTGATCTGGCAAAAAAGCTGGGTGTCACCAAACCGGTCATTACACGGGCGCTTGATACCATGGGGCGCATGGGGCTTGTGACGCGCCGGCGCGACCCTCAGGACCGCAGGAACGTGATCATCCAGCGCACTGTGGATGGTACGCTTTTTCTCGACCGGCTGGCCGACCGCATCGCCCAGCATGTGAATGGAACCCCTCAACCATGACCCAGCTTGATGGGAGACTGAACGCCCACCGGCCGGATCTTGCCGATATCCGGTTGGAGGGGCAGGTATCTGCCGACCGCTACACCGAAGGCTGGCCGGCTGCGATAGCCATTGGTGCGGTGCCGCTGCGCGCCGATCCGGGTTTTGCTTCTGGAATCGATACGGAGGCGCTTTTTGGCGAAACGGTCCGCATCTTCGATGTGGACAACGAATGGGCTTGGGTTCAGATCGAGCGCGACGCCTATGTGGGCTATTGCCCCGCCGACGCGCTGGATGAGGCCGCGCCGAAGGCGACCCACCGCGTAAAAGCGCTGCGCGCGCCGGTCTATCCCGGTCCGGAACTCAAACTTCCGCCAGTGGATATGCTGCCCATGAACGCTGCTTGCCCGGTGCTTGAGGAGGCCGAAACGCGCGATACGCCCTATGTCCGGATCTCAGAGACGGGATGGGTGGCGGCGGCACAGCTTGCACCCGTTGATGCGTTTGAGACGGACTTCGTCGCCGTGGCGGAGCGTTTCACATGCACGCCTTATCTGTGGGGTGGAAAGACCTCCATCGGTCTTGATTGCTCGGGCATCGTGCAGACGGCGCTCCACGCTTGCGGCATGGCCTGTCCGCGCGACACGGACATGCAGGAAGAGGGACTGGGCAGGATGGTTGAAGGTGGTGTGAGTGCGCTGCTTCAGCGCGGCGATCTGGTCTTCTGGAAAGGCCATGTGGGCATCATGCGCGATGGTGAGAGCTTCCTGCATGCAAATGGCTTTCATATGGAGGTTGCGTCCGAACCGCTTGAGGAAGCCGTTGCGCGCATTGCGGACACAAGCTTTGGGCTGCCAACCAGCGTGAAGCGGCTTTAATATCCCTTCTTCGGGTCCACCACGTTTTTGAGCGGCTCGCCGCGCTCATAAGCTTCAATCTGCTTCAGAATCCCGCGCGTAATCGCATCCGGGTCGCTGTCGGCTGCGTTGTGGGGCGTGATGGTAACGTTGGGATGCGTCCAGAGCGGGCTATCGGCGGGTAAAGGCTCGGTGACGAAGACATCGAGCGTCGCGGCGCCGAGCGTCCCGTCATCAAGGGCCCGGACGATATCTTCTTCCACCTGCAAGCGCCCGCGGCCGGCATTGATCAGGATTGGCGCGCCCAAAACGCCGTCATGCGCGAGCTGCGAAAACAGCGCATAATTTAATATCCCATCCGTTTCGGTCGTATGTGGGAGGAGCGCAATGAGGATGTCCGTGCGCTGAAGAAACGCCTTGAGCCCATCCGGTCCGTGGTAAGATGGAATGCCGGGTATATCTTTTTTCGACCGGCTCCAGCCTGCGACGTCGAAACCCATAATCTTCAACTTTTCCGCCGAATCCCGGCCAAGTACACCGAGCCCCATCACCCCCACCCGTACTTCCGCAGCTGCAGGCTGTGGCGGGTCCTTCCATATCCGCTCCGACTGGTACCGGTCCAAAAGGCGTTGCTGGCGGTGATGCATGAGCGTGTGCATGACCGCATACTCGCTCATCCGCGCCGTAAGATCGGCATTGACGGCGCGCACCAAGGGAACGTCCGGCAGGCGTTCAACAGCGAAGATATGGTCGACGCCCGCTCCCAGCGAAAAGATAACTTGCAGGTTCGGAAGCGCATCAAAAGCGTCCCGCGGCGGTTTCCAGGCGATGGCATAAGCAATACCGTCCGCATCACCGCCAATATTTGGCCAAGCGCGGATGTCGATGCCGGGCGCGGCGGCTTCGGCACGCTTGATCCAGGGCGCGGGATTCCATTCGGATGAAAGAAAGGCAATCGGTTTCATGACTATCGCCATTTTCATCCACCACCGGCGCCGCATATGCAAGAGGTTTACGGAAACTGCGTGCAGGTAACACGCGTTCTGAGAGCACGAATCTCATCCGTACTCTCAGAAAAGCAGCCGGAACACATACGCTTAGACGGTCATCCCGCCATCGATATCAATGGCCGCGCCTGTGATGTAGGAGGCCTCATCGCTGGCCAGAAAGGCCGCGAGACTGGCGATTTCCTCAGGCTTTCCATAGCGCTTGAGCGCCGTCATGGGTGTCAAAACCTCGGCAAAGCCGCCATCGGCTGGGTTGAGGTCGGTATCGACCGGGCCCGGCTGGATGGCGTTTACAAGGATGTTGCGGGAGCCGAGATCGCGTGCCCAGCCGCGCACCAGCGCGGTGGCGGCCGCCTTCGTTGCGCTGTAGACCGCGCCACCGGTAACAGGCATCGAGTGCGCGTTTACGCTTGAGATGACGATGATACGCCCGCCATCATTGATTTTGTTTGCAGCCGCCTGCGTGCCGGCGAACACACCATCGACATTGATGGAGAACTGGCGGCGGAAGCCTTCGAAATCACCCTCCCCAATAGGGGCGAAATCTGCAATACCGGCATTGTGGACGAGAATATCGAGCCCGCCAAGCGCGGTGACGGTCTCATTCACCGCGCGTGCTGAGGCTCCCGGATCGGAAGCGTCGGCCCGTATGGCTATGCCCTTCACGCCTTCAGCCTCGATCGCGGAAACGGTTTTTTCCGCCGCTTCCTTGTTTCCTGCATAAGTGATCGCGACATGGGCGCCTTCTCTGGCAAAGCGTGTCGCGACCGCCGCACCGATGCCGCGCGAACCGCCGGTCACAAGCGCGATTTTTCCTTTGAGTCTCTCACTCATCTGGTTTGTCCTTCATTGGGTTGTGAGGCGGGATCGGATGGCCCGTCTTCATGCACCGAGAGCTTCCGCTACCGGATAGTTCGATAAAGGCGAAATATGTAGGCCTTATAAACGTTCAACAGTTCGAAATTATTGAATAGAAGATTTTTTGGATTATTTTGGTGTCATGGCTGAGTTCACGCATCCACGTCTTGACGACATATCCCTTGAGACCGTGCTTCATGCACTGGGCGATCCGGCGCGTTTGCAGATTGTGCGTACGCTTGCGGGCGGTGGAGAGATGTGCTGCGAAGGCACGCTTTGCAGCACCCATATTCCGAAAAGCACGCGCTCCAATCACCTTCGGATTTTAAGAAATTCCGGGCTCATCCACACCCGCAGAAGAGGCCGCGAATTGATGAACGCGCTCAGGCGCGGGGAGTTGGATAAACGGTTTCCGGGGCTCTTGGATGCGGTTCTGCCGCTCGTCAACGGGTGATCGCTGGTGGCCGGCCGGAAGGTGTCCGATTACTCCGAAACCATGCCTTCAGGCGCGGTTTCAAGCGAGAAGGCGGCTGCAATGAGTGCTTTCGTGTAGCCCGTTTGCGGGCTGGTGAAGATCGCCTCAGACGGCCCTTGCTCGACGACCTTGCCGTTGCGCATAACGATCACTTCGTTGGCCAGCGCGCGCACCACTTTCAAATCGTGAGAGATAAAGAGATAGGCAAGGTCATGGCGTTTCTGAATGTCGCGCAGAAGATCGACGATTTGCGCCTGGACCGACATGTCGAGCGCGGATGTCGGTTCATCAAGCATGACGAAATTCGGCTGCAGAACCATGGCGCGGGCAATCGCGATGCGCTGGCGCTGCCCGCCCGAAAATTCATGCGGATAGCGGAACCGGCTCTCGGGATCGAGGCCGACTTCGGCAAGCGCTTCGACCACGCGCCGGTCGCTTTCTTCCGCAGATATGCCGCCTTGAATTTTCATGCCTTCGGCCACGATTTCGGCAACAGACATGCGCGGGCTGAGCGAGCCGTATGGGTCCTGAAAGACGATCTGGAGATCTTTGCGCAAGGGACGCATCTCGCTGAAGCCCTTGCCGTCCAGCCGGTCGCCCAGATAGACGATCGGCCCGTCGCTTGAAATCAGGCGTAGAAGCGCAAGGCCAAGCGTTGTCTTGCCGGAGCCCGATTCCCCAACCACGCCGAGCGTCTGGCCAGCGCGCACCTTAAGCGAGACGCCATCGACGGCCTTGATATGATCGACGGTTTTTCTGAGCAGACCGCGCCTGACCGGAAACCAAACCTTAAGGTTGTCCGCTTCAACGACGACCGGCGCTCTGGTGTCCGACTTCGGGGGCGTGCCTTTCGGTTCTGCGGCAAGCAGATGCTTGGTGTAGGCATGCTGCGGGCTCTGAAAGATGTCTTCCGTCTTTCCTGCTTCGACAATTTCGCCTTTGGTCATGACGCAGACGCGCTCGGCCATCTTGCGCACGATCCCCAGATCATGGGTGATCAGCAGCATGGAAAGGCCGCTCTCCCGTTTCAACTCGTTCAGGAGTTCGAGTATCTGCGCCTGAACGGTGACGTCGAGCGCCGTCGTCGGCTCGTCGGCAATCAGCAGATCCGGTTCGTTGGCCAGCGCCATGGCGATCATCACGCGTTGGCGCTGTCCGCCGGAGAGTTGATGCGGGTAACTCTTGAGCCGCTTTTCAGGCTCGCGGATGCGCACATGATGCAAAAGTTCAAGCACGCGCTCGCGCGCCGCCTTGTCGCTCATACCCCTGTGAACTTTCAGGATCTCGCCCACCTGCCGCTCGATGGTGTGGAGTGGGTTGAGGGAGGTCATTGGCTCCTGGAAAATCATCGAGATGGCATTGCCACGCACGGACCGGAGCGTGGCTTCATCCGCGTCCATCAGTTCCTCGCCTTTGAAGCGGATGGAGCCCGCCGGATGATGTGCTGAAGGATAGGGAAGCAGTTGGAGGACGGAGAGTGCAGTTACCGACTTTCCGGATCCGGACTCACCGACAAGAGCGATCGTTTCGCCAGATTTAATGTCGAAGGAGACGTCTTTTACGGCATGCGTCACCGCACCGGCCTGGCGGAAATCCACATGCAGGCCGTTGATGGAAAGCAGGGACGCTTCGCTCATCCAGCCGGGACCGTTTCGGTGAAGGATGGCCGGGAAAGCATTGTCTCGCCCCAAGCTGCGATTTTTGGGCGGTTGCTGCGCCAGCCTTTTTCGGCAAAGCGGAAATCGAGATAACCCATCAGGCAGCCGAGCGCGATCTGCGCCAGATTGATGGGCTCTGCTAAACGGCCGCTGTTCGCCTCAAACCAGTCGAGCCCCGTGTCGATACGGTCCCAGTGATCGGCGATCCAGGATGGCCAGCGCGCATCCTCAGGCCGGACCGCGGTCTCGTAACGCAGGCCCACGGCCGCATCCATCAGGCCGTTGGCGAGTGCGTGCTCGGTCATCACTTCGGCGCGTTGAGCGCCATCGGATGGGATCAAGGCGATCTCCGGCACAAGGCCATCAAGATATTCGCAAATGACCGTGGAATCGTAGATGGACCGGCCGTCATCGAGAAGAAGGGTCGGAATCTTCCGCAACGGGTTCGCCGCACCCAATTCGCGGTTCGGCTCTGCGCCGGGCACGGCTTTGATGAAATCAAGAGCGATCCGGTCTTGCAGCCCCAACTCGTAAGCCACCGCCCGCACCTTGCGGGCAAAGGGCGAGGCGTCCGCATAAAGAAGTTTCATGGCAATTGATCCTCATGCAAAGGTTTTTCTCGGGTCGAAGGCGTCACGTACGGCCTCGCCGATGAAGATGAGAAGCGACAGCATGATGGCGATGACGAAGAACCCGGTGAGGCCAAGCCATGGCGCCTGAAGGTTGTTTTTGCCTTGTGCCAACATCTCGCCCAGCGATGGCGAACCGGGCGGAAGACCGAAGCCCAGAAAGTCGAGTGAAGTGAGCGTCGTAATCGATCCGTTCAAAATGAAGGGCATGAAGGTGAGGGTGGCGACCATCGCGTTCGGCAACAGATGCTTGAACATGATGGTGAGATTGCCCGCGCCAAGGGCCCGCGCGGCCATCACATACTCAAAGTTCCGGGCGCGCAGAAATTCCGCGCGCACCACGCCGACAAGCGCTACCCAGGAGAAGAGAAGCAGTATCCCAAGGAGCACCCAGAAAGTAGGCTCGATCACCGACGCGATGATGATGAGAAGATAAAGCGACGGCACCGATGTCCAAATCTCGATGAAACGCTGGAAGATAAGATCCGTCCAACCGCCGAAATAGCCTTG
>JAKSCL010000158.1 GCA_022360615.1 Hyphomicrobiales bacterium
CTATGCCGGGACCGTGAAGATCACCGATGATTGGCTGCGGGGGGAGCCGCTACGCATTTGGCTGAGCGGCCGCGAGGACGCCATCTTCTACGGGTTCCTCTTCCAATATGACTGGGCCTTCGTCGCCGCTGCCTGGGGCACGGTCCTGCTGCATGTGGTCGGGGCGCCCTTGCTGCTGTGGCATCGGACCCGACTTGCCGTCTTCATCATCTATGCCTTCTTCCACTGGTCGAATGCGCAGCTTTTCAACATCGGGATCTTTCCATGGATCACGCTGGCTCTGACCACCATTTTCTTCGCGCCCGACTGGCCGCAGCGGTTGGCACGCAAAACGCTTGGCATGTTCGAGGAACTGCCGGTGAAACCGGCCCTGCCGGAGGCGCGGTTCAACCTTCACCCGGCAATGCTCAGTGGATTGGCGGTTTGGTTCTTTATCCAGGTGACGGTGCCGGAGCGGCAGCTCTTCTTCGACAATCTGGTCGCTTGGACGGGGGATGGGCACCGCTTTTCATGGCGTATGCGCATCCACGACCGGGTGAGCGAAGGCACTTTCCGTGTCGTTTCCGCCGACGGCGGCAGGACCTGGGAGATCGATCCCTACAACGTCATGGCGTTCCGGCAGGCGCGGAACGTTCTGGCACGTCCCGATATCGCCTGGATGTTTGCGCAGAAGCTCGAGGACGCATGGGAGAAACGCGGATATCCCGATGTCGCGGTCTACGCCGATGTCCGCGTGGCGCTGAACGGCCGTCCGATGCAGCAATTCACGGACCCGGCGATCGATTTGAGCGAGGAGCCCTGGGCCTGGGCGAGCCCGGCGCGCTGGATTCTTCCCAACCAACACCGCGCGGCGAAAGGTTTGCTGCCGGATAATTTCCCGCCGTTTCCCCTCCAGCGGTAGGTAAAGAGCACCCAGTGCTCAGAATAGGCGCGCCAGCAGTTCAGCAAGCTGGAATAGCCGCAATCAAAGAGGCCCGGGGTAAACCGGGCCTCATTCGATCAGCCATGATCATCCCGTCTTAACCGCCTTAATCGTCGTCGTCGTCATTATCGTCACGGCTATAACCGCGCCGATAATACCGGCGGCCGCCGTCGTCATCGTCGTCGTCATAGCCGCGGCGGTGGCGCCAATGGCGGCCTTCGTAATGGTATCCGTAGTAACCGCGGGGAACGCGCACGTAGTAGCAACGGCCGCCGTCGTCATCGTCGTCGCCATCGCAAACGAGAATGCGATGCGTGTGATGGGCCGGCACGATGTGGGGAAGGAATTCGGACACATCGTCCAGGCCGTCCGCCTGGGCACCCGGTGCCGTGAGAACCAGCACGGTCAGTGCCGTGCCCGCCAGGGCTATTCGTTTCATCGGGTTTCTCCTGGTTCCGTTTTCGGGCAGCTGCCGCGCCGCCGACACCAGGGATACGAAGACACAAATGGCGTTATTCCATGTCAGATGCTTTTAAATAGAGGCATGGCCATTCCAACATTGGCCATAAAGACCAAGCACACGGCCCTTTTCAGCCATATCCCGGCCTTTCACTCTCCCGCGGCCGCCCGGGCGATGGCGCGGAAGGCGGCAACGCTTTCGTGGTCCCTGTCGTCGAACAGGGGATCGGCGCTGGTCTTGACGATGACGACCTCGCGAACCGGATCGACATAGATGTATTGCCCCCAGATCCCGATCGCCAGGAAATCCCCCTGCGGGTTTTCCGGTATCCACCAGTGATAACCATAACCGAAGGTCCAGAACGAGGCCGGATTGTCGCCCGGTTGCAGATGCGGTGCTGTGGGGTTCACCGAGGCCGAGACCCAATCCGCGGGGACGATCTGTTTCCCGTCGCGCACGCCGCCTTCCAGATAGAGCCGTCCGAAGCGGGCGTAGTCGCGCAAGGTGGCGTTCAGGCAGCAGAACGCCAAATCGCGGCCCGTCGCATCCATGTTCCAGAACGCGTCCGCTTCCGCGCCCATGGGTTCCCAGAGCCGGGTTTCCAGGTATTCGCTGAGCGGCATGCCGGTGGCGCTTTCAAGCACCAGACCCAGCGCCATGCTGTCGGAACTGATATAATCGTTGTAGCTGCCGGGTTCGCGGGTGCCCTCCAGACCGGCGAGAATCTCCTCCAAGGGCGTACCCATGGCAAAGGCGCCGAACAGCCTGTTGATGTCCGACTCCGGGTCGGCGTAGTTCTCGTCAAAGGCCACGCCCGAGGACATTGTCAGGGCGTCTTCAATGGACACTTGCCCATAAGCGGACCCGGCGATGGCGGGAACATAGCGTCCGATCGGGTCGCCGATGCTGCCGATATGGCCTTCCTCAATGGCGATGCCGATCAAAGCGGACAGCACCGACTTCGCCATAGACCAGGAAGTGAAGCGGGAGTTCTCCGCCGCACCCAGCCGGTATTCCTCATGCACGATATCGCCGCGATGGACGACCAGAAGACCGGTTGTTACCGTGCGCTCCAGGAAAGCGGACAGATCGCGATCCTGCCTATTATGGCTATAGCTGGCGGGCAGGGGTCTTGGGTCATTTCCGAACGCCCAGATGTCTCCGGTGCGCGCAACCGTGCGGTAGGGAAACACCCTGTCCATGTTCCGGAAATTCTCGACCCGGTGATTTTCATCAAACAAGCTGTTCCCCGCCCAGGACGGGGCGCTGCGAAGCCATGGCAAGGCTGCGAGCGCAAGCACGGCGGCCAGCCCGGCAAGCGCCCGAGAGCCGCTGCGGAACAAACGGTGGAGGATCATGACCGATACTTACTTTCCAGTCTCTGTGACCACGCGGGAGGTGGGCGTTCTATCAGAAGCCGGCGCCGCCATGCAGCAGAATTGCCGTCCACAAACGGCGGCCCCGTCCCAACAGAAGACCGAAGCTGACAGCAAATGACGCACAGCGGAACATGCATCGGGCGAGACGGCACGTCGCTTGCCTACTTCGAGACAGGGGCGGGACGTCCGGTCATCGCTCTTCATGGCTTTCCCGATACGTATGAAACCTGGAACGGGCTGACCGGTCCGCTCGTCGGTGCGGGCGTTCGTTTCATCGCGATGGCGATGCGCGGCTATATGCCTTCGGATGTTCCTGGCAGTGGCGATTACTCCGTTCTCCAGTTCGCGAACGATATCATATGTCTGCTCGATGCCCTTGAGATCGAGCGGGCGACGATGATCGGGCACGATTGGGGCGCTTCGGCCGGCTACGCTCTCGCGGCCCTGGCGCCGGAACGGCTTGAGTGTCTGGTGACATTGGCCATTCCCCCCTTTAGCGTTTTTCCGACTGGACTTCGGGAACGCTTGGCCCGGCCGCATAACTTCTATCTCGGTTTCGGTCCGCTATCCAACTGGTGGCTGCGGCGAGGGGACTTCGAGGAGGTTCGCAGACTTTACCGGAAATGGAGCCCGCGTTGGGACACGCCCAAAGACCATATGGAAAAGGTGATCGCCGCGCTGAGGCAGGCAGGACGCTCCCGCGCCGCCGTAGACTACTACCGGGCCAGGATGAGCGACGAGGACCGCCGCCTTATCGTCAAAAGCATCAAAACGCCGGTCCTGATGATCTACGGGTCGGACGAGCCGCATGTCCGGCAGGAGAGTTATGCCCGGGCCGCGCATGTAACAGGAGCCGGCTCGCGGATTGTGCGTATCGACGGTGCCGGACACTGGCCCCACCTGGAAGCCCCGGAACGGTGTCTCGCCGAAATCCTCTCCTTTCTGGCCTCTCATCATGGTCCTGATTGATCGCTAGCATTCGTCGCCGTGGCGGTGCTTGATTCAGCCTCACCAATCACCCGCGATGACTTGCAGTGCAAATGCATTAAATACGCAATCTTACGCGCTGAATGTGCATTATTGCGGCATTGGGAAATGGACAACTGGAACGAAATCCGGACAGCGGCTTATGTCGCACGCCTTGGCACGATTAGCGCAGCAGCCGAAGCGCTCGGCGTCCACCGCGCGACGGTGACGCGTCATGTGGATGGTTTGGAGGCCGCGCTCGGCGCAAAGCTATTCCAGCGCCATGCACGCGGGTTCACATCGACAGAACTCGGCCGTGAACTGTTGCGTATCGCCGATGCAACGACGGGCCAATTCAACGAACTGCAGCGGGTCGCGAAAGGGCAGTCCGGCGCGTTGTCCGGCGAACTGACCGTCACCGCGCTTGATGTGATCGTCCCCTTGATCCTGCCGGTGCTGAATGGGTTCCAGGACCGCAATCCGGAGGTCGCGGTGCGTGTGGTGAGCAGCGACCGGATCTTGAAACTCGAATATGGCGAGGCGGATATCGCTTTTCGCGTTGGGCGCAAGCCGCAGCACCCCGACAACGTGGTTCTTCGCGCTTTGACGCTGCGGACCGGTCTCTATGCGGCCCCGGCCTATGCCGCGAAGCACGGATGCCCGAAGACCCCGGCTGAATTTTCCGCCCATCGTTTCATCGGCCCGGACGGAGCAGCGCCCCGGACATCCTATTTCGACTGGCTCGCCGAAACCGTGCCCGAGGATCGCATCCGCCTGCGCAGCAACAGCATCAAGGCGCTCTGGGACGCTGTGAGCGCCGGTTCCGGAATCGGTTTCGCTCCAGAACATCTGGCGCGCGACGGAGGCCTCGTCGCGGTGCTGCCGCCGCAGGAGGACTGGTGCGAACCGGTCTGGGCCGTCACTCACGTCGATCTGCACCGGACCCCGAGGGTACAGGCCTTCGTCCACGTCCTCAAGCGTATCATGGCTGGGAAATGATAGCGCAAATTTGCGCATAAAGTGCGCGAATGGCGATCTACTTTTTGAATTTGCAGCAAGCATCTCCACGAGGAGCGCCGTTGCCGGCGCGTTTCCATGAACAAGGGAGATGAACGATGCCCGACCGGAAAGTCTACACCCAGCCCGTCGCGGTCGCCGGAGCGACCGGCAAACAGGGCGGCGCGGTCGCCAAGCGTCTGCTCGAGCGCGGCCATGCCGTACGCGCCTTAACGCGAACCCCGTCAAAGCCCGCCGCCCAAGCCTTGGCGGATGCCGGTGCGGAGGTCGTGGCCGCAGACCTTGAGGATCCGTCCTCGCTTCAAATCGCGCTAGCCGGTGCGGCCGCGCTTTTCTCCGTGCAGGACTTTCTCGAAGCCGGAGTCGAGGCCGAGCTGCGCCAGGGGATCAACCTGACCGCAGCCGCCGCCGCTTCCGGTATCGGACATGTGGTCTATAGCGGCGCCTCGACGATGGACCGCAATACGGGCGTGCCGCATCTGGAGAGCAAATGGCGGATTGAAACCCACGTGCGCGCCATGGGCAAACCGTGGACGGTTTTCCGCCCAGCTGCCTTCATGGACAATTGGGAATGGGACCGGGAAACGATCATGGCGACAGGCACGGTGCGCTACCCCATCCGCCCCGACACACACTACCGTCAGGTGGCGGTGCGGGACATCGCGGCAATGGTGGTGACCGCGCTCGAACACCCCGATCTCTGGGCCGGACAGATCATGCCGCTCGCTGGGGATGTCTCGACAATGCATGAGATCACGGCGACGCTGTCGCGCGTCATGGACCGGGAGCTGCGGTTCGAGCAGATGCCCTGGGAACAGTGTGTCGAGGAACAGGGTGAAGACCTCATGATGATGTACCGCTATTTCGATACCTTTGGCATGGATGGCGGGCCGGAATACTTGCGCCGCTGGCATCGAGAGACGGTGGATTTCGAAGCCTATCTGCGTGCCGCCGGGTGGAGCGGGGCGGGGGCCAAGCAAGCGGTCGCGTGAACGGCTCCGGTGCACCGGCCTCAAGCCGGTGCATTCGCCCAAACGAGGAGAGTTGACCTTCATGTTTGAAAGCGGTGAGGCGGTCGCCCGCGCCTTTTTCGAACGGTGGAATGATGGCGATGCGGATGGCATCGGCGCGCTTTTCATCGAGGATGCGGATTTCGTGAATGTGGTCGGCCTTTGGTGGCGCAACCGCCGGGCCATCCGCAAGGCCCATGACTATGGCTTTCGCCGCATCTTTCAGAACGCAAGGCTTGAAATCACGGAACTGAAAGTCCGAAAACTAACGCTTGACATCCACATCATCCACACCGTTTCGACCCTTGACGGGCAGACACCGCTGTCAGGCGGGAAGGCGGGACAGCGCATCGCGGTGATCAGCATGGTGACGGTCCGTGGACCGGACGGCTTCCAGATCGTCAGCTGCCAGAACACCGACCGTGTCGAAGGCGCCGATACCCATGTCGTCGAAGAAAGCGGCTTCCGGCCGGCGCGTTATCAGAACGGCTAGGGCCGGTGCCGCATGCCGCCCGGACGGAGCCTTCGGCATCATGCCCCTTGCCGAGGTTCCCCGGCAAACTCATAAACGTGCCGCAGAAACAGACCGAGCCCCTGCCTGCCCGGCATGGCCGCAGCGCGCAGGGAGGTCGTCTGTGCCCCCCGCATGCCGGGGACGCATTTCTTTTTCGCGATCCCTTCGTTCAGGTCGTTGATCAGGGGACCAGGGTCTGCGCGGTCTCAAGATAAGCCTCGCCATAGGCAAGGGTCTCCTCGAGCGTGCGATCCTCGGAAGCCAGATGCAGCGCCTCCAACGTGTCGGCGAGACCGCCCAAGTCGTCACGGATTTTGGCGAGCGCGTTCTCCAGCGTGTAGGTGAGTTCGTGCACCTCCTCGAAATCGCTGGACCCGAGTTCGGAGCGCGCCAGCACCTCGGCAAGCTTGATGTTGTACTCGGAAAAATTAGCGATGGCCTCTTGCAGGGTCGCGGATTCGCGGGCCTCGTAATGATCGACGCGTTCGTCGCCATGGGCGAGCGCGGGTCCTGCACCGAGAGCAAGAGGCACCGTCAGCGCGGCAGCAAGGGCCAGGCGGCGGCTGGCGCGGGCAAGGGGGAAGTGGATCATGTCTTCGGTCCTTTCGTCATCATTTATAAAATCTTGGCGGCCGTCTGGCCGCGTCAAAGGCGAACTTCATCGCATTTTGCAAATGCGACGCATAAGCATTAAGATCGTGTCATCCTTCCGTGGGGATCGAGGCGGCGCTGTGTCTCGTCCCGTTTTTGTCTCATGCAGGCCAGCCGCCGTTTCGTTTGCCGAACTTCTTGCGGCTCTGGAAGACGCTACGATGGGCGGGAGGGCGAGGCGTCCTATTCGCATGATATGCGCCGATTGCCCTTGACCCCGCGAGACCCGGCGTTTTTCGCGGTCGGTGTCTCTCGCAGAACCGTTTGAGGCCGCCACAGCAAGACGATCCAGGCAGCGATAATGGCGAGTGTGAGCACGATCCAGCCCGCGATGACCATGGCCACGCCGGGTGCAAGTTCCGGGAACCGCTGCACCTCCTCGACCATCGGCCCGTAGCGCCGCGCCTCTGCAACGCCGTAGGGCACGGAGGCGGCCAGCACGAGAAGCGTAACGGCGAGCGCCGCGGCGGTGCCCGGCCATCGGTGGCGGGCCCGGCCGCCGGTCTCTCTGGCAAGACGATGGGCGTGCAGCCAGGTGCCGGTGAGGACCAGACCCGAAAGGACGAGCCCGAAGACAAACCACACTGCCTTGCTCCACAGCCCGCCGAAGTTGCCGAAATGCAGCGGGTCGGCGGTGTCTGCCCATCGCCAGTAAAGGCCGTAATCATGCGGGGTCTGATTATAGAGCGCCTCGCCCGTGCGCCGGTCCAGATGGAGCTGGTTGGCCCGGTCGCGCACCAACAAATGCTCAGACTGTCCCCATAAGACAGCCGTTTGGTCGTTAAGATAAATCTGGCGGGCGCGCAGGTCGGGACGGAGTGTGTCGGCCCGCTCAATCAAAAGATCGATCGGCAGGTGCGGAAGCGCCGGATCGGACGTAGGCTGGGGGATGACGTGCAGAGAAGAAGGAGATGACCCCGCAAAGCTCACCTTGCCGTCACCGAAATCCGATCTGGAAAGCTCGACCAGATACCAGAGACCCGTCAACACCATCACGACGATGAACCAGATCGACCATAGTCCCGCGAACTTATGGATTCCACTCCACAAGGCACGGCCCCTTCCGCCCGGCCAACGGAGGAAACCTCGCCACCAGCGCTTGTAAAAAATCAAACCCGCCGTGAGCGAGACCAGAAGCGTGATAGAGGAAACGGTAACGACATAATAAAAAATTCGATGTCCGAAGAACGTATAGTGCAGACTCCGGAAAAAGCGCTGGGTATTAAAAAAACTCCGGGAGCCGATCACATCAGCCGTGTACGGATCGACATAAACCCAAACGAGTTTCTGGTTGGGAAAGTCAACCCGTACCTGAGCCGCACTTCCGGCGTAAAGCGGTGCTTGCAGGAGGTTGATCTCCGCATCCGGATAGGTCGACCGAACGGCGCTTGCGATCGTACCCCAGCTGTGTCGTTCCGCTCCTACGGCGACTCGGGTCTCCGGCGTCGCCAGCCAGTCGAGTTCGTTCGCAATGACGGCGAACGTGCCGCTCCAGCAGATGACGAACAGCAACAGTCCCGTGATGACTCCGGTGAAGCTATGAACCCGGAACCATGCTCGGGTCGTCATATCAAACTCTCGCCTACTAGAATTCGCAACCGACTGTGAGCGTAAAGAACCGCGGCGCGCCCTGGGCGAAATTGCCGCCCGCGTCAGCGCCGATGATATAGTCCTCGTTCAGCACGTTCTCGATAGCCAGCCGGAAGTCGAAACCGCCGCGCTCGTAGCCTATAAAGGCGTCCACGCGCTCATAGGTCGGTAATTTGAAGGTGTTGGCGTTGTTGCCCTGGCGCGCGCCGACATGGACAAAGCCGAGGCCGGTCCGCCATCCCGCAAGTTCCCCCGCGAACTCGTATTGCCCGAACAAGGAGACCTTGTGCTTCGGTACGCTGTGCGGCCTGTTGCCCTCGTTCGTTCCTGCAGTGAATTCCGCATCGAGATAACTGTAGCCACCGAGTACGCTGAACTGGTCGGTAACTTTGCCAACCGCCTCGAACTCGAAGCCGCGCGTGCGCTGATCGCCAGCGAGAATGAAAAAACCCGGGTTGGCTGGGTCACCTTCACTGATATTGGTTTGTTCAATTTGGAAGACACTCGCGGTAGTGGCCAGCTGGCCGCCGAGCCATTCGCTCTTCAAGCCTACCTCGATCTGCTCCCCTTCGCGGAACGGCACAGCATCACCGCTGCCGGATTGCGCACCTGTTTGCGGTGTCAACGCTGTGGAGTAGCTAAAAAAGGGATTGAATTCCGGTTGAAAGTTATAGACGGCACCCGCTGTATAATCGAGTGCCGTATCTGAACCGGACCTCGGTCCGCTGGTGAGCGTGAAATTCCCCTCGGCGTCGGTATAGCGTAGTCCGGCGAATATTTTTAACTTTTCTCCAACCGAAATATAGTCTTGTAGATAGATCGCTCGTTCTTGAAGCGTGGATGAACGATTGAAAGAAA
>JAKSCL010000287.1 GCA_022360615.1 Hyphomicrobiales bacterium
TCGGCGCTCGACCGCTTCGTCCATCCCAACAAGGGCCAGTTCATCGGCCGGGATGCGCTTGTGAAGTGGCGCGAGACGGGCTTCAAGAACGCCTTCGTCACGATGGAAGTCCATGATGTGAGCGATGCCGATGCCCGCGGCAACGAGCCCATCTATCTGAACGGCGATCTGGTCGGGCGCTGCACTAGCGGCAATTATGGCTGGCGGTTGGGCAAGTCTCTGGCGCTCGGCATGGTGCGGCCGGAACTGGCGGCAGAAGGGTCTTCGCTGGAGGTCGAGATCCTCGGGCGGCGGCATCCCGCGACCGTGATCCCGGAATCGCCCTTCGATCCGGAGAACGCGCGTCTGAGAGCTTAAGCGCTCAAGGGCCTTTTCAGCGGTCCAAGTGTTCCGCTTGGCGCGAGGATAGGAACACAACCAGCCGCGCCAGACCGGCGGCGGCCATAAGGACCACCACGAGCCCGGCAAGCGTGAGCGCGCAGGCGAGGGCATAGTTCTGCGCGGCGATGCCAGGGGGAATAAAAACCAACATGCCGAAGGCGTGGCCGGTAACAATCCAGACGGGGGTCAGCGCGGCGCCGCGTGGATATTTGTGGGCATAGTATCCAACGGCAGCCGCCATCACCGGCAGTGCGGTCTCAAAGGCGCCATGAGCGTTCCAGCCGAAGACCGGGCTTGATGCCAATCCGAACAGCATCGGCGCATGGGAGAGCGCGAACCATATCACCAAGCCAAGGCCCGCAAGCACGGCGGCAGCGGATCCCGTTCCGCCCGCTGCACATTGTTGCCTCGTTTTGGTTTCGATCTTACGCATCCGCACACGCAATCCCACGCCTTGAACACAATCTAGCGCCGGCTTCTTGCATAAATCGTAAAGCTCTGATCGGCGTTTGTCTCAAAATGATTCGTTTAATACGGAATCATGTTGGGATTCAGGCTTGCGGCGGTGGGGGGGCGGGTTTGGGGGGTGCTTTTTCAGGGCGGGAGGCGGCGCGTGCCAGGCCAAGGCCCGTCAGAATGAGAAGCAGCGCGGCGACGGTCGAAAGGGTAACGGGCTCGGCCAGAAGAACGGCACCGAAAACGACGCCAAAGACCGGGATCAGATTGCCCACATGGGAAAAGACGCTGACGCCGACGCGCCGGATCATCTCCATGCGGAGAATATAGGCAAGCCCCGTTGGGAAGATCCCGAGATAGAGAAGGGCCAAGAGCGCCGTCATGTCGGGTGCGGACGGCAGCGGCTGCGTGAGGGCCGAGAAGGGGAGGAAGGCAAGCGCCGAAAAACCAAGCACCATCGCTGAAAGCCGCGTTGGCGGCAGGCGGTCCAGTTTCCGCAGGACAAGACCGCTCGTGACATAACATGCGCCGGATAAAAGCGTCACAAGCTGGGCGACAAGCTTGTCGCCGATGCCCTCGAACGCGCTCTGGCCGACGACGACGGAAATCCCGCAGAAACCCAAAATCACGGCGGCGAGCTTCAACAGGTTGAACTTGTCGTCATGGGTCATGAAATGCGAGAGCACGAGGCCGAGGAGAGGCGTGATCCCCATAAGAAGAGCAAGCTGGCCGGAGGGGATAATCTGGGCTGCCCAGGAGAGAAGGAAGAACGGGATCAACACATTGACGCACACGAGAAAGGCGACCATAAGCCACTCGCGCGGTGACGACGGCCAGACCATGCCGCGAAAGAGAACCCAGGGCAGAAGCACCAGAAACCCGATGGCGACCCTGAGCGCCACAAGCCAGACCGGCCCGAAACTGGGGACAGAAAGGGCCATGGCCTGAAAGGCCGAGGCCCAAACGGCGCCAAGAAGCACGATCATCGCGATATCAAAGCCCGTTGGCTTGCGGATTGTGGCTGCTGTCATTCTTGTGTTTTCGAGGCCGGGTTGGTGTTTTCAAAAAGGGATGAGGTGCGGCGCGGGCCGCAGGTGACGGAGAGGTTCGGTGTTCTACACGCTTTCTAAGGTCCTCTGGTTTCTAATTGCGCCATCGAACCTGCTTTTCCTCTTGGCGGCGCTTGGCGTTGTGTTCCTCTATATGCGCTTTGCCCGGGCGGGGCGGGTTTTTGTCACGCTTGCGGTTCTGGGGTTTGGCGTTTTGGGTCTGTCGCCGGCCGGCCATTGGCTGATCATGCCGCTTGAGGAGCGTTTTCCCGCCCCGGAGGTGGTTGCCGCGCCTGACGGCATTGTCGTGCTCGGCGGCAGTTTCGACACGCATGTGAGCGCCATCCGCGACACGGTGGAATTGAATGAGGCGGGCGAACGGCTCACCGAAGTCTTGCGCCTTGCCCACCGTTATCCGGACGCGCGGATCGTGTTTTCGGGCGGTGGCGAACCGCTTGTCTTTGCCGCTTCGAACGAGGCATCGCTTGCCCGCACGCTTTTCGATGGAACCGGCATCGACCCGGCCCGCGTCACATTCGAAAGCCGCTCGCGGAACACGGCGGAAAATGCCGCCTTCAGCTATGCCGATATCGGCCCTTCGGACGAAGACACCTGGCTTCTTGTGACATCGGCCTTTCACGTCCCGCGGGCGATGGGATCGTTCCGGGCGGCCGGCTGGGAGAACATCATTCCTTACCCGGTCGACTTCCGGACGCGCGGCTCCCGCGACATATACCGGCCCTTCGCATCGCTCGGGCAAGGGCTGAGGCGGGTTGATCTTGCGGCCAAGGAGTATGTGGGGATGGTTGCCTACCGGATGACGGGGCGGACCGATGCGCTGTTTCCGGGACCTTGAGGGTTTATTTTCGTTCTTGCGCATATTTGTGTTATAATTTTCTAAAAATGGGGCTGGAAACGCTAACGTTTCAGGAGAGCCCCAATGGCAACGGACAACCGGACAAACTGGACCCAGACCGTTCTTTGGATCGTTCTGATGGTCGGGATCATCGGTCTTGCAGCCTTTCTCGTTGGCGATTTCGGCGGCGGACCGGTGACGGTCGCGAACTGACCGGCAAGGAGGCTTACCAGAAAAGGGGAGGCTTTAAGGGTTCAACTCCTAACCTTAAGGCATTAAATGACCGGGTGCCGCTTGACCGGCGGCGCCCGGTTTTCATTTTTCCGTCATTCCTATTCCAGGTGCGCCATGTCCCAGACAATCACCAAAGGTTACAAAGAGCTTGTTGCAGAGGCCGACAAGGAAATCACCACCTTCACGCCTGAAGAAGCGGTCGCCATGCAGGGCCGGGACGATGTGGTGCTTGTCGATATCCGCGATATCCGCGAATTGGAACGCATGGGCACGGTGAACGGCGCCTTCCATGCGCCGCGCGGCATGCTGGAATTCTGGATCGACCCTGAAAGCCCCTACTACAAGCCGGTTTTCGGCGAGGATAAGCAGTTCGTCTTTTTCTGCGCGGGCGGTTTGCGCTCGGCCCTTGCGACCCAGCAGGTGCAGCGCATGGGGCTGAAGCCCGTCGGTCACGTCAAAGGCGGTTTCAGCGCGTTCAAGGACGCGGGCGGCGCGGTGGAGGAACCCGCGCACATGGTGGGCGAGGACTGAGCGCTCCCGTCACCCGGACGTTCCCTCACAAACGCTGATCGGTCTCATAAGAACTTGTCGTTTGCGGTTCTCTGGCCTGCGTGAAAAACTCCGCGCACCGAAACGGAGAATGAGGCCATTGAATGACGTTGAAGCTGGTGATTGCCGATAAGAATTATTCGAGCTGGTCCATGCGGCCATGGATTGCAATGACGGCGGCGGGGATCGAATTCGAGGAGATTTTTTTCAACTTCAACATGCCGGGCTGGAAAGCCGCTATACGTGAATATTCGCCAGCCGGTAAAGTTCCCATCCTGACCGATGGCGAGGTGACGGTCTGGGAAAGCCTCGCCATCCTTGACTATCTCCATGAACGCTTCCCAGAGACCGGTATCTGGCCGGACGATTGGGCCGCGCGCGCCCATGCCCGTTCGATTTCCTCGGAAATGGCGACCGGATTCACGGGGCTTCGCGGCCATTATCCGATGAATATGCGCCGCTCCGTGCCCGACCGCGCGCCATCGGAGGCGGCTGCCGCCGACATTGCCCGCGTCACCGCCATCTGGCGGCATGCGCGCGCGACCTATGGAACGGGCGGGGACTTCCTGTTCGGCGCGAAGTTTTGCGGTGCAGACGCGATGTATGCGCCGGTCGTCTCGCGTTTCACCACCTATGCCGTCGAGGTCGGCGAAGTGGAACAGGCCTATATGGCGGCGGTTCGGGAAACCCCTGCCTTCAAGGCCTGGCAGGCCGAGGCCTTGAAGGAGCCCTGGATCGTTGATGAGGACGAGGTTTGATCCCTCTTTAGCCAGCTTTGTTCATTTGTTTTCAAATAGCGGCGCCCGCTGCATAGTCGCCTCAAACGAATCCTAAAGCCGGGGAGGCTGCGGGTGAGCCGCATCATTTCTGAAATCTCTGTGGAAAAGCCCGATTTCAAGCGGAACGCCGATGCGATGGCGGGTCTTTTGGGCGAACTCTCCGCACGGCGGGAGGAGGCGGCGCAAGGGGGCCCGGAGAAGGCGCGCGAGCGGCATCTTGCGCGCGGCAAGCTTCTGCCGCGCGAGCGGGTGATGCGGCTGATCGATCCGGGCAGCCCGTTTCTGGAATTGTCCGGGCTTGCCGCCTTTGGCATGTATTCGGGCGACATCCACGCTGCGGGCGTGATTGCCGGGATTGGCCGCATCGAGGGCCGCGAATGCGTGATCGTCTGCAATGACGCGACGATCAAGGGCGGCACCTATTATCCGATGACGGTCAAGAAACATCTGCGCGCGCAGGAGATTGCGCGCGAGAATCGGCTGCCCTGCGTCTATCTGGTCGA
The DNA here is from genome assembly GCA_022360615.1 of Hyphomicrobiales bacterium. Classification (GTDB taxonomy): domain Bacteria; phylum Pseudomonadota; class Alphaproteobacteria; order Rhizobiales; family JAKSCL01; genus JAKSCL01. The sequence continues at coordinate 4,808 of JAKSCL010000287.1, forward strand.
TTCGGGCGGGGCGAACCTGCCGCACCAGACGGACGTTTTTCCGGATAAGGAGCATTTCGGGCGCATCTTCTACAATCAGGCGAATCTGTCGGCTGAGGGCATTCCGCAGATCGCCGTCGTCATGGGCTCGTGCACGGCGGGCGGGGCCTATGTGCCCGCGATGTCGGACGAGACCATCATCGTGCGCAATCAAGGCACGATTTTCCTGGGCGGCCCGCCGCTCGTGAAGGCCGCGACGGGGGAGGTGGTCTCGGTTGAGGACCTTGGCGGAGCCATGTGCACGCCAAGGTCTCGGGCGTCGCCGACCATTACGCCGAGAACGACGATCACGCGTTGCGTATGGCGCGGCGGATCGTGCGCAATCTCAATACGCGTAAGGACGTTGCCATTCCGCTGATCGAACCGTGCGCGCCCCATTACGATCCGGCGGAGCTGAACGGCGTGGTGCCCGAGGCGCTTTCGACGCAATACGATGTGCAGGAGGTGATCGCGCGAATCGTGGACGCTTCCGAACTCGACGAGTTCAAGGCGCGCTACGGGACGACGCTGGTGACCGGCTTTGCCCATATCCACGGGATTCCGGTGGGTATCCTGGCGAATAACGGGATTCTGTTCTCAGAAAGCGCGCTCAAGGGCGCGCATTTCGTGGAGCTGTGCTGCCAGCGGCGCATTCCGCTTCTTTTTTTGCAGAACATCACGGGCTTCATGGTCGGGCGCGATTATGAGGCGGGCGGCATCGCCAAGGACGGGGCGAAGCTCGTGACCGCTGTCGCGTCCGCCCGCGTGCCGAAGATCACGGTCCTGATCGGCGGCTCCTTCGGGGCCGGGAATTACGGCATGTGCGGGCGGGCCTATTCGCCGCGTTTTCTCTTCTCCTGGCCGAACAGCCGGATTTCGGTGATGGGCGGCGAGCAGGCGGCCTCCGTGCTGGCGACCGTCAAGCGCGACAATATCGAGGCCGAGGGCGGCACATGGCCGGAAAAGGACGAAGAGGCGTTCAAGACGCCCATCCGCGAGACATATGAGGAAGAGGGCAATCCCTATTACGCCACGGCGCGGCTTTGGGACGACGGCATCATCGCGCCGTCCGAAACCCGGCGCGTGCTGGCGCTCGCCTTTTCCGCGGCGCTGAACGCGCCCGTTGAGGAGACGCGGTTCGGGGTGTTCCGGATGTGAGGTGGATCCTCCGGTCAAGCCGGAGGATGACGGAGAGTGGGGATAGCGTATCGACATTCACAAGTGTTGGCTTCTGGCGCAAACGTCCACGGGACGTATTCTTCTCCGCGAAGCTAAATGCAAAAACTGCTGAGCGTGAGACCGGCTCTCTAATTGACGTTCTCGCATCGCGATCAGCACACCCCATGTCATGCTCCGGCTTGACCGGAGCATCCACGCCACAAAAAGATCACCCGATGCCTTACTTCGTTTACATCATGGCAAGCGGGCTAAGAGGGACGCTCTATATAGGTGTAACAAACGATCTCGTCCGTCGCGCCTATGAACACCGCGAAGGTCTGATCAACGGCTTCAGCAAGCGATATGGCGTCAAGTCGCTTGTCCACTTCGAGCCGTTTGACGACGTTGAAGCAGCAATCCGACGCGAAAAGCGCCTTAAGCACTGGAATCGTCAGTGGAAGATCGATTTGATCGAGCGGCTCAATCCCGAATGGGATGATCTTTACAACAGACTACTCTAGCGAAAGTCGTGGACGCCTAACATCTTCTGTCCTGTCATGCTCCGGCTTGACCGGAGTATCCATAAACGCCGTTAAGGCCCGCGCCAGTCGATCCGGCAAATCTCCGCCGAGCGGCCCTCGAAATCCCAGACCCGGCCGAAGGCACGCACCCGGCCCTTGGAGGCCTGGGCGATGGTGATATCGGGTCCCATCCAGTATTCGGTGTTGGTGACCTTGACCTCTTCATCGGGATGTGCGCCGCCGATCGGCGCGACCTCGCCGATGATCTTCTTGCCGACGGTGAGGCGGCGGGAGAGGTTCGACCGTTCAAAGGCGATTTCGGCGCGCTCGGTGCCGAGATGCATGCCGACCAGCAGCGAGAAGAGGCCCGTCGTGCCGCGCGCCTGGCCGGAAAAGATGCGGTTGAGGCCGTCAAAGGCGTTGTCGCTGGCATTCTCGTCGATGAAGGTGCCGACGGTCCAGTTGCCGCGGCTCATCTGGCCCGGAATGTCGAGGACCATCGCCACGTTGAGGCCCGAGAGGTTGTCGTCGCCGTGATGGCCCTCATCGATGCGCACGCCAAGCCAGGCCTGGCAGAAGCCTTCGGTCGGCGGGTGCTTGCCGAGGGAGACGACGCAAGGGCAGAACACCGTGCAATTGCAATTGAGGATCAGTTCGCCCTTGATTTCCCAGGGCTTCAGGTCGGAGGACATGCGCGCGAACCCTTAAAACACAACTGAATGTTGTACCTGCTTCAGATCAAGCCGAAAGCAAGCGCGCCGGTCAACACCGAACCGTAAATAAGGAAAACGCCCAAGGGCGCGGAGATCGCCTCGCCGATTTCCGGCATCTTCTCAAGCGCCATCACGAGCATCGCGCCGCCCATCCAGAGAAGGTTCATGGTGCCGCCCGCAAAAGCCAGAAGCATCAAGGCCCAGCAGCAGGCAAAGCACATCAGGCCCTGCTCAAGGCCCATGGTCCAAGCGCCCGCCGTCCCATGCCGCCAGCGGGTGAGAAAGAAGTTCATCGGCGTGCGGCAGCCCTTCAGCGCCCAGCGTTTCATGGGCGCGAACTGGTAGAGCCCCGCAACGAGGAGAAGCGCGGCATTGAGCTTCATTGACGTGCTGATGCCCGCATCGCTGACCGCGCCCGCGCCCGTCAGCGCGATCTGCGCCGTCGCGGCGACGAAGGAAAAGGCGAGCCAGACGCCAAGATAACCGAGGACGAGGGCGGGGAGGGCGAGAACGCCCGCCGCGCCGGGCTTGGCGTTCACAAGGTTCCGGTAGGCGGAAAAGAAGGGCAGCGCCGTCGGCGCCATCATGGCGAGCGTCATCAGCGCCCACATGCCGAACAGGGCGGGAAGCGAGAGCGTTCCGGCCGCCGTGGTGCACAAATTCTCCAGAAACGCGCCCCAGCCGGGATCGCCGAGCAGCCGGTCGACGATGCCCATGCCTGGACCGAGGGTCGCGGAAGGGCCGGGATGGCCGACGCTCATGGCGGCGAGCGCTGCCCAGGCCGCAAGGACGAAGGCGAAAAAGCCCGGCCAGAACAGATGGGACCGGCCAACGCCCTGCGGCGCTACGCGACCGTTTCGGCGATCAATCGGGAATTCGGACATGAGTGCTCTTTGGGCGTCGTCTTCAATGCGTTCCGCGAACCGCTGCGTTCCTCGAATCCCGCCACCGGCGGACAGGTCTTCAAAAGGCTATTATAATTCCCCTGGATTCAAAGGGGTACTCGTGTTCCTCCTTACGGTGAACACGGCATTGTCCGCAGTTGGCCGCGTTTTTAGCGGCGTTTGAGGGGAGAAAACGATGGAGGATCGAGGTTTCCTGCCGGTGTCCGGGTCTGTGTTGCCGCGTTTCGCGGGCGTGCCCACCTTCATGCGGCTGCCCTTTGTCGCGCCCGACAGCACCCGTTTGAACGATGTCGAGATCGGTCTTGCGGGGGTGCCGTTCGATGCGGGCACGACGAACCGGCCCGGCGCGCGCCACGGGCCCCGGCAATTGCGCGATCTCTCCACCATGATCCGGCATATGCATCCGCACACCGGCGTCAATCCCTTTGCGCTCTGCCGTTGCGCCGATATGGGCGATGTGGCCGTCAACCCGACCGACGTCATGGATACGCTCGACCGGATCACGGCGTTCTTCGATGTTCTGAAAAGAGCCGGGGTCGCGCCGATGTCGGCGGGCGGCGATCACATGATCTCGCTGCCGATCTTGAGATCGCTCGCCAAGGACCGGCCTCTCGGCATGATCCATTTCGATGCGCACACCGATCTGTTCGACGAGTATTTCGGCGGTGCGCGCTACACCCATGGCACGCCGTTCAGACGGGCCATCGAGGAAGGGCTTCTCGATCCGAAGCGCGTCGTCCAGATCGGCATCCGCGGCACCATGTATGACGGCGAGGATATCACCTATGGCCGTTCGGCCGGGGTGCGCATCGTCATGATCGAGGAGTTGATGGAGCGCGACATCGAGGCCGTGATGGCCGAGGCGCGCGAGATCGTGGGCGCGGCCCCCATCTATGTGAGCTTCGATATCGACGGCATAGACCCGGCCTTCGCGCCCGGCACCGGCACGCCGGAAATAGGCGGTTTCACGACGTTTCAGGCACAGCAGATGGTGCGGCGGCTGGCTGGACTGGATGTCGTTGGGGCAGACCTCGTTGAGGTCTCGCCGCCTTTCGATCCAAGCGGCAATACGGCTTGGGTCGGGGTGTCGATGATGTTCGAACTGATGTGCGTTCTGGCCGGAGCCGTTGCGGCGCGGCGCGACTGACACGATGTGATGGATGCCGGGAGACAATCAGGGAGAGCGCGGATGACGGAAGCGGCGGCTTCGAACCTACAGCCTGAAATCGAATCCTTTTTCGACGAGGCCACGAACACGGTCAGCTATCTCGTCAGCGATCCGGTAACGCGGAAAGCCGCCGTCATCGATCCGGTCCTCGACTACGATATCGTCGATGGAAAGGCGAGCACCGCCTCCGTTGAGAGGATCCTGAGCCGTGCGGCGGACAAGGGCGTCGATATCATCTGGGCGCTTGAGACCCACGCCCATGCCGACCATCTCTCCGGCTCGCCCTTCGTCAAGGCAAAGACTGGCGCGAAAATCGGCATCGGTTCGGCGATTACCGAAGTGCAGGAGATTTTCCGTCCGGTCTTCAACGCAACCGACCTGAAGACCGATGGTAGCGATTTCGACCGCCTGTTCGAAGAGGACGAGTGGTTCGGCATCGGCGAGATCGGCGTGCGGGTCATCCATACGCCCGGCCACACGCCCGCCTGCATCACCTATGTGATGGGCCGCCATGCCTTTGTCGGCGATACGATCTTCATGCCGGATTTCGGGACCGCGCGGGCGGACTTTCCCGGCGGGGACGCCGCGGTTCTCTACGATTCGATCCAGAAGCTTTTCGCGCTTCCCGGCAACACCGTTCTCCATCTGTGTCACGATTACAAAGCGCCGGGACGGGACGTGTTCGCCTGGGAGACGACGGTTGCCGAGGAGCGCGAGAAGAACATCCATCTGGGCGGCGGCGTGTCGCGGGGGGATTTCGTGAAAATGCGCACGGAGCGCGATGCGATGCTGAAGACGCCTCGGCTGCTTTTGCCCTCGATCCAAACCAATATCCGCGCGGGCAATTTCCCGCCGGCTGAGGAGAACGGCGTGCATTACCTGAAAATCCCGGTCGTGCTGACCTCCGAGCTGCTTTCCTAAATCCGGGCCGTAGGAGCCGCCAATGTTTCTTTCCACCTTCGACCTCTTCAAGATCGGGATCGGGCCGTCGAGCTCTCACACGGTCGGGCCGATGCTGGCGGCGGGGCGCTTTCTGGACGAGGTGGCGCACATGGAGGCGGTCCCCGACCGTCTGACAGTCAGCCTGCATGGTTCGCTCGCCTACACCGCGCACGGGCACGGCACCGACAAGGCGGTCATCCTGGGCCTCGTCGGCGAGATGCCGCATAGCGTCGACCCGGACGCGGTCGAGGCGTTTGTCGCCGGGGTGAAGGAACGCAAGACCGTGGGGCGCACAGGCGATCCAGCTTACGCCTTCGATCCCGAGAACGATCTCATCATCGAAAAGCGCGAGCGCCTGCCCGGCCATCCGAACGGCATGCGCTTCTCCGCGCTCGACGGTTTCGGACGCCCCGTCCTCCAGCGCATCTATTACTCAATCGGCGGCGGTTTCGTCGCCGACAGCGCCGAATGGGATGAGATCCGCAAGGGCGGGCGCGTTCTCGAAAACGAGGCGGCGGTGCCTTACCCGTTCAGGACGGCCGAGGAGATGCTTCTCATGGGCGAAGCGTCCGGGCTTTCGATCGCGACCATGATGGAAGCCAACGAAGAGGCGGCAGGCCGGACCGGCCTCAATCGGGACCTCGACCGCATTTGGGACGCGATGGACGCCTGCATCAATCGCGGCCTCGCTCAAGAGGGCGAATTGCCGGGCGGCCTGAAAGTGAAGCGCCGTGCCGCCGGCATCCATGCCAAGCTGAAAAAGGAGTGGTCCTCGAACCTACGCGAGCCGCACACCATCAACGATTGGATGGGCGTCTACGCCATGGCGGTGAACGAGGAGAATGCCGCGGGCGGGCGTGTCGTCACCGCCCCCACCAACGGGGCGGCGGGCACGATCCCCGCCGTCATCCGCTATTATCTCGACTTCTGCCTCGAGGCGCGGCCGGAGAAAGTGCGGACCTTCCTTCTCACGGCGGCGGCCATCGGCGGGATCATAAAGCGCAACGCCTCGATCTCGGGCGCCGAGGTCGGCTGCCAGGGTGAGGTCGGTTCGGCATCCGCCATGGCGGCGGCGGGGCTGTGCGCGGCGCTCGGCGGCACGAATGCGCAGATCGAGAACGCCGCTGAAATCGCGCTCGAACATCATCTCGGCATGACCTGCGACCCGATTGCAGGGCTCGTCCAGATCCCGTGCATCGAACGCAACGCGCTTGGCGCGATCAAGGCGGTGTCGGCGGCGTCCTTGTCGCTGAAGGGGGACGGCACGCATTTCGTGCCGCTCGACGCCTGCATCGAGACCATGCGCCAGACCGGGCTCGACATGAACGAGAAATACAAGGAAACGAGCCTCGGCGGCCTCGCCGTCAACGTGGTTGAGTGTTGAACCGACTCATGAAAGGGCGGTAGGTACGGCCCATGCTGTCTTCCGTCCTGATCGCCAATCGCGGCGAAATCGCCTGCCGCATCATCCGAACCGCCAAGGCGCTCGGCATCCGCACCATCGCCGTCTACTCAGAGGCCGATGCCAAGGCGCTTCATGCGGCGCTTGCCGATGAGGCGCACCCAATCGGCCCGGCGGAAGCGGCCAAGAGCTATCTCGATCAGGACGCTATCTTGAGGGCGGCGTCGGTCTCGGGCGCTGCCTCCATCCATCCGGGCTACGGGTTCCTGGCCGAAAATGCGGCGTTCGCCGAGGCCTGCGCCGATGCCGGCATCGTCTTCATCGGCCCATCGGCCGCCGCGATCCGCGCCATGGGCCTGAAAGACGGGGCGAAGGCCCTGATGGAAAAGGCGGGCGTGCCGGTCGTTCCGGGTTTTCACGGCGAGCGCCAGGAACCGGCCTTTCTGAAGGAAAAGGCTTATGAGATCGGCTATCCGGTCCTCATCAAGGCGGTCGCGGGCGGCGGCGGCAAGGGGATGCGCCGGGTCGACAAGGTGATCGAGTTCGAAGAGGCGCTGCAGGGTGCCGTGCGCGAGGCGCAGGCGGCCTTTGGCGATCCGCGTGTGCTGATCGAGAAGTTCGTCAGCGCACCGCGCCACATCGAAATCCAGGTGTTCGGCGACACATCGGGCCATGTCA
>JAKSCL010000185.1 GCA_022360615.1 Hyphomicrobiales bacterium
TACGAAGGATGTCATTTTGGCAAGGTTCCGGAGATTGGGTAGCGCCCATATTGACGGGGCTACGTCGCCTGGCCAGTGGCGCTGTTGCCGGAATGATGCGCTGCATGGCGGCTAAAACGCATTCCTTACTTGTTCTTTGACAAGCAAAGACCTGTAGTTGCGGTTGGCGTGCGGTTTCTGAACTTGCGCAAAGTTGGGGGGAGTGTCGAAAGGCACTCCCCTTTTCACGTGTTTCTGGATAGCTCTTGTCAAAAGACCGGCTCCCCTTTATAATTTTTATCGTTCAGAAATCGCAGTCCAGCCGTTAACAAGCTGAGATATGCACCAGATAAGGCGTCCGCTCCGGCGGGCGCTTTTTCTTTTCGCCCTCGGTTTTCACGGTGTGAAAATAGTCGGTGCGTAGGGCTGCGATGGACCGGAAGGCGCCGCGGGTTCCCGGTTCAGCCTTGCTGGAACGAGTGCAATAAAGCAGGGCGGGGGAGACCGCGTCCATCCCTATGATCCCCCATTACCCCTCCCGCATCAGCTCCGCCAGCAACGGGTTCGGGAAGCGGCGCTCGACCGTCACGCCGAAGAAGGTCTCCGTGAGATGCGGCAGTTCGGCGCTCTCGATCAAGGCGCCGTTCGCCAATTCGTCGCGCACCGCAATCGGCGGCAAGACGGCAAGACCCACGCCCTCGCGCGCCAGAAGCCGCATCATCGCCATGTCGTCCACCTCGGCGGCGATCTGCGGGCTCACGCCCAGCCGGTCGGCAAGCGCGTCGAAGCCCATGCGGAGCGCGCTCCCCGCCGTCGGCAGGATCAGCACCGAACCGTCCAGGCGCTCGATCAGGGACAGGCCTGGCGGGCACAGATCCGGGACGCCGATCAGGCCGACCGGCTGTTCGTCGAGGCGTTGCACGATGAAGGCGCTGAGGGCGTCGGCGGGCGGGGGCTGATTCGTCAGCACCAGGTCGAGATGGAGGGCGGAAAGCGCGCCGAAAAGTTCCGCAGCGCTGCCCGAGCGCAGGATCACCTCCACATCCGGGCGGCTGAGAACCGGGCGCAGGGCGGCCAGCTGGAAATTGCGCGACAAAGTAGCGAGCGCGCCGACGCGCAACGCCCGGCGGTGTTTGCCGCTGTGCTGAAGCGTCGCGACCAGTTCCCGTCCGGTGGCGAAGATGGAATCGGCATGGTCGAGCGCGATGCGGCCCGCCTCCGTCAGATGCAGGGCCCGTCCGCGCCGCTCGAACAGCGCCTGTCCCAGCCGCTCCTCAAGCTGGCGGATCTGCGAGGACAGCGCCGATTGCGACACGTTCAGCCGCTCCGCCGCGCGGGTGAGGTGGCCCTCATGCGCGACGATCTGGAAATAGCGCAAATGGTGATAGTTGAGTTCGGCCGCCATGATCGTTCTATAAAACAGAACGATATTGAAGAAACAATATATTTTTCTTTTTGATCCAGGCGCACTAGGTGCTTGGCGACGTTCAACCCTACGGGAAAACGCTGACCATGCCGCTTTATCTGATCCCGCTTGCCGCGCCCGCCATGCTGATCCTCGCCGCGCTCTTTGCGCTCGGCCAGCAGGGCCGCCGTCCGCGCGCGCTCCCGATCGTGGCGGAGGCCGCCGCCCTTCTGGCCCTGGCCGCCGCCGCTGCTTCCGTCGTTGCGCTCGCCGTTGCGGGGCCGGGCACGGGGCCCCTGATCGGCCTTGCCGGGGCGGGGATCGCGCCGCGCCTCGATGCGGTCAGCGCCACCATGCTGCTGCTTGTCGCCTTCATCGGCTGGGTGGTGCTGCGCTACTCCGCCTCCTATCTCGACGGCGAAGCGCGCCAGGGCGCTTTCATCGGCTGGATGGCGGCGACGCTTGCCGCGGTCCTGCTGCTCGTGCAGGCGGGCAATCTCGTCCAGTTCGCGCTCGCCTGGATGGCGACGGGCTTCGGGCTGCAGCGGCTTCTTCTCTTCTACGCCGACAGGGTGCAGGCGCGGCGCGCGGCGCGCAAGAAGCGGGTGACGACGATGCTCGGCGATGTGGCCCTCATCGGCGCGGCCGTCCTTCTCGCGACAGGCTATGGCACGCTCGACATCGCGGCCATCCTCGCGGCCGCCCGCGACGGAACGGCGCCCATTGCCGCCTATTGGGCGGCGGGGCTGATCGCGCTTGCCGCGCTCCTGAAATCGGCGCAATTCCCGACCCATGGCTGGCTCACAGAGGTGATGGAGACGCCGACCCCGGTCTCCGCGCTCCTCCATGCGGGCGTGATCAATGCGGGCGGCTTCCTTCTGATCCGGTTCGCCGACGTCATGCTGCTGTCGCCGGGCGTGCTCGCGGTGCTGGTGACGGTGGGCGGCATCACCGCGCTCTTCGGCGGCCTCGCCATGCTGACCCAGCCCGCCGTGAAGACCTCGCTCGCCTGGTCGACCATCGCGCAGATGGGCTTCATGATCATGCAGTGCGGCCTGGCGCTCTTCCCGCTCGCGCTCCTCCATATCGTGGCGCACTCGCTCTACAAGGCCCATGCCTTCCTCGCCTCCGGCATGGCCGTCGACCAGGTGGCCGCGATCCGCAGGCCGGGTCCGGTCGCGATCCCCAATGGCTGGGCGGTTACCCGCGCCTTCGGGCTGGCGCTTTTGATCTATGCCGCGATCGGCTTTACCTTCGGCTTCGAGGCGAAGTCGCCCCAGGCGGTCGCGCTGGGTGCGATCCTGATCTTCGGGGTCGCCTATCTGATCGCGCAAGGCCTCGCCGATGCCGCGCCGCGCGTTCTCACCAGACGCATCGCGGTCTATGCCGTCGCCGCCTCGGTCAGCTATTTCGCCCTTCAAACGGGGGCCGAATGGCTCGCCGCCGGGACGCTTCCGGCGACGCCCGCGCCAGGACCGCTTGAGTGGGCGCTGATCGTGCTTGCCGTGTTCAGTTTCGGTCTCGTCGCGGTGGCGCAATCCATGTTCCCGCTCTGGGCCTATCACCCGGCGGCCGCAGGTCTGCGTGTCCATCTGTCGAACGGTCTCTACGCCAATGCGGTGTTTGACCGCCTGCTCGGCGGCTGGGCCGTCCGCCGCCCATCCTGATCCCGCGCTTGAGAGGAGACCATGTCCATGACAAACGGAACCGACGCGATCGAATCCCTCGACCTCTCCGCAGTCGAACGCGCCGCCGACGCGGCCGCGCGCCAGATCCCGCCGGTCTGGCCGCTTGCTTCCAGCGTCGCGGTCAACCCCTTCCTCGGCCAGACGGCCGAAACCCTGGCGGACACCGGCGCGCGTCTTGCCCGCATCGGCGGTATTCCAGTGACGATGCCGCGCGCCTGGTACCGTGAGCGCATTGCCTCGGGCGGGATCGGGGAGGCGGACCTCGCGGCCGCGCTTGCCGCTTCGCCGTATGACGGCAAGCCGGAAAGCGTCCAAGCCTTGAAGGATGCGGCAAGCATTGTCCCGGATGCGCCGGAAGCGCTTCCGACCATCGCCGATCTGGCGGCGCGTGCGGGCGGCACGGATTGGCCGGGATTGATCGCGGAGCGTTTCGGGACCTGGGCGGGCGGCTATTTCGATCAAGGCCAGGCGCTGTGGGCGGCCCCGCGCGGCAAAAGCGCCTGGGCGGCCTTCCGGGCCCATGCCGTGCATGATCTCACACCAGAGATCATGGGACTGAAGGGGTTCGCCGCCTTCGTCGCCGACGCGCCGGAGAATGCCGCTGAAGCGGCGGCCCGCGCGACGCGGCGGCTCGGCCTGAAGCGCGCGGCGCTTGAGACCTATTTCCATCAGCTTCTCCTCTCGCTCGGCGGCTGGGCGCAATATGCCCGTTATGAGCTCTGGCGGGCCGAACTCGCGGAGGGCACGGACCGGACGATCGCCGATGTGCTGGCGATCCGGCTCCTGTGGGAAGAGGCGCTCTTCCTGCAGCACGAAACGGCGATTGCGGCGGAGTGGGAGAGCGTGCGCACGGCGCATGAGAAGCCCGTTGCGCCGGATCCGGCGGGCATCGTTGACGCGATTCTACAGGACGCGGCCGACCGCGCGGCGCAGTGCGGGCTTGCCGAAACGCTCGCCGCGCCCGCGCCGGGGGCTGGCGACGCGCGCCCGGCGCTTCAGGCGGCCTTTTGCATCGACGTGCGTTCCGAGGTCTTCCGCAGGGCGCTTGAAGCAATCGATCCCTCGATCCGCACCCTCGGGTTTGCGGGCTTCTTCGGCGTCTTCGCGGAACACCGGCGCTTTGCCTCCGACGTTCCGGAATTGCGCCTTCCGGTGCTGCTGAACCCGACCGTGACCTCCTCGTCGTCGGGCGGCGATGGCGATGACTGCGAAGAGGCCGATCTGGCCGCGCGCTATTCGGCGCGGGCCAAGCGGGCCTGGGGCCGGTTCAAGCTCGCGGCCGTCTCGTCCTTCGCTTTCGTCGAGGCGATGGGGCCGGTCTACATCGGAAAGCTTGTGCGCGATGCGCTCGGTTTCCAGACCATGTCGGTGCCGAACGATCCGGCGCCGCGCTTTGACCCCGAACTCGATCTGGAGACGCGCACCGGCGCGGCGGAAACGGTTCTGCGCGCCATGTCGCTGACAAGCGGCTTCGCCCGGCTGATCCTGCTCGCGGGCCATGGCGCGAATGTCGTCAACAACCCGCATGCGAGCGGTCTGCATTGCGGCGCATGCGGCGGCTATTCGGGCGAGGTGAACGCCCGGCTTCTCGCCGCGCTGCTCAATGACCGCGAGGTGCGCGAAGGGCTTGCCGCACGCGGTATCGAGGTGCCGGACGACACGCTCTTTATCGGCGCGTTGCACGATACGACCACGGATACCGTCACCCTTTACGACAAGGACACGCCCGCGCCCAATCACGCGGCCGATCTTCGGCAGGCCCGGGAATGGCTTGCCGCCGCCGGCCGGGTCACGCGCGGCGAGCGGGCGTTGCGCCTGCCGCGCGCCTCTGGCGAGGGCGATATCCCCGCACGCAGCCGCGACTGGGCCGAGGTGCGTCCGGAATGGGCGCTTGCGGGCTGCAAGGCCTTCATCGCCGCGCCGCGCACGCGTACCGCTGGCCGCAGCCTTGAAGGCCGCGCCTTTCTGCACGACTATGACTGGCGGCAGGACAGCGCCCACGGCTTCGGCGTGCTTGAACTGATCATGACCGCGCCGGTTGTCGTCGCGAGCTGGATCAGTCTTCAGTATTACGGCTCGGCGGTCGCGCCCCGGATCTTCGGGTCGGGCAACAAGCTCCTGCACAATGTGGTCGGCGGCATCGGCGTGTTTGAGGGCAATGGCGGGCTTCTGCGCGCCGGGCTTCCCTGGCAGTCGGTCCATGACGGCGAGCGCTACAGCCACGAGCCGCTGCGCCTTTCGGTCTGCATCGAGGCGCCGTGCGAGGCGATGGCCGATATCCTCAGCCGGCATGACGGCGTGCGCGCGCTCTTCGACAAGGGCTGGCTGCATCTCTTTGCCATCGACGGCGAAGGTAGGCTTGCCCACCGCTACGCGGGCGATCTGCAATGGGAAGCAGTCCAGACGCCGGACGCGGAAACCGCGCTGAAGGCCGTGGCGTAGCAAGCAGCGCCAACTGCCGCCACGGGCTGCCTATCCTCTCCCTGGCAAACGAGAGCGCCGGTACGGCCTTGGCCGTGCCGGCCTTCTTGTTTCCGCCACTGGCTTATCACCCGCCTCCCAGCAGTTGACAGCCTGAAGTTCTCAACGGTCCAAACTTCGGTCTTGTTATATGCAGTCTGCATGCATATAAATGAATTATGTCCGATGAACGCACGGCCAACCTTCTCGGCGCGCTCGCGCTCGCGCTGACCGACAGACTGGTCGGGGAGACCGAAATGCGGGCTTCGCACGGCGCGGCGGCGCCCGCCGCCCTTGTCGGTATCGGTGTCGCGCCCGGCTTCTCGATCGATATCCTTGCACGCACCATTGGCCTCACCCATTCCGCGACGGTGCGCCTTGTCGACCGCCTCGCGGCGGACGGTCTGGTGGAGCGCCGCAGCGGCGCGGACGGACGCGCCGTCGCGCTTTATCTCACGCGGCGCGGCCATGCCCGGCGGCGCGCCATTCTCAAGGGCCGCGAGAAAGTTCTGGCGGAGGCGCTTTCGCCGCTTTCGGCGGATGAGAAGGCTATCCTGACGGCCCAGATGGAGACGCTTTTGGGCACCTTCACGCGAGGCCGGCAGCATGCCGACCATATCTGCCGGCTTTGCGATGAAGATGTCTGTCCCCAGGAGCGCTGTCCGGTCGAATGCGCCGTGCCGAAGCCATGACCCAGCACGCTTCGTCAATGGATTCGGATTCAGCGGCTCCACGGCGTCCGTCGCGCGGGCTGGCGGTGCTCGCGGCGGTTCTCTCGGCTGCCTGCTGGGGCTCGGCGACGGTGATGAGCAAGGGCGTGCTCGATCACATGCCGCCGATGACGCTTTTGACGGTTCAACTCACCGCGTCGATCTTCGTGCTCTGGCTTGCCGTCCTTATCCTGCGCTTTCGCGTGCGCTTCGACCGGGCCTCCCGCCGTGCGAGCCTCAGCGGCTTGCTGGAGCCCGGCCTGGCCTATACCTTCGGGATTGTGGGACTGGCGCTGACGACGGCCAGCAATTCTGCGCTGATCGGGGCGGCGGAGCCGGTTTTCGTCCTGCTTCTGGCCTGGTTCGTCCTTAAGGAGAAGATTGGCGCGCCGATGCTGGTGCTGGGGGCCATGGCCACGCTCGGCATCGTGCTTGTGATGGCGCCCGATGCGCGCGGCTTGCCGGGCCAAGGATCGCTCCTTGGCGATGTCTTCGTTCTCATTGGCACGGCTTTCGCCGCCCTTTATGTAATCGCCACGCGGCGCCTTGTTTCGCGCATCGACCCGCTTCCCCTGTCGGCGCTGCAGCAGAGCGTCGGCCTCGTTTGGGCGCTTGGCGTGCTCGCAGCCGCGCTTGGCTTGGGGCTTGTCCCGGTCGGGCTTGCGGGCGTCCCGGCCGGTGTGCTGCTGCTCGCCGCCGCTTCCGGCGTCATCCAATATGCGCTTGCCTTCTGGTTCTATCTCTTCGCCTTGCAGAGTCTGCCCGCGAACGTCGCGGGGTTTTTCCTCACCCTTATCCCGGTCTTCGGGATGGCGGCCGCCTTCGTTTTTCTCGGCGAAACCCTGACGCCGCTGCAATGGCTGGGCGCGTGCTGCGTGATCTTCTCCGTCGCGATGATTTCGCGCCTCGCGCCGTGAAGCACCAAGGCCCGTGCGATTGAGCGAGCCTACCTGCCGCGCTCAGGGAAATCGCCAGCTCTGTTTCCAAACTGATATTGCCCGGAGGGCGGGGCGGAGCGTGCGCCCAAGGGGAGGGTGAGGTAAAAGCCATCGGTTCAACCGTCAGGCGGTGGCATGCCGTCCATCATGCGCCCATATGAACGGACCGATATTCTTGGTTATGCGGGGGAATGGCATCGTGCCCTTCGCGGGCGCTGGCGCCGTGCATGGCGAAAACGCCGGGAACGTTCTTTCCAGAACCAGGGAGTTCCCAAGGAGGCCACGTCTTCATGCAAATCATGTGTCTGAATGGATGGGGCGGCAAGCTGTATGACGTCCTGCAGCCCTATCTTGCCGAGGCGCAGCCCGATGTCCTGTGCCTGCAAGAAGTCGTGCACAGCCCTTTGACCGACAAGGACTGGCTGACCTATCGCGATGGCGGCCGTAGACTTCCGCAACGGGCCAACTTCTTTCGGGATGTGCGCGCGGCGCTGCCGGAGCACGTGGCGACCTTCTGCCCAGCGGCGCAGGGCGTTCTTTGGGACGGCGAAACATCCATTCCGTCGCAATGGGGACTGGCGACCTTCGTTCACCGGTCTTTGCCGGTCATCGCCCAGGCGCAGGACTTCGTGCACAAATGCTATTCGCCCAGGGGCTATGGCGACCATCCCAGATCGCGCAACGCCCATGGGGTCCGGAACCGCAAGACCGTGTAAAGCGCTTCCACACCCTTTCTCGAAGTGAGGATCGGTCCAGCACCCGCGGCGGCTTGTTTTCCGTTGTGCGTTATGTAGCCGTGCCCGACCTGGCTTATCCGCCTTGCGGCGTGAAGCATTCGTCCTCATTCTCGGTCCAGACGCCGCAACGTGTGATGAATCCAGCCCTCGCTTGGTTCACATCGACCAGATAGACCGCCACCGCCCCTTGTTCGGCGGTGTTGGCGGCAATCGCTTGCTGCGCGGTGCCGCTGTCGGGGTGGATCACGATTTGACACACCATCCGCACGCCGCAGCGTTGCTCGGCCATCTCACGCAGCGCTTGTGGCGTCGTTGTTTCGGGTGCGTCCTTCAGGCTCAGGAGTTGAACCGGTCCGAGCGCACCTTCGAAGCGGACGAGATCGCCGGCATCGCGGGAGAACTCAAAAGCAAGGATGCCAAGGCCCGCAACCAGACCGGCGGCGCCGGGGATGCGCGTCCATTTGAAGAACAGCGCCGCACAACTCGCCACCAGGACCGCCGCCGAAATGGCCAGAAGCATATCGTTTCCTTCCTTAATGACATTCCGCCGATATGCGGTGGAATTGAGGCGGTCCGGTACCCTATGCCCAAAGGGCAAGGCAGTCCGGCCATGGTTCACGGCAATCCTGTGGCGAAATGAAGGCGTAGGTGCACCCGTCTTCTTTCTTTGCCTTCAAATCACGCAGCAAGCGGGGCCGCGCCCGGAACGCTCAATGCACGATCATCAATGTCATAGTCGAAATGATCGTTGGGATAGGCGGCAAGCTGCGGCAGGAACCTAGGCCAGCCGTCGCTGGGAATCGTATCGACCAGCCATTTGACGGCAGGCGTCACCGAGCCCGCATATGTCTGCCTGCCGGTCGCCGCGGCCGAGCATACCATCGGCCGGGGGAGCGACCATGGTGTCGCACCGAACTTCGGCGGGAAAGGCTCGTCGGGTAGTCCGACCAGCTCCGCTTCGGCTTCCATTATGGTCATGACCGTCCGCCCGATCTCGGCGACGGTGGGACTGTCGGCATCGGAGACGTTGGCGATCATGGGTAGTTCTTCAGCCACCGCACGCACGACTGCGTCGGCGATCGCGTCCGCGGATGTCGTCTGAAAGCGGCTCCGTCCATGATAGGCCAATGGGATAGTTCTTCTGCCATCCAGCACTCTCTTCACGAACCACCATTCCCGCGCATGCTTGCTCTGCGGACCATGGATGGCGCAAGGGCGCAGGATGGTTACGGGGCAGGGCGCGCGGTCAAGCAGGGTTTTCTCCATGGCGGCCTTCCGCGTCGAGTATGTCTCCGGGCCCGGGTCGAGCGTCATGCTTTGCTCGGTCAAGGGCACGGGATAGTTGGGAAAGCCGCATTCCGCTGCCTCGTCCAGCGTGCGGCCGGCCGCGTCGCGATAAACGCTCGCACTCGAAATCGCCACGATGCGCCCCGCCTTGCGTCCTGCTTCTGCAAGATGTTGTGCATCGGTTGAGTCGAACGCCACGCAGGATAAGAGGAGATCGGCAGCCGGACCAACCGCAGCGGCAAGGCTGCCGGCATCGCGACTGTCGACCGTCTCGTGCCGGCAACCGTCTGGAAGAGGCGTGACATGGCGGCTGGCGATGGTGACATCCCAGCCTTCGGTGACGAGACGGCGGGCTGCCGCAAATCCGATTTGTCCCGTTCCTCCCAAGATTACTGCTCTCGGCATTTCATTCCTTTCCGCGCGAACGGCACGAGAGAATCCGAATATATCCTCGCATCGTCCTCAATCGCCTGTCGGGACCGGATTTCGGCAATGGCTCCTCCGTCAATATCCCAGATGTCTGGGTAGGGCCGTGGAGCGTCATGCAATCGCAGCCCGCGACGGACCACGCAGGACGAAAATACGGATTATTTCTTCGCTATGGAACTATGAGGGTGATGCGCCGGTTCCCCGTCGAAAACTCCGCCGGCCATCTTGGCCCATAACTATCAAATCAACCGGAACGCGCCCATGCAACGACCGTCCGCGATCGTTCTTCTCAGCGAGTCACAATTGCGTCTTGATCGTCTCAAAACATTCGCAATCGCGTTTTTCAACGCTATGCGGTTGCAGTAACCCCGTGACGCGCCCGCGCAGATGCTCGGCCAGCCGCCGCGCATCGTCCCATCGAGTTCTCCATTCGTCGATGATCTGGCCCAGATAGGCTCTGCGCGCATAGTCCAGCGTCGCGGCGTGCGGATCCGCCATTTGCGGGATCGCCCAGGCTGCGGCCGCATCTTTCGTGACGAATTCCCCCGTGCTGGCCGTGCGCCACATTCTGGCCAGAGTGAGCAGGACGTTCCGCTCGTCTCCTCGCAGCGTATGGAGCAACGCCGGAAGCGCATCCGCCATGGCCTGTCGAAGGTGTTTGAGGGAAATCTCGGGCAGGAGCTCGCAGGCGCCTGGACCGATCAGGGAAATAGCTTCCTGACGGGCCTGCGCGAGAACCAAAGTGCATTCCGGATCGCGCGTGGGCATTGGCCATCCCCCTGCCTCGAACTCATCCCGCAACCATTCGCCATAGATAAACGCGGCGCGTGCCGGGAAGCCGTTTTCGGACAGGTCCGACA
>JAKSCL010000291.1 GCA_022360615.1 Hyphomicrobiales bacterium
GGCTTTGAAATCCTTTAAATCACGAGTGATTAGCACATCCTGATTGTTTTCTATTGCTGTATAGTATTGCAACCCATCTTCAAAATCTCCGAAATCATCATCATTTAAAGCCAAATCAACAATCTTATCGTTAAGTGACAACACCCGGACAAGAATCTTAAATCTTCGCAAAATATCCCTCGCCTCTTTTGCCGATTTAAGGCGGGTCAAGACATAGTTGGTATTTGCAAAAGTCAAAGAGCTAACAGTCAGTTTAAGCTTATGCTTGTCGGCCAGGGAAAATATTTGAGCAGCACTTTCATGAAATAGTTCTCGTTTAGCAAGCAAATCCAGGACAATGTTTGTATCAATCAGTAATTTGCTCATTTGTACTTTTCAATCAGGTATTCGGTATAACTACTTTTATAGTCAAAATCTTTGTCCAATTCAATCACACCACTCAGACTCTTCACAAGAGGTGTAATCTCAATTTCCCCGCTTTTTTTTGATATCAGCGAAGCTAAGTAGGACTCAATCAATTGAGACAGACTTATTTTATGTGATTTGGCATAAAGCTTAGCTTTCTCAACTATGTTCTTATCTACATTTAATGTCAATTTTGTATCCATAATAATCAGTTTACGTGTAAAAAAAAAGAATTGTTACGTATAGATCAATAAAATTTTTCAACAATTCGGATTATAATTATACAATTATATTCTGGCAAGCCTGTAGCTAACGGACATCCAGGTTTTAGTAATTGCGTGTTAGCGTACGGAGATTCGCTATTGCGGGGCATTGATTCATTTTTTAAGAGTGTAAATTCAATTCTGTCAGTTCTTGTGAACCATCCAAAATCGAACTGTTTGAAAATTGTTAACTTTAAACAGTCGAAAAAAAAAAAAAAAAAACATTCGGGATCCCAGATTATCAAACGCCACTTTTAATAAACGGAGCAAAAATCACCCACTACGAAATTCTCAACAAATTCAGAGGAAAACTGCAAATTTTTCAAGTCACGCTGGAAAATGTTAAAACTTCCTTCAGATCTGGGATAACAAAGTTCGATATTAATCCCCTCGCCGCTACTTGGAGCCTGAAACGTTAAGTTTTGGGCTTTTTTGTTTGAAAACGTTTGAAGTGTAACAAAATGTGGGCTTAGAATACAATTTTGCAGTAATCAGCAACAAGATTAAAGCCATACTTTATGCCACTCTTTTGCCATCCATTTACTAGAAATGGCGTAAATCTAGGATGTATCCAGATACTGTTAGGCCATAAGTTCGGCAAGACTACCGAGATTTACACGCATGTAGCCAACACATCTTTGAATTCAATTAAATCCTTTAGATTAAGTAGCAATAATTAGGAAATAATAATAGTGAATGATTTGTTGTACCTTTGAGTCAATGAAAAAACTATATGTGATATCAGGGTGCAACGGTGCTGGGAAGACTACTGCTTCTTATACAATTTTACCCGAAATATTAAATTGTGATGAGTTTGTTAATGCTGATGAAA
>JAKSCL010000295.1 GCA_022360615.1 Hyphomicrobiales bacterium
TAGGCCGCGCCCACGGCAAAGCCGGCAATTGCGGCGGCGATGACGCCCAGAATGTTCAATCCGGCGAAAGCCATGATCTATCCCCCCCCCTTTTCTTCAGCTTTTAAGGGGTCTTCACCCCGCCGAGGTCGCAGATGATCCTCCACTCCTCTTCCGTCACCGGCTGAACGGAAAGGCGCGAGTTTTTCACGAGAACCATCTCCTCCAGCCGGGGGTCGTTCTTGATCGTGTCGAGGGAAACGGGGTTCGGGACGTCGGCGACCGCCTTGATGTCGACGCACTCCCAGCGTTCGTCGTCGGTCGTCGAGTCGGGATGGGCTTCGGCGCAGACCTCGACGATGCCGACCACTTCCTTGCCCTCATTCGAGTGGTAGAAGAAGCCTTGATCACCGATCTTCATCTCGCGCATGAAATTGCGCGCCTGATAATTCCTGACGCCGTCCCACTCCTCGCCGGTATCGCCCTTTTCCTTCTGCTGCTCCCACGACCATTTGAAGGGTTCGGATTTGAACAGCCAATACGCCATGTCGCGCTCCAGTTCCCGCCGGGTTCTCAGGTGAGGTCGGGGTTGCCGATGTTCCAGCTAAATGGCCGGATTTCAACCGTCTCGAACAGGCCGGCGCGGGCATAAGGGTCTTCCTCGGAGACGGCGAGCGCCTCGTCGCGGTTCGACGCCTCGATCACCACGAGGCTGCCCGTGGGATTGCCTTCATCGTCAAGGAACGGCCCGGCGATTTTCAGGCGGTCGCCGAGGCTCTTCAGGAATTCCAAGTGCTCCGGCCGGTTCGCCATGCGGGTGTCGAGCGCGTGGGCCTTGTCGGTGCAGATGAGGGCGTAGAGCATTGGGCGTGGTTCCTTGAAAACAGGTTTGGGAAAAGGAAGGATGGGTCGGGTGTGATGAGCGCCGTTTACGGCGTTGTGCGGTGAATTTCCAGTCTATTCAGTTCTCGCTGCGCAGCGGCCGGGATAAGAGCCTGGTGATCGCGTCCCTGGCGCTGAGGTCACCGGCAAGCACATGCATCACCGTTTCCATGATCGGTATGTCAATGGCCTTTTTCTTCGCCATCTTCACGACAATCGGCGCGGTGGCCGCGCCTTCCGTCACGCCGCGGCTGGCCTCAAGCGCCTCGTCGACGGTTTTTCCCGAACCGATAGCCAAGCCGAGCGACATGTTGCGCGACTGCCGGCTCGAACAGGTGAGCACCAGATCGCCGAGCCCTGAAAGCCCGGTTAGCGTATCGGTCCGGGCATCATGAGCGTCGGCAAAGCGGCGCAATTCGGCGAACCCTCGGGCGATCAAGGCGGCGCGGGCGCTTGCGCCGAGCCCCAGGCCATCGGAGATTCCGCAGGCAATGGCGAACACGTTTTTGAGCGCGCCGCCGATTTCGACGCCGGTCAAATCATCGGTTGTGTAGAGCCGGAAATGATGGCGGGCGAGAACGGGGTGCCATTGTTGGAGCACCTCCGTGTCTTCCCCGGCGAAGGTGACGGCAGTCGGCAATCCCCGGGCAAGGTCGGCGGCAAAGCTTGGACCGGACAGCGCCATAACGGTATGGCCGGGCCATGCATCTGAGACGATCTCACTCGGAAAACGGCCGGTCGATTGCTCAATGCCTTTCGCGCACAGAACAAGTGGAATACCCGCCGGCACATGCGGCTTGGCTTTTTGAGCAAAAGCGCCGAGGAACTGCGCCGGCAAGGCAAGGACGGCGATGTCGGCCTCCGCAAAACCCTCTTTGAGTATGGTCGTCGCCCTGAGATGTTCCGAAAGCGCATGACCAGGCAGACGGCGCGGGTTCTCGCGGGTTTCGTTTATGGCGGTTACGGTTTCCGCATCGCGTGCCCAAAGGATTGCCCCGCCCGGCGTATCGGCCCAGAGATTGGCGAGCGCCGTGCCCCAGGCGCCCCCGCCAAAGACGGCTATTTTCATCATGTCCAGCTCTCTTTTTTGAACGCTTTCACGCCTTTGCTCCGGCTTTGCCGGACCCAAGAACGGGTTCCGCCCTGTCGTCAAGCGGCCAGCGCGGGCGGGCGGGCGCATCCGGGTCGCCAATGTCTCCGCGCCGGAAACGTTCGATCCCGGCCCAGGCGATCATCGCGGCATTGTCGGAGCAGAGCGCCTGCGGCGGCAGAACCAGCATGAGCCCCGTGCCCTTGGCCAAATCCTCAAGGCTTTCCCGTATGGCCATATTCGCGGCGACGCCGCCCGCCGCGACAATGGCGGTTGGTCTCACATGTTCCTCTTCAAGGAGAGCGAGGGCGCGCCGCATGCGGCTTTCGACGACATCGGTAACGGCTGCCTGGAAACCGGCGCAGATATCGGCGACATCTTGCTCTGAGAGTGGTTCGCAGCTTTCCGCAGCGTTGCGGGCCGCGGTCTTGAGACCCGCCAGCGAGAAGTCGGGGCGCTCACGCTTAAGAAGCGGGCGCGGCAGATCGAAACGCTTCGGATCACCTCTCATCGCGGCTCGCTCGACCGCCGGGCCGCCGGGAAAGCCGAGCCCCAGGAGTTTTGCGACCTTGTCGAAGGCTTCACCGAGCGCGTCGTCAATGGTCGTGCCGAGACGCCGGTAGCGGCCAACGTCTTCGACAAGGAGGATTTGCGTGTGACCGCCCGAGACAAGCAAAAGCACATAGGGGAAAACCGTCCCGGAAACGAGGCGGGCTGTTAGCGCGTGGCCCTCCAAATGGTTGATCGCGATCAGCGGTTTTCGAATGGCGCAGGCAAGCGCCTTCCCGGTGACAAGGCCGACGATCAATCCGCCAATCAGGCCCGGCCCGGCGGTTGCGGCCACGGCATCGAGGTCATCGTAAGCGACGCCCGCTTCTTTCATCGCGTCCGCGATGATCGTGTCGAGGACGTCCACATGGGCGCGCGCGGCGATTTCCGGTACGACTCCAGCGAACGGTGCGTGCGCCTCCCACTGCGAACGGACGATGTTCGACAGAATCTCCG
Source organism: Hyphomicrobiales bacterium (assembly GCA_022360615.1). GTDB lineage: Bacteria > Pseudomonadota > Alphaproteobacteria > Rhizobiales > JAKSCL01 > JAKSCL01. The sequence continues at coordinate 2,957 of JAKSCL010000295.1, forward strand.
GTTTGCTATTGCCGTTTGCGCGCACCACGGCTGCCGCCGTCTCGTCGCAGCTTGTTTCAATGCCGAGGACGGTGATTGTCATGGAGTGGGGAATGGCCCAGTTCCGCTGATTTTGCAAACCGGCCCAGGCGGTGTAGTGACGATGCAGTTGTTCTCATCGGATTAAGTGGACCGGTCTTTGGCAGCACATCCCATCCGTATCGGTACGCGCGGCAGCCCGCTGGCGCTCTGGCAGGCCGAGACCGTCAAAGACCTTCTCCACGAGAAGGCCGGTCTTCCAGTAGACGCCGTGGAGATCGTTCAAGTCACCACTTCCGGCGACAAGATACTCGACCGCCGTTTGGCTGATTTCGGCGGGAAGGGGCTGTTCACGAAAGAACTGGACAATGCGCTTGCCGACGGCTCCATCGATTGCGCCGTCCATTCCCTGACAGACGTCCCGACTTTCCTTCCCGATGCGTTCGTGCTTGCCGCCTATCTGACCCGGGAAGATCCGCGCGATGCGCTCGTCGCACCCGGTGCGAAAACGCTCACCGATTTGCCTGAAGGGGCACGGGTGGGCACAGCCTCGTTGCGCCGTGAAGCCATGCTGCGCGCGGCCCGCCCCGATCTCGATGTCTCGCTTATCAGGGGCAATGTGGGAACGCGTTTGAAAAAGCTGGCCGATGGCGCATTTGACGCAACGCTTCTTGCCTATGCCGGTCTGAAGCGCCTCGGTTTGCAGGACGAAGCGACAGGCATTCTAGACCCGGAGACGTTCATCCCGGCAGTCGGCCAGGGGATTGTCGCGGTTCAGATCCGCTCGAGCGACCATACATTGGCGGAGCAGCTTCGTTCCCTCAACGACCGGCACGCGGAAACCGCCGCGCGCACCGAGCGCGCCTTCCTTGCCAAGCTCGACGGCTCCTGCCGCAGCCCGATTGCCGGGCATGCGCGTTTGGCCGACGGGACGATTTCGTTTTCCGGCATGCTGATGACGCAGGACGGCGTCCATCACCTGCGAATCGATGATAAAGGCGGCATTGGTGACGGCGAGGCGCTGGGCGTGCGGGTGGCGCAATCCATTCTCAATAAGGCGCCGCCGGAACTGCTCGCGGTCCTCGAAGAGGAGTGAGTGCCTGCGATGCGTATTCTGGTCACGCGTCCCTCGCCCGATGGCGAACGCACGGCCGAAGCGCTGACCGCTATGGGCCATGAAGCGCTCCTTGCGCCCATGCTTGAGATCCGTTTCGAAACGGACGTCCTCATCGATCTGACCGGAGCGACGGCGCTCGCATTCACCAGCCGGAACGGTGTGCGGGCCGCCCATGCCCACGCCGCATTTGATGCGCTTTCAAAGCTCAAAACCTATTGCGTCGGCGAGGCCACAGCGGAGGAAGCAAAAGCTTCAGGGTTCCAATCCGTTGTCTGCGCAGACGGCGATGTGGCGGCGCTTGCCCGGTCCATTGTCGCGGCTGGGGAGACGGGACCCATCCTCCATCTGCGCGGGCGTCATGCGGCGGGTGACCTTTCTGGCGATTTGGAACGGGAGGGCATCGAAAGCTGCGCCGCGATACTTTACCGAAGTGAGCCGGTCCCGGCCCTACCCCGCATCGCCGAGACCGGTCTTTCAACGGGCCAAATCGATGCGATTCTTTTTTATTCTCCGCGTACAGCGAAGACTTTTGTTAATATCCTTAAGGACGATGCCCTGATTTCTGCGAGAACAACGCCTTGTTTGTGTCTGTCGGACACGATAGCAAAACCCTTACGCGCGGCAGGCTTCGAGCGTGTTAAGGTCTCGGTAACCCCCGATGCGGCATCGCTGATGGCGCTGGTGGCCGATGAATCAGCGTCTCAGCAGCGTCACACGCCGACGACATAACCAATGCAATGACGGGATGCTTGGCGTTCCCGGGAGGATTGAGATATGGCGGCCAGCCGCGGCGGCGATAAGACCGGAAAAACCGGGGACAAGCCAAGAACCGAAAAGCCGGAACAAAAGACGCCATCCACCCGGAAACGGGCAGCGCCCACGCCCACCATCGATTTGAAAGCGCAAGAGGTGGCGGAGGAGACCAAGAGCGTGCCCGCTAAAGACGCAAAGCCAGCCGAAACAAAGCCGTCCGGCACAAAGTCCATCGGGGCAAAGCCAGCCGCGGCCAAAGCCGAAACCGCGAAAAGCGAGCCGGTGACGCCGGAGAAAGGGCCTGAGACTGAGACAACAGAAGCGCCCAAACCAAACCCGGAAACCAAACCCGAGACCAAGGCTGAAAAGCCCAGACCTGCCGCGGCGCCTTCGAAACCGTCACCAGCAGCCATTGCCCAGAAAGAAGCCCCGCGCAGCCGCCCGGGGCTCACGGGTCTTGCAGCCGTATTAGGCGGTGCGATTGGCGGCGGCATTGTCTATGCGCTTCTCACCACCGGTATTGTTCCCAGTCCACGCGATGCTGGAATGGAAGGCCAAATTGCTTCGCTGGAATCGCGCATCAGCGGTCTGCAAGGCGAAATCCCGGATGTGAGCGGTTTGGCGACCGAACAGGGCCTTGGCAATGTGGAGAGCCGCATCGACACGCTTGAGACGCAGCTTGCCGGCTCAGGCCGAGCCGGAGACGTCTCAATGGAAATCGCCGATCTCACCGCGCGGCTCGATGCGCTGGTGAACGCCATGCCTGACGAACCAGGTGCAGCGATTACGGAACTCGATACGCGTTTGAGCAACATTTCAGACGCGCTTCAGACCGAGCGGGAACGTTTCGCCGAAATTGCCGCGACGCTCGATACGATGGCGGAGCGGAGCGGGGCAGCCGATGCATCGGCTTTCAGCGGACGGCTTGCCGCACTCGATGCTCAGTCGGCGCGGCTCGACGCGATCGAGGCCACGATTCAGCGGCTCGCGGTCGATTTGCCTGCCACCGTCGAGACGGTTCGCCTTGAAACCGATGCCATTCGCGGGCTGATTGCCGACGTCAATGCCTCGTTGGAAGACATTGGAGACAGACAGGTCACCCTTGGCGAGCGCGTTACAACCTTTGAGGCGGGCGTGGCTGATACGGCAACCGCCATAGCAGCCCTTCAAGCCGAAGCTGCAACCGATATCCGTGAAAGCCAGGCGGCCCTGGCTGCTGCCTTTGCAAGTCTACAGCGTGCAGCGGATGCAGGCGGTCCTTTCCGTGAAGAGCTTCTGGCGCTTCAAGATCTTGGCGGTTCTGCCATCGATCTTTCAGCGCTGACGCCCCTTGCCGGTAGCGGCGCACCTTCAGCCCTGCGTCTGCAATCCCAGTTCCAGACCATTATCTCCGCTATCTTGGATGCAAGCCCGCGCCCTGAGGGTGCGGGTGAAGGTGTTCTTGCGCGTTTGGCTGCGAACGCCCAAAGCATCGTCCGCGTGCGTCCGACAGGCTATGTGTCCGGCGATACGCCAGACGCTATCGTTGCGCGTATCGAAGTCCTCCTTGCCGATGGCAGGTTCGAGGAAGCCCGTTCTGAATGGGAAAAGCTAGGCGGCGATGCGAAATCCGCCTCCACCGATTGGGCGGAGGGCTTGCGCCAGCGTATTGCCATTGACGCCGCTGTCGCGGATCTGACGAAGGCTGTCGCATCGGCGCCCGAAGGCATGAATAGCCAATGATCGGGCAAGTGTCCTATCCTATGGTTTCTGAACGCCGGGGGGTGTGTGGCATGGTCCACAACGACGAGGTGGCGGGAGACTTGGCCTGATGGTGCGCGTTTTCTTTTTCTTCATTGCCGTTATCGCGATTGCCGCTGGCGGCGCGTGGCTGGCCGACCGGCCCGGTGCGTTGACTCTCACTTGGCAGGGCTATGTTGCCGAGACGAGCCTCCTGGCCGGCGGCATCGGGCTGATCGCCTTTTCCTTCCTCATCATCCTTGTCTGGATGCTGTTCCGTGTCATCACGCGCATGCCCGATATTCTGGCGCGCATCATGCGCGAGCGGCGGCGCGACAAAGGTTATCGCGCGCTCTCCCAAGGCATGATCGCGATTGGCTCGGGCGACGCAAAGCTCGCGGCACGGCTTGCCAATGACGCGGAAAAGATGCTTGCGGGAGAACCGTTGACCGGGCTCTTGAAAGCGCAGGCTGCGCAACTTTCGGGCGACCGGACCGCAGCGCTCGCCGAGTTCAAGGGCATGCTGGAAAGACCGCAAACGCGGCTTCTCGGTCTCCGGGGGCTTTTCACCGAAGCCAAGCGCGCCAAGGACATGACCGCCGCCCGCCATTGTGCTGAAGAAGCGATGAAGCTTGCACCCAAAGTGCCGTGGGCGGCGGCCGCCCTGTTTGAAATCCAATGCGCGAGCCGCGATTGGGACGGGGCGCTGCAAACCCTTTCCGTTTTAGGCGAAAACAGGCATGTAGACCGGGCCGACGCCCGCAGGCGCCGCGCCGTCCTTCTCACGGCGATGGCGCAGGAGAAGCAGGACGTCGAGCCCGAAAAGGCGCTTGCCCTTTCAGCCGAAGCGCATGCGCTTGATGCGGGGCTTGTGTCCGCCGCCGTCCTCGCCGGGCGGCTCGCATCGCGCGCGGGAAACTACCAAAAGGCATCGAGAATTCTCGAGAAGACTTGGCGCAAGAGCCCGCATCCGGAAGTGACCACCGCTTACGGCTTCCTTCGTTCGGGCGATTCAACCCGCGACCGTTTCAAGCGAATCAAGACGCTCTCCCAGAAACTGCCGCACAACCGCGAAAGCCGGATGGCGCTTGCTGGAGCCGCCATCGATGCCCAGGAATGGGAAACGGCGCGTGAGACCCTTGGCGCGCTTGTGAAAACGGGCGCGAGCCAGCGGGTCTGCGAATTGATGGCTGAATATTTCGAAGCGCAAGGCGACCGGGGGCGGGCGCGCGAATGGCTGGCGCGTGCCGTCCATGCGCCCCGCGATCCCGTTTGGATTGCAGACAATGTGATCTCACCCAAATGGGCTCCGATTTCGCCGGTTACGGGCCGTCTCGACGCCTTTGAGTGGAAGGTGCCGGTGGAATCGCTCGGCGCGCCGGAGCCGACTGTCGAGATCGCCGATTTCACGGTGGCTGAGCCTGAGCCGGAACCTCAGCCCGTGCCGGAAGAGGCAAAAGACATCACCGTTGCGGTCAAGGTGACGGCGCCTCAGCCTGAAACGATTGAGGTCGGGACGGAAAAGCCTGAAGCGGTTGAGGATGAGGACGTGAAGGTCGTCGAGGAGGCGGCTGTTGTGGGGGAAGAGCGCCCCGCCACCGAGGCGCAGCCGGCTGCGGATGCTGAAATCGTCGAGGAGCCGAAGGCCGAAACTGCCGAAAGGGCGCCTGACGCGGCGGAGCCGGTTGCCGCCGAGGAGAGTATTGAGAAAGCGCCTGAAAAGGTTTCAGCCAAATCTGTGAGTGCCAAGCCGGCAGAAACCGTCAAATCTGTTCCACCCATGGCTGAGAATGTGGAACCCGCGCCCGCCGCTGCGGGCGATGTACCTCCGGCAAAAGCCGCCGAATCGTCTTCCGATCCCCATACCCGTGTTTTCAAGAAGGAACCGATTCCGGCTATGGTCGGTGAAGAGGGCGGGGAAGCAACGCTGAAGAAGCGTCCCGACGATCCAGGGCCCGCAGGCAATGGCGAAGACAAGAACGGCGCGGCCCCACGGGGGCTCGGTCTCTTTTCAACGCGCTGAGCTGGTGCTTGAGGGCATTTAGCCCCAGGATCGCTTAACAGCGAACACATCTTGAGACCTGGGCCCGAATGGGGCATATCAGGAGACCAAAGCCGCTTTAGCTCAGTTGGTAGAGCACATCATTCGTAATGATGGGGTCGCGTGTTCGAGTCACGCAAGCGGCACCATTTCCTTGGTGTTTGTGCAATTCATTTCTTCATGCCTCCAGTCGGGAGGCTGACGCCTTGCCATGCTTAAAACAACGCCTTTCTCAAAAGGTTCAGCCCGCTCAGTACCATCACGATGAGGATGGCCTTTTGGAAGGCGTCTCCATTGACCCTGCCGCGCAGAAGGCGGCCGATCTCAAGGCCGGTATGCGTCAGTCCAATGGCTATGAGCGCTGGTACGAGCATGGCTGACGTCATCACGCCTTTTTGGATGAGGAGAAGAATGAGGATCGAGACGCAGATCAGATAAAGAAAAGAGATGTGGCGGACGAAGATGTCCTTGTCCAACCGTTGCGCGGCTAAAAACGTGATGAGGGGCGGTGCGAATAGCGACGTGACCCCGCCCAACATACCGGCTGTGAGACCGGTTAACGCTTCAACGGGTACGCGAAGCCGTCTCGTAATTGTGAGCTTCGGTGTGCGCCATAGGATGAGCGCCATGGCAATCAGCGATGTACCCACGATGATGTTCAGCGTTGCCGTATCGGCTCCGACCAGAATCTGGAGACCGATGAACAAACCGGCGAAAACCATAGCCAAAAGCAGCCAATAGCGCGCGGCAAGCTCGCGGACACCGCCGTCCAGGATCGATTGCCAGAGATTCGTCGTCAGCATCGGGCCGACAAGGAGGAGAATGGCGGATTGGATATCAACCGCCAGAAGCAGAAAGGGCAGCGCGACCAAAGGCAGGCCGATACCGAGCATGCCCTTCACCAGCCCGCCCAAAAAGGGTCCGAGAAAGGCGATGAACAGGGTTATGAGCGGCAGCGATTGAAGCGTTTCAAGCGACATGGAGGCGGCGTGCGGGGCGGCATGGAGAGTGGAGCGGGCGGCAGGGCTTCATTCTGCCTCTTTAGCGCGGGAACCGGCTGTGTCCCCATGCCGATTCTTCATGCCAGCCAGCATCTCGCGCTTTCGCCCGAAGCCCCGGCGGCGCTCGACCATGAAACCCGCCGCCTCCAGATTGCGGCGCACCCAACCCGCCGCCGTATAGGTGGCGAAGGTGCCGCCGTCCTTCGTGTTCCTGAAAACCGCGGCCATCAGCGCCTCGCCCCATAACTCCGGGTTTTTGGCGGGGCTGAAGCCGTCGAGATACCAGGCATCCGCTTTTCGGGGCATCTCGGCGATCGTGGCGTTGGCGTCGCCGACGGCGAGATGGAGGGCCGCCTTTTCGAACGGGATGGTGTGCCATCCCGCTGATGGCGGCCAGATAGCCAGCAAGGGGCGCGTGAGGGAGGCAAGGTCCGGCCACGGTGAAAGCGCGCGGATCATGGCACCTGGGTTCATCGGAAAGGCTTCGAATGAGATGAATGTCAGGCGATGGTCCTTGGGGGCGGTTGCCATGAACCGGTGATAGGTTTGAAGGAAATTGAGCCCCGTTCCAAAGCCCAGTTCGCCGATGGTGAAGTCGGGCATGGTCCGCCAACGGTCTGGCAGCCCGTTCCCGGCGAGAAACACATGGCCGGTTTCCTCCCGCCCGCCCTCTTTCGAATAATAGGTGTCGTCATACGCGCTCGAGAGTGGCGTATCGTTTGCGGTCCAAAGGATTGAGGCCTGATTGTCAGCCTTTGCGTTTGGCATGGGCGGGTTTATAGGACGGGCGCATGATCACCGCCACGAAAGAGCGCTATGATCTCGCCATCGTGGGTGGCGGTGTTTTCGGCCTGTGGGCCGCCCGCGCCGCGGTCAAGGCGGGGCTCTCCTGCGTTCTCATAGAAAAGGGCCGGATTGGCGCGGGTTCGAGCGGCGGTGTCGTCGGTGTCCTCATGCCGCATGTGCCGGAACGCTGGAACGGCAAGAAAGCCTTCCAGTTTGCAGCACTTGATGGGCTTTCGTCCGACATCGCGCGGCTTGAGGCCGAAACGGGCCTTGAGACCGGCTATCGCCGCTCCGGGCGGCTCATCCCGATTGTAACAGAGGACAGACTTGCCCATGCGCGGGCCCGCGAAGCGGAAGCGAAGACGCTGTGGAAGGGGGGTGCCGCGCCCTACGCCTTCAAGGTTCTCGAAGCATCCCCTTTCGCCGGTTGGCCGATAGCGGATGCCGCGCCTTTCGGCATTATCCAAGACACGCTCGCCGCCCATCTGCGCCCGCGCGGGATTTTGAAGGCTCTCCGTGCAGCTATTGCATCCCGTTGCCGGATCATGGAGGGCGCTCTGTTTCAACGTTTCGATGAGGCTGCGGGCGAAGTCGTGCTGGCAAATGGCTCTCTTCTTGCCGAACGGGTGGTGATTGCTTCCGGCGTCGAGGCTTTCGAGCTCATTCAGGGCATGACCGGCCAAACGATTGGAAGGGGCGAAAAGGGCCAGGCCGTGCTGCTCAAGGGCAAGCTCCCAGCCGGCTTGCCGCTTGTCTATGACGACGGCGTCTATGTCGTCCCGCATGACGATGGGACTGTCGCCGTTGGCTCGACCTCCGAACGGGTGTGGACGGACATCGACGCGCATGAGGCCGATCTGGCGCCGCTACTGGCGAAAGCGAAACAACTCTGCCCGGCCCTTGAAGGGATGGAGGTCGGCGAGATGTGGGCGGGCATCCGCCCGCGCGCGAACAAGCGCGATCCCGTGTTGGGGCTTTTGCCCGGCCGGACCAAGACGTATATCGCGGCTGGCGGGTTCAAGATCGGCTTTGGCATAGCTCACCGGCTCGCTGTGGCGCTGATAGAAGAGATCACGGGCGCGGACCGCACCATCGATGTGCCCGAGACGTTCCGTCCGGCCGCGCATTTCGCATCCTTGGTTGCGTAGCCGGCACGCCTTCGCGCTCTAGTTTACTCCCAGTCATTCAGCACTCACTCTAAGCACTGGAATGCGCCCATGGCAGGCACGCGCCTGATCCTCGTTCTCGGCGATCAGCTTTCCCGCACCCTCTCCTCGCTCAGGCGCGGGGTGAAGGGCCGCGATGTGATCCTGATGGCCGAAGTCTGGGACGAGACCCAATATGTGAAACACCACAAGAAGAAGATCGCCTTTCTCTTCTCCGCCATGCGCCATTTCGCGGCAGCGTTGGAAGCGGATGGCTGGTCGGTCGATTACGTTCGGTTGACGGACGAGGGCAATAGGGGGTCCTTCACCGGCGAGGTGGCGCGCGCCATCAAGAGACACGCGCCCGAGCGCGTCATTGTGACGGAACCCGGCGAATGGCGCGTGCTGCAGATGATGGAGGGTTGGGAAGAGGATTTCGGCGTGCCCGTCGAGATTCTTCCCGATGACCGGTTCCTTGCGAGCCACCATGAATTCCAGGACTGGGCGAAGGGCCGCAAGCAGCTGCGCATGGAGTATTTCTATCGCGACATGCGCCGCAAAACCGGGCTCCTCATGGACGGGGATGCGCCCGAAGGCGGCAAGTGGAATTATGACGCGGAAAACCGCAAGCCCGCGAGACGAGACCTCTTCATGCCATCGCCGAAGCGGTTCGAACCTCACGAAACGACCAGAGAGGTTTTGGACCTCGTTGCAGACCAATTCTCAGAGCATTTCGGTGATTTGGAGCCGTTCTGGTTCGCGGTGACAGCCGATGAGGCGGAAGACGCGCTCAGCCATTTCCTGGAGGAGGCCCTCCCCCACTTCGGCGATTACCAGGATGCGATGCTCAAGGATGAGCGGTTCCTCTATCACTCAATTCTCGGGCTCTACATCAATGCGGGTCTCCTTGACCCGCTGGAGGTCTGCCAGCGCGTGGAAGCCGAGTATGAGAAGGGCCGGGTGCCGCTCAATGCCGCTGAGGGTTTCATCCGGCAAATCATTGGCTGGCGCGAATATGTGCGCGGCATCTACTGGCTGAAAATGCCGGACTACCTGGAAGAGAACTTCTTTGAAGCCGAACGGACCTTGCCGTCCTTCTACTGGACGGGGGAAACGGACATGGCGTGTCTGAAGGCCGCCATCACACAAACCAAGGAAGAGGCTTACGCCCATCACATTCAGCGGCTGATGGTGACGGGTAATTTCGCGATGCTCGCCGGCATCGATCCGAAGCACGTCCACGCGTGGTATCTGATCGTCTATGCGGACGCCTATGAGTGGGTGGAACTGCCGAATGTACTCGGCATGAGCCAGTTTAGCGATGGCGGTTTGCTCGCCTCGAAACCCTACGCGGCGGGCGGTAACTACATCAACAAGATGTCGGATTATTGCGGGACGTGCCGCTACGACGTGAAGACAAAGACGGGCGAAGGCGCCTGTCCCTTCAACGCGCTTTACTGGGATTTCCTCGCCCGGAACGAAGACAAGCTGAAGGGCAACCCGCGGCTCAACCAAGTCTATGCCACCTGGGCGCGCATGAAGCCCGAGACGAAGCAGTCTTACCGGGCAAGCGCCCACGCCTTTCTCGAAAGCCTCGATTACGATGGATGACCATGCGATAGAAAAGGCCATCTTGACGCTGTGCGTTGAGCGGCGCGCGGTTGCGGGCTGGCTTCAAAAAGACGGCCGGATTGCCGTGACGCAAAAGCAGGTGGCTGTCGAAGCCGACATGGCGAAGGGCGCCATCCGGTTGGGTCTGCCGAAGGTTTAGCGGGCGACGGATTTAGTACGTCCCGTCCGCCTGCACCGCTCGGAGCAATAGCGGACATTCTCCCAGTCCCGCTCCCATTTCTTGCGCCAGGTGAACGGACGTCCGCAGACCGGGCAGGTTTTCACCGGCAGATCGGATTTCTTGCGCGGCTTCATTCGGCAGCACCGTCGGCTAAGTCCAAATCCGGCTGCTCGCCGGGTTTCGCGCTTGTGCGCCGGCGCGCCGGTTTGCCCCGCTTCTGCCCCGTCACCGGCATGCCGCTTTTCCAGCTGCCGTGCTTGTCCTGGATCCGGTTCGCTTCCGCCCGGAAAGCCGGGCCCTTGCGTGCGGCCCAGATTCTCTGCCGTGCTTCTTTCGCCGCCGTCAGATGGTCGATGACGGGTTCTGGATAGGTTTTGCCGAGGACGGTGCCGGCCTTTTCCCATTTCCAGGGTTCGTGGATGAATTCCTCCGGAACATCTTTCAGTTCGGGCACCCAACGCCGCACGAAAACGCCATCCGTATCCTGGTCATGGCCTTGTTTTATGGGATTGTAGATGCGCACCGTGTTGATGCCGGTGGTGCCCGATTGCATCTGCACCTGCGGCCAGTGGATGCCGGGCTCGTAATCGGTGAAGGCACGGGCGAGATGCTCTCCGGGGCGGCGCCAATCGAGCCAGAGGTGATAGCTCGCCACCGCCATCAGCATCGCCCGCATGCGGAAGTTCATCCAGCCGGTGGCGTTCAGCGCCCGCATGGTGGCGTCGACAAAGGGGAGGCCCGTTTCACCTTTCTCCCAGGCGGCAAGGCGCGTGGCATCCGGTTCCTTCGGGCGCGCGCCGTCATAGCCGCGGTGCAGGTTCTTGAACTCCAGCCGCGGCTCGTCTTCAAGTTTTTGCATGAAGTGGCAGTGCCAATGGAGGCGGCCCGAAAACGAGACCATCGAACCGCGCCAGCCGCCAACGGTATCTTTCGGCAGGGTCTTGAGCGCGCGCTGGCGGGCCCAGGTGGCCTGCGCCACCTCGCGCACGGAAAGCGCGCCATGGGCAAGATAGGGCGAAAGCCGCGAGCAGCCGTCAAACCCGGTGACCGGCGATGACATGTCGCGCCGGTAGGTCTCGCCGCGCTCATGGAGAAAGGATTGGAACGTCTCAAGCGCGATCTCGCGTCCGCCCCTCTGCCGGCCCGGGCAGGGATCCGGTTCGAGCCCGAGGTCCAAGGCCGAGGGGATCTGACCAGTGTCTATGCCGGCGATGGACGGAAGCGCGGCCGCCGCAGGCGTTATGGGTTCAGCCATGAAACTGTCCCAGCGCTTCGCCCAGCCATTGCGCGAGGCGATCCGGCGAATGACGCCCGTTTGCGGTTCCTCATGCCAGGGAACGCCGTTTTCGCGGCACCAGGCTTTCACCCTCAAATCGCGTTTGTAGGTCCAGGCATTCCCCGTCTCCTCATGCGACCAGAGCGCCGTAATCCCTCGGTCCATTCGGATTGCCGAGAGGATGTCGACGATATCGCCGGTGCGCACGACAAGCGGCTGGCCAAGCGCTGCGAGGTCCTCGCGCAGGTCCGCCAAGCACTCGGCAATGAAGGCCCATTGCCGGGCCGACATATCGGGCTCTTGCCACAAATCCCGTTCGGCCACGTAAAGCGGCAGAACGGGACCGGCTCTGCTGGCGCGGGCAAACGGCCGGTGGTCGTCTACGCGCAAATCCCGCTTGAACCAGACGACCTGCAGGTCTGCTTTCACCACGGGATCGCCTCGCCGTCATAGGCGAAGAAGCCGCCCGTTTCTTCCGGTGTCAGGCGGTCAAGCACGGTAAGAAGATTCTGCGCAGCCTCTGCGGGCGTGTGGGTGGTGCGGCCTTTCGCGTATGCGTGGGTCAGCGCCGTGTCGATGGTGCCGGGGTGGAGCGCGACGCACACGGCGTCAGGGCGCTTGCGCGCGATTTCTATCGCGGCTACCCGGACCACCTGATTGAGCGCCGCCTTCGATGCCCGGTAGGAAAGCCAGCCGCCGAGCCTGTTGTCGCCAATCGAGCCCACGCGGGCCGAAAGGGTGGCGAAGATGCTCTTGCCGTCGCGCGCAAGCAGTTTGGCGCCATGCTTGAGGAGGAGTGCGGGGCCGATGGCATTGACGGCATAGGCACGCGCCATCGTCTGAGCATCGAGATATCTCAGCGCCTTTTCGGGCGGTATCCCGTCGACTTCCAGAATGCCGGTCGCATCGAAAATCATGTCGAGCGCCCGGCGGGTTTCGGTGATCTCTTTGAAGGCGGTTTCGACCGTCGTCTCGTCGGCGATGTCGAAGCCTGGACGGCTCGAACGGCTGAGACGGATCACAGCGCTGCAGCGCGGGTCTTTGTCAAGAGCATCGGCCATGGCCCCGCCGATGCCGCCCGATGCGCCGACCACAAGCGCTGTATATCCGTCTCTGAGACTCTCCACCCGCATCTCCCGTCCGCAGTCGCGAAACTTAGGGCGAAGCGGCCGGCTGGCCAGCCCTGTCCGTCCTGGCGGGGACGATGGTTAGGCGACGCGGTCGCGGGGTTGCTGACCGGAGGAGCAGGCGTCGAGATTGGAAATTGCGTGGAGACCCATGGCGTTACCGCTCTCGCGTGTGGCGCTGCCCACATGGGGCGGTAGAAAGCTGTTGGCGTTTGGCACAACGAGATCCACTCCGCTCCAAAAGGGTGATTACGCCTTTTGGACAAATCAGGGATAGCTGGAGGGCTTATGCCTCGTTCGCCTGCGAATGGCCGCGCTTTTCAAGGACGCGGGCAATGCGCGAGACGACGGATTCAGCGAAGGTCAACACGGCGAACAAGGCGATCACGCTTAAAATGTCACGAAAGCCCAGGACAAAACCGCGCCAGGGGCTTTGCGGGAGCAAGCGGATGAGATCGTCGACGTAATACCAAGCGCCGTAGGCGAGGGCCGCAGCCAAGAGACTGACGGCTACGGTGATTGCGATTCCGGCGGTGGAGATCGGTATGAGAGCATTCTCGCTTCTCTTAGAATCGCTCAATCCCTCTCACTCCCTATTTTATCGCAAATCCGGACGGACACCCGGTGCCTACTTTTCTGGATTTGCTAGAGCAGCTCGGCCGTGTCGAAATCGGCCTTGAAGACCAGAAGATTGCCGCGCCGTTCCACCTCGCCCTCAAGCGAGACGGTGAGCGCGAGCAGATCGTAAATCGCGTCGGGCGCGGCCTTGCCGTCCTTGTCCGCCAGGAGGAAGAATTCTTCGCCCTCGACATTGCCGGTCGAGACGAAGACGGTTGGTATCTCGCCGATCAGGCAAAGGCTGGCACAGGCTTTGTGGGCAAGGCCGCGGCCCGGACGCATGGCGCCTTGATAACACTTTCCGTCGCAGATTTCGCCGGTTAGCCGCCATCGCCCAAGCGACACGGGTTCGGGTGGCGCGAAGCCCTCGGGTGGGGTGCCGGTCCCGCCGTTGGCCGGTTTCACGCCGCGTTCCCCACCGGCCAGCTGGATCATGTCGATCGAGCCGCGTTTCAAGAGCACGCCGCCCGCGAGCACCGCCATACCGTCCTCAAGCGTGCGGCCGACACCCGGACCGCGCTTGCCTTGGCCTGAGAGGAGGAAAGCCGTCGGTTCGCCCGTTTCCGCATCAGGCGCATAGAGGACGGGGTAGGGCTCGGTGGTGATAATGCCGGTCATTTCCACCCGGTTCCAAACGAAGCGGCCATCGCCCGGGTCGTTCGCTGTCGTGGCAAGCGAGAACGACAAGAGACCCATCCCAGCAACGAACATGCCGCAGGCAATGGCGAGGAAGGGAACGAGCGGCGCCGGGATCTTGTTGAAATAGCCGACGAAGAAGGGCTCGCGCTGTTTGTCGTTTGCGACTGCCATCCCTAGGTCACCTTCGCCAATTCATCGGGGATCGTCACTGGGTCCACATGGGTTCCGGGCGGGTTGGGCCGCGGGTCGAGGAGGATGCGGCTGCCATCGAGTTTCAAGCGGTATGTGGCGATCTTGTCGGTAAACGGGGCAGGCGCCCGGCCACTGGCCGGGTCGAACTGGAAGCCATGCCACGGGCAGGTGACGCAGCCTGCAATGATCTTGCCCTCGCCAAGCGGTCCGTTCTGGTGAGCGCAGGCGTTCGTCAGCGCCGAGAGCTTCCCGTCATATTTGAAGATCGCGACGCGCTCGCCGCCCGGAACGTCGAAGGTGATGCCACGCTTTTCCGCGATATCGGCCACGTCGCCCGCAACGACCCAGCCTGTGCCGCCCTCTTCGAGGCGCTCGGGTTCGGCGCGGGCAGGTATGCGCGATGCCGCAAAGTGCAGTCCGGAAACAGTCAGAACGCTTGCGCCGACGACAACTGCAAAGACGGGGTTCTCCGCGCTTTGCAGATAGCCGAGCGCCACATGCATGACGACAAGGGCGTAGCAAAGATAAATCGACATGTGGATCGCCTTCCAGACCGTCGGGGTGAGGAAAGCGAGCCAGAAATCGTGGCTTGTGACGGCGAGGATGAGAAGAATGAGAAGCGCCGCGATGCCGAGCGCCTCAAAGGGGAAGCCCTGTACTTGGCCGAAGCTCGTGTTCGACGACAACATCGCCACGTAAGGATCGACCGGCGAGAAGGCGAAATACCAGCCAAGCACATAGCTTGCGTGTACGAACGCCACGGCGCAGGTGAGCACACCGAAGTGGCGCCTGTTGTAAAGGAGCGGAAGGAAGCGCCGGTCAAGCCGGGCAAGCGGTCCGATGCACAAAATGACGCTTAGCATGACGAAGGCACAGCTTCCAAAGGCTTGCATCCTGAGGATTGCGCCATCGGGCGGCCGCGTCACCGCTTGGAAAGCAGGCGCAACCATCAGATAGACGTAGATGTACAGCACCACACCCGCGATCAAAACGAGATCGTAGATGAGCTTGTTGCGGTTCCAGGTGACGGGGACGTATTTGACGCTCATCCGCCGCTCTCCCCTGCCTCGCCGTTCCGTTCTGCCGGGGCTTCAAGCAGGACCGCCGGGCGATCGGCGGGTGTTGTCTGACGCATCACGAGCGCCGCGATAAAGGCAAGCGGCAAGGCGATCCCGAGGATCGTCCAGATGGCCGCGTGGGCCTTGCGGTGCGGACCTTTCATGACGCCCTCATGCCTTCTTCCGCTCAAGCTGCAGCCAGCGCAGAAGCACGAAGGGCCAGAGCACCACGACGCCAAAGGCAATCAGCGGGCGGAACATGTACGTCCCGCGCGCGGACGCATCAATCCGGTCAATGCCGACGAGTAGAAACACGGCGGCAACCGCGATGCCGATCATGCCATAAATCTTCACCGCTTCGACGATGAACGCCGCTGTCTCCATGCGCGCGCCTTACCCCCGTCCGCTCAAAAGATTCACCTACCCAATTAGCAAATCCGAAGGACCGCGCAACGCCAGATCGACTTTCGTCGCAGTGGTTTTCTGGTGAACCGGGAAGAATTGATCGCTTTGGCGGCTTCAAGCCACAAGCGACGCGGAGAAAATCTGAGAGGCGATGTCCGCGTTCGACGGGGTGCTGCGATAAGCGTTTTCGGCCACCAGGCGGCTCGCCTCGTCGCGGGGGGCTGTTCTGCGGGGATCCTCGTCCTCGCCACCTCTTTGTTCCTCCACGCGTTGTTTGGCCAGTTCGGCTTGCGCCTGGGCACGCTGTTGTTGCGCCGTACGGGCAACGGCCATGTCCTGGCTCGATGGCTCAGCCGGGGCAAGAGCTGCCCGGATGACAACATCCATCTTCCGTATTGTCGCTTCCGGATTATCGCGAACCGGCGCCACGTCGATCTCGACTTCACCGGAGACGGCATATTTGCGCCCGTCGGGTCCGGTGGTGAACTCATATTTCGGCGGACCGGCATACGTGCCCCCAACAGTCGCATGGGCCTGCTCGTGGGCGCGGACTTCCGCATCGCGCTTTTTCAGTTCCTGGACTTGCTTTTCCTCGCCTTCGGTCAGTTCTTCGCCGCCTGCAGCTTTTGCCTTTCCTGGTTTTTCGGTCTCTTCCACCGGGCGGCTCGATTGTGCAGCCTCGACACGGTTCGTTGCGGCGCCAGCGGCTTCCGCCGGTGCCACGCCGATGCGTTCCGCAGCCTGGTCCGGACGGCCAGCGGAGAGACGGTCAAACGTCCCCGCACTCCCCGTGAAACTGGTTGAGCCTGACACCATGGCGTCCAGTTTAGGCTTGGAACCCTCGCCAGCGGGTTAACGGTGTATGAAGGTGCATTCGGCTACGATCATAACGCCGTGAATTCACCTTCCCGTAGATTCTCCGCTAACTCACTTTCGATCCTGGCGCTTTGCGCTACACTGAAAGAACAACGGGTCGCATTGGACGAGGCAACACCCGGTCTTATGTTTGATAAATTGCGCTCATTTCTCGAAGACCTAACGGGCAAAAGCGGCAAGCTGGACCTGGAAAAGGAACTCGACGAAAAAATTGCCGCAGCGGCACTGCTTGTCCATGCCGTTGCCGTGGACGGTGTAATTGAGAATGCCGAGCGCGAGAAGATGTCGGCGCTTCTGCAAAGCCATTTCTCGCTCAGCAAGAAAGAGACCGACCAACTGATCGAAGAGGCGCGCGAGCGCGATTTTGAATCGGTCGATCTTTACGGCTTCACGAGTGTCTTGAACCGGAGGCTCGATCATGACGGGCGCAGGCGCATCGTCGAGATGCTTTGGGAAATCGTCTATGCCGATGGAAGCGTCCACGAATTCGAGGATAATCTCATCTGGCGGGTGGCGGAGCTTCTCGGCGTTTCGACGCGCACGCGCGTGCGCCTGCGCAAACAGGTGAGCGCTGAGCAGGAAAACGATGACATTTAAGATTCTCATCGTCGTTCATCAGGAAACGTCCTCGCCCGGACGGGTCGGACACATGCTTGAGGGGATGGGATACCGGCTCGATATCCGCCGTCCGCGCTTCGGCGATCCCCTGCCCGAGACAATGGACGATCATGCGGCGGCGGTTATCTTCGGCGGGCCGATGAGCGCCAATGACGGGGATGACTTCATCAAACAGGAAATCGATTGGATTGGCGTTCCTTTAAGGGACAAGAAGCCGTTTCTGGGAATTTGCCTCGGCGCTCAAATGCTTGCCAAGCACCTTGGCGGCAGCGTTGCGCCGCATCCGCACGGGCACGCCGAGATCGGCTATTACCGCATACGGCCAACGGATGCGGGGCGGCGGCTCACCTGGTGGCCGGAACAGGTCTATCAATGGCACCGTGACGGCTTCACCTTGCCGCGTGATGCAACGCTTCTGGCAGAGGCCGAGATTTTCCCTGAACAGGCCTTCTCCTTTGGACGATCCGCCTATGGCTTGCAGTTCCACCCGGAATTGACGTTGGCCATGATGAACCGCTGGACGGTGAAGGGGGCGCATCGTCTTCTCCTGCCCGGCGCCAAATCCCGGGCGGAGCATTTTTCAGGCCGCGCACTTCATGACGGCGCGCTCCGCCGCTGGCTTCGAAACTTCCTGAAGTTCTGGATGCGGTGCGGTTGCGAATCACCGCAAATCGAGACCGGTTTCGGTGGCGGCCGGCTTGAACTGCCGATTGCCGCCATCAAGTCGTGACGGCGGGCCGTTCAAAGCAGCCTATTTCGCAATTTGCGATGCGCTCTGCATAAACTTCCGGAGCATTACGCGAAATCTTCGCAATTGACGCCATTTGATTGCAAAATATGGGTTTTTTCGATGCGTTCACCGTTTGGCAAGTGGATTGGCCCATAACGGTGTCTAGCTGGCTGGAAGGTATTGCGTCGTCAGCTTGAGCGGGGCGGAGGAAGGCTGTGCTGTCACCCCTTGCAAAGTGCGGCCTTCCCCCGTCACCCTGCCCTTTCGGGCAGAGCGACTATCCGCCATTCCCCGCCTTTTCTCAAGCCTGCCCGGTCCCGGGCCGGCTTGTATGAGCTTCTAAGCAACCTTGGAAAGCGGCGCGCCGTTCAGTTTCACTGAAATATTTGCAGGCGTCTTCTGGGTCATGGCCTGCAGCGACATGCAGGCCTGCCGGCACCAGCGTACGAAATCCTCGACATCTTTTTCCGATTGCTCCGTCTCAATCAGAAGGTGGATGTCAACCTTGTCCGCCGCCCCGAAGACATCCTTTGGATGGATGCCGCCAAGATTGAGCGTCGTTGAGAAACACGCCTTCTGCTCAAGCCTTGTCTTGAGATCGATGCCGAGCTGATTTGCGAGCATCTCGATATGCGACATCATGCAAAGCGCGAGACCGGTGGCGAAATACATGATGGGGGACGGCGCGCTGCCCCGTCCACCGACAGCGGTTCCCTCGTCGCTGATGATTTCCCAGGTTCCGCCGTTCGGCACGTTTGAAAAGATCGTCGCCTTTTTCAAGTGCTTGCCTTGAGGCAGCGCTTCCACATTCACATGCGCGTTGAACTGCATGGTCTGGCCCTGCTTCACCTTTTCCAAGGCCGGATCGCCAAAAGTCTCCTGCGATCCCTCGCGGTCGACCTTCCTTACGATTGTGTCCTCCCGCATCGTCCATGAGACGGTGTCATTCATCGTCAAATCCTCTTGCTGCTCCGTGCGTATGGTTGCAATATGCAACTTTCTCCATGTGGGGATACTAGTTGCTATATGCAACTATCTTTAGCGTATTTCGATAGGGCGATGAAACGGATGGGTAGAGGCAGGGGCTGGGCGACGGGGGAGAACATGGGACTCGACAACAGAGTTCCCTTTCTCCTCTCTCGGACGAGCTATCTGATTAAGAAGCACATATTGAGTACACTCGCTGGCCAGGGTTTGGACGGTCTGACTGGAGAGGAAATGGCTATTCTCGGCCGCGTTCACGAAACGCCTGGTCTCTCGCAATCGGAAATCTCGAACCGGACCATCAAAGACAAAACCACCGTTTCGCGCCTGATTGCCGGAATGGAGCGGAAAAACCTGATCGAGAGACGGCGGGATGCGGCGGACAAGCGGGTTTTTCACATCCATTTAACCGAGAAGGGTGAGATGTTTGCGGTGGCGCTCTTCGATCTCATGGATCGGGTGACCGAGGACATTACCGCGGAGATCTCGAATGAGGATCTGGAGACAACGCTTAAAACGTTGAAGGCAGTCTATGCGCGGGCCATCACGCTGCATGCCTTGGAAGATGAGGTGTCAGGAAAGTAGAGGCCTTTCTCGGCAGCTTCCGGAACAAGGCCGCGACCGCGGTCCGGGCCATCGCCCGCCCGGCCGGAGACCGTGAACGCGGCGAACTGGTACCTATCTCTCCAGGTCGGACAGGCAGAAAATGGTGGAGCCGAGGGGAATCGAACCCCTGACCTCGTCATTGCGAACGACGCGCTCTCCCAACTGAGCTACGGCCCCGGAAGCGTGTGATTTAGGTGGAGGGCTTCGCTTCTGTCAACGGCCTCGTGCACCGGACTTGGCCTTCTTGCAATGGGAAATCGTTTAAAGCCTGCTTGCGGCATTCCCGGCAGGAGGTTACATGACGCGGAAAGACGCGTTCCCTGTGTCCAACAACAGGTTCCTTAGGCGTTTATGCGCCGCCCGCTCTATCAACGTCTTTGACGGCTCTCCATGAATTCGCTTCTCATTCTGATCGACAGCATCATAACAATCTATATCTGGCTGATTGTCGCGAGCGCGATCCTTAGCTGGCTCGTGGCGTTCAATGTGGTCAATAGCCAGAACCGTATCGTCAACGCCATCGGCGACACGCTCTACCGGCTCACGGAACCCGCCTTGAGACCGGTGCGGAATATCCTCCCCAGTCTCGGTGGCATCGATGTTTCGCCCGTCGTCGTGATCCTTTTGCTGATCTTTATCCGAAACCTTCTTTTTGAGTATTGGCCGCGTTAGCACTCCTTGAACTCCGATTGCATGGTTTTGACCGCTAAGCCCCGAAGGCTGGCGCAAAACCGGCGCTGGCTCTTTGACGTCGCCACAGAGCGGTGATCGACAACAACGTGTCGGGAGGACAAGATGGCACAGATACTTGACGGCAAAGCGGTTGCAGCCCGGCTTCGCCGGGACATCGCCAAGGATGTCGACCATTTGGCCGGCGTAGCGGGTTTCACGCCGGCCCTTGCCGTGGTGCTCGTAGGCAATGACCCCGCCAGTCAAGTCTATGTGCGCAACAAGACCCGCCAGACGGAAGAGACGGGCATGCGCTCCATCGAGCACCGCCTTCCGGAAGAGACGCCTGAGGCCGATCTTCTCTCGCTCGTTGAGGAACTCAATGCGGACCCGCAGGTGAGCGGCATCCTCGTGCAGTTTCCGCTTCCCGCGCACATCGATGCCGATAAGGTTGTCGCAACCATCGATCCGGCAAAGGATGTGGACGGCCTAACGCCGTTCAATGCCGGGCAGTTGGTGCTCGGCAAGCCGGCGCTCGCGCCATGCACGCCGCAGGGCTGCGTGGTTCTGGCCAAGGAAGCTCTTGGCGCCGACCTTACTGGACGCACCGTCGTCGTTATCGGCCGTTCGATCCTGGTGGGCAAGCCGGCCGCCCTTCTCTTTCTCAACGAGAACTGCACGGTCACCATTGCGCATTCGAAGACGCACGATCTTCCGGGGCTTTGCCGCACGGCCGATATTCTGGTCCCCGCTGTGGGGCGTCCTGAGATGGTGCGCGGCGATTGGGTGAAACCGGGTGCGACCGTCATTGATGTGGGCATCAACCGGATCGATGCGCCGGAGAAAGGTGAAGGCGCGACGCGTCTTGTCGGGGATGTCGCCTATGCAGAAGCCGAGAGCGTGGCCGGTGCCATTACGCCCGTGCCCGGCGGTGTCGGACCGATGACCATCGCACTTCTTCTCAAAAACACCGTGAGAGCGGCGGCTTCAGCCCGAGGCTTCGATCTTTCCGCGGCGTCTTCGGCGTAGCTTTTGGAGCGGATCGAATCCCTCATAAAACGGAAAGAAGTTCACGCCGCTTTCTTCGCTTGTTCGATTGCATCGAGGATCATGGTCTTTGCTTCATCGGGACCGCCCCAGCGGATGATCCTCGCCCATTTTCCCTCTTCGAGATCCTTGTAGTGCTCAAAGAAATGGGCGATCTGATTGATCAGCATTTCAGGCAGATCGGCATAGGTTTCGACCGTGTCGTACATCCTGGTGAGCTTGGACGAGGGAAGCGCGATGATCTTTTCGTCCTGGCCCGCCTCGTCCTCCATCACCATTACGCCGACGGTGCGGCAATTGATGATGCAGCCGGGAATGAGCGCGCGCCGGTTTGCAACCAACACGTCGACCGGATCGCCATCGCCTGAGAGCGTGTGCGGGATGAAGCCGTAATTCCCGGGATAACGCATTGCCGTATAGAGAAACCGGTCGACCACCATCGTGCCCGCCGCCTTGTCCATCTCGTATTTGATAGGCTCGTCGCCAAGAGGGACCTCGACAATTACGTTGAAATCCTCAGGCGGGTTTTTTCCGATGTCGATTGCGTCGATACGCATTCCGGTCTCCTGACACGTTCTTTAACTCTAGCGTGTGAACCGGTTTAACGCATATCGACTCAATCCGCACGCAAGGGGTTGCGATACGTTCCGCTGCTACGCGATGCAATAGGCTGGATGCGGTACCATAGAGATCGCTGACAAGGAGGTGTGCGATGCGAAAAGTCATTATAGCGGCGGTCGTTTACTTGGAATCGTTCCGCCGCTCTGTTTCTTTGTTGTCGCATCGTTTTTCGCGCAAAACCGGTGCCCACTTTCCCACACGATGCTCTAACGCGATTGCCGCGGGCGCGTTGGGAGCCGGCATAATTATCTCCGCGCCCGCCCACGCCGGCCAGTTCGACAGCGCTTACACAAAAATCGATCTGGACATGTGCCCGAAACGCGAGGAGTGGGAACTTGGCGCGTCCTTTACCTGCGAGGGTTACAAAGGATGGCCGTTGATTGTCGCTGAGTCCGACTTGCGCTTTTACATCGCCTACAGCGAAGACACCGAAGGGCAGACAAGCTTTGGCCAGACTATTCCGGCCTTCAACACGATCCATGACACTCTGGAGTGGCGTTTGAAAAAGGGCCCGGACGGAGGTTGGCAGCCCCTGGCGACCATTCTGAGATATTACACGGACGGTGCGGCGGCCGATGGTTCGACCAAGCAAGGGGAGGTTCTGGTCGTCACCAAGATTGGGGCGGACGATTCTTGCCACATTGCGCATATCAATGCGCTGACCGTGCCGGACGCCAATTTGGTTGCGCGCCGGATCGCCGATGAAAAGGCAGCAAGCTTCGACTGCGAAAACGGCGAGATCGAACGTGTCGGTGCGATGTAATCGGATCAGCGCCAGACGAAGGCGATCTTCTCGAATTTAAGGCCGCCGAGCGCTTCGATCGTGCGGGCGTGTTCCTTGCCGCCGAGGGCTTCGTAAAAGCGGCAGGCGGACTCGTTGGCACCCAGCGACCAAACGAGATGACCGGTATACCCGCGCTCGCGCATGCGGCGCCGTGCTTCCTTGAAGAGGCGCTTGCCAAAGCCGACGCCTTGATATTGCGGCTTCAGATAGAGTTCGTAAATCTCGCCGCCGAGCGCCAGCTTGCGCACCCGGTTCGGACCGAAAGTGGCATAGCCTGCGACCTCATGGTCGAATTCGAGAAGCAGCGCTTGACCGCCGACGCGGTGCATGCGCTCCCACCAGCGCACATCGCGCCGCTGGATCATTTTCTCAAGTGTGACGGCCGGGATGATGCCGCGATAGGCGTAGCGCCAAGCATCCTGATGCAGGCAGGTCAGCGTTGCAGCGTCCGCCCTCGTCGATATCCGAATGTCGATCGGTACCGTGCTCATGGGGAAAGGCTAGGTCGAAACCCCCCATCACGGGAAGTGGTAAAATTATGTATCGTGTCAAAAAAACTGCTTGACGCAACAGCTTCCCAAAGCCGACAGGATACCGGATGCGCTGTTCTACGGGAATCGGTCGAATTCTGTGCGTTTGGCCGATATGAGATGAACGCAGGCTGGCCAATGTGGACGGTTTAGACCACCGGCCAGTTATCGATGAGACGGGTTCCATCGAGAACAACCGCCCCGAAGACCCGGGCCGGCCGGTCCCCGACGGTTTCAAGGGGACGAAGCGTTTCGCCGTCGCGGACCTCGATATAGTCGATGCCGAAGCCTGCGTTTTCAAGGGTTTTCAAGGCACGGTCTATCAGCGGTCCAAGCGGTTCGCCAGAGGCCGCATCCCCGGCGATTGCCGAAAGGGTCTGCGGAAAGATGGCGGCTTTTTTGCGTGCCTCCTCCGACAGGTAGAGATTGCGCGAGGACATGGCGAGGCCATCCGGTTCGCGGATGATGCGGCCGCCCAGAACCTCCACATTGAGATCGAGATCATCGGCCATGCGGCGGATGACGAGGAGCTGTTGATAGTCTTTTTCGCCGAAGATGGCGATGTCGGGCTGCACGCGGGTGAAGAGCTTGGCGACGACGGTCGCCACCCCGTCGAAGAAATGCGGGCGCGACACGGCGCAAAGCCCTTCCGATACGCTGTCCACATGCACGGTGGTCGAAAAACCATCGGCATAAACCGAGCCGGGCTCGGGGATGTAGACCAGGTCCGTGCCGAGCCCGCGCAATTTTTCAAGGTCGCCTTCTTCGTCACGCGGATAGGTGGCGAAATCCTCGTTCGGCGCGAACTGTTTCGGGTTCACGAAGATGGAGACGACTGTGCGTGCGGCCTTTTCCCGCGCCAACCGAACAAGTGAAAGATGCCCCTCATGCAAGGCGCCCATGGTGGGCACGAGGGCGATTTTCTCTCCCGCATTGCGCCAGTTGCGGATGCGCTGGCGCAGCTCGTCAAGGTTTTGAACGGTATCCATTTTGCAGTCAGGTTGATCAGGCCGCGTTGGCGGTGCGCCGCTCAGCCTTTTTGCGTTCATGGGGGTCGAGATGGCGCTTGCGCAGGCGGATCGATTCGGGCGTCACTTCAACGAGTTCATCATCCGCGATATAGGCAAGCGCCTTTTCGAGCGTCATCTGAATGGGTGGGGTCAGGCGCACGGCGTCATCCTTGCCGGCCGCCCGGATGTTGGTCAGCTGCTTCGCCTTCAGCACATTCACTTCGAGGTCATTGCCGCGGGTGTGCTCGCCCACGATCATCCCTTGATAGACCTTGGTCCCGGGCTCGATCATCATCGGCCCACGGTCCTCCAGATTCCAGAGCGCGTAAGCGACCGCGTCGCCATCGCTGTTGGAAATGAGGACGCCGGTGTGGCGGCCGGGGATCGAACCCTTCAGCGGTGCGTATTCATGAAAGACGCGGTTCATGATTCCCGTGCCGCGCGTGTCGGTCAGAAATTCGCCGAGGTAACCGATGAGGCCACGCGTCGGCACGTGGAAGACGAGCCGCTGCTTGCCGCCGCCGGACGGGCGCATCTCGATCATCTGACCCTTGCGTTCCGACAGTTTCTGGACAACGGCGCCTGAAAACTCCTCGTCCACATCGACGACCACTTCTTCGACGGGCTCCAGTTGAACGCCGGTCTCAGAATCGGCCTGGTAGACGACGCGGGGGCGCGAAACGGAGAGTTCGAAGCCTTCCCGGCGCATGGTCTCAATGAGAACCGCGAGCTGCAACTCGCCCCGTCCCGAGACGAAGAAGGATTCCTTCGTTTCCCCATCCTCGACCTTGAGCGCCACATTGCCTTCGGCCTCGCGCAAAAGCCTTTCGCGGATAACGCGGCTTTGCACCTTGTCGCCTTCCCGACCCGCTAGCGGCGAATCGTTCACCGAAAAGGTCATGGAAAGGGTGGGCGGATCGATGGGCTGGGCTTCGATTGGCGTCATCACCGAAGGCTCGCACAACGTGTCCGCGACGGTGGCCTTCTCAAGGCCCGCAACGGCAATAATGTCGCCCGCAATGCCTTCTTCGACAGGGCTGCGCTCCAGTCCGCGAAAGGCAAGGATTTTCGAGACCCTGCCCGATTCGATCAAATCCCCGGCGCGCGATAATGCCTTGATGGGCTGGTTCGGCTTGATCGCGCCGGAAAGAACGCGGCCCGTCAAGACCCGCCCAAGATAGGGGTTCGCCTCCACGGTGGTGGCGAGCATGCGGAAGGGACCCTCTTCGATGGCCGGTTGAGGCACATGATTGAGGATGAGTTCAAAGAGCGGCGCCATGCCGTCCTTGGGGCCTTCCGGCTCCGCCGCCATCCAGCCTTCCTTGGCCGAGCCGTAGAGCACGGGAAAGTCAAGCTGCTCCTCATTGGCATCGAGGGCGGCGAAGAGATCGAAGATCTCGTTCAACACCTCGTCGGGCCGGCTTTCCGGCTTGTCGATCTTGTTGATGGCGACGATGGGCCTAAGGCCAAGCGACAGAGCCTTCGATAGCACGAACTTCGTTTGCGGCATCGGACCCTCGGCGGCATCCACCAGAAGGACCGTCCCATCGACCATATTCAGGATCCGCTCCACTTCGCCGCCGAAATCGGCGTGACCGGGCGTGTCGACAATGTTGATGCGGTCGTCACCCCAGTCGAGGGAGGTGACTTTGGCGAGGATGGTGATGCCGCGCTCGCGCTCCAGATCGTTTGAATCCATGGCCCGCTCGGCGACGCGCTGGTTGTCGCGGAACGCGCCCGATTGGCGCAGAAGCACGTCAATAAGGGTTGTCTTGCCATGATCGACGTGTGCGATGATGGCGATGTTGCGCAGGCTCATAAATTCAACTTTTACGGTTGGGGTGAGGGGCCGCGATTTTGCGGTGCAGTATAATCAGAGACGGCCTGCCCGCAACACCATGCGTGCGGCATCCTAAACGGGTGTTCTAAGCTTCGCGTTTCTTGACTTGCGGCACCGAACTGGTACCGCCGGACGGAGGCTTCTTTTCTGTGTGCACCATCATCAGTTCGGATAGGTTTTCAGGCGTTACATAACCGAGGAGGCGGTTGTCTTTATCGGTGACGGCGACGGCCGGAGCTGCCTTTTCGCGCATCGCGGTAATGGCGCGTGCAAGCGTTTCACCTCTGTGAACGCTCGGGATTGCGACAAGCCAGTCCAATGCCGGCGCGTTTGCCGCATTCGTCCGCATGGCCTCGATAATCGCATTCCTTGTGATGATGCCGCGCGGCGCGCCGGCGCCGTCGACCAAGGGGAACTCATGCTGCGTCGTCCGTATGAGGGCGTCGGCCGCGGCTTCAACCGTGTCCCGGGCCGAGAGCGTTTCGAAACTGGTGATCATGGCATCGTCGACGGGCATGGCGCGGCCAACCGCGGTCATCTCCACGTCGTCCGCCTCGGCGCCGGCTGCCAGATAGACAAAGATGGCGATGAAAACGAGGATCGGGTTGCCCGCCATTAGCCCCAGGAAGCCGAAGCCGAAAGCGAGCGCCTGACCCGTACGGGCCGCAACGCGTGTTGCGTTCACCCGTCCGAGCCGCATGGCGAGAAGCGCGCGGAAAACACGCCCGCCGTCCATCGGGAATGCTGGAATGGCGTTGAAAAGGACAAGGAAGATGTTGACGGCGGCCAGCCGTGCAGCAAAGTCCGCCGCCGGGTTCTCAATGGTCTGGAACGTTTCGGCGTCGAACCGGGCGCCCAAGACAAGGATCAGGATCGCGGCGATCACCACATTGACCATTGGCCCGGCGACCGCGATAACGATCTCCTGCCCCGGGTTCTCCGGCATCCGCTCGAGCCGGGCGAGTCCCCCGATCGGCAGGAGGGTGATATCGGGCGTTTTGATGCCGTAGCGCTTTGCGGCGATGGCGTGGCCAAGCTCATGCAGCGCCACGCAGGCGAAGACGGCGCAAATAAACGCAATGGCCTCGATTGCACCTTCGACGCCATCCGTTTGAAGATGGATGATGCCGATCCACAAAAGAAGAAGAAAGAAGGTGAGGTGGATGCGGATCTCGCTTCCAGCAATCCGGCCTAGTGTGATCGACCAGCTCATGTCCGTTGCGTGCCGCGTGTTTCCTGAGAAAGATCACAAAGTCGCTTGACCGTGCCGGGAGGCTGTCCCATCACCTGCGCGCTCGCAGGGCATCGTGTCCAACGCACCCTTATGCCAATAGGTAAGGCTCCGGAACCGTAAATGCCATCACCGAATGCGCTCACGCGATTGGGATTCGCGTCAGGGGAAAGGACGCTCGTCATGGGCGTTCTTAATGTAACGCCCGATTCCTTCTCCGATGGCGGCCTTTTCGACAAGCCGGAAAAGGCGGTCGCTCAGGCGCGCACCATGCTGAATGAAGGCGCCGATATGATCGATGTCGGGGCGGAAAGCTCGCGTCCCGGTCACACCCCGATTGGTGCGGAAGAAGAATGGGCGCGGCTTCAGCCGGTGATCGACAGGATCAAAGCGCTCGACACGGTCTTTTCCATCGATACGCAAAAGGCGGAAGTGGCCAGGAAAGCGCTTGAGGCGTTGCGCGGGCAGCGCGTCGTCATCAACGATGTCTGGGGGCTGCAGCGCGACGCGCAAATGGCCCCGGCCGTTGCCGGTGCAGGGGTGCCCATCGTCATCATGCACAACCGCGAAGCGGCGCAAGAGGGCATCGATATCGTCGCCGATATTCACCGCTTCTTCAAAAAGAGCCTGCAGCTTGCGCACGAAGCCGGGATCGAGGATGATCGGATCATCCTCGATCCCGGGATTGGTTTCGGCAAGACGATTGCCCAGAACCCTGTCATCCTGAAACGGCTGCCGGAGTTTCGGCGCTACGGGCTGCCGCTTCTTGTCGGCGCGTCCCGGAAGCGCTTCATCGGTCAGCTCTTGAACGCTGAGGTGCGCGACCGGCTTTACGGGTCGCTCGGCGCGCATCTCGCGGCCGCCGCCGCTGGCGCCGACATCATCCGTGCCCATGACGTACGCCCGCATGTGGAGGCATTGCAGGTGCTCGATGCGATCGCCCGGGCGCCGGAGACTGTCTGATGACCGGGGCCGCGGTGAAGGCTGCGCTTGGGCTCGGCAGCAATCTCGGCGATCGCGCCGCGCATATTGCCGAGGCTTGCAGGCATTTGGCGCAGAACCCTAAGGTGCGCCTCCTCAGTGTTTCAGCCCTCTATGAGACGGACCCTTGGGGAATGACCGAACAGGGGCCTTTTCTCAATGCGTGCGCGGCGATGGAGACAACGCTTGAGCCGAAACCTCTGCTTGAATTCTGTCTCGCGACCGAACGGCTTATGGGACGGGTGCGCGAGGAGAGATGGGGCCCGCGCATCATCGATCTCGACATACTGATTTATGGCGCTGCGGTTGTGAAGGAGCAGCATTTGACGATCCCGCACCCGCACATGGCGGAGCGGGGTTTCGTCATCGTTCCGCTTGCCGAGATATGGCCCGAAGCTCTGATCGGCGGCCGCTCCGCCAAGGCTCTTGCGGCGGACTTCAAAGGCGATCCGTCCATCCGGCGCTTCGCCCCTGGGCCTGAACTGACCGCATGGACCGGCTAGGTGATGGATGCGGCAAAGCCCACGACTTAACGTACCGCTCTTGGCTATTCGTCCATCTGCTTGCGCTGTTCGGCAATGAGTTTAAGCCTGAGAGCGTTCAGCCTTATGAAGCCCTCCGCATCCTGGTGATCGTAGGACAGGGCACCTTCTTCGAAGGTCACAAGATCCTCGGAATAAAGGGTATGCGGCGATGTGCGTCCCGTCACCGTTGCGCGGCCTTTATAGAGCTTCAGGCGGACCTCTCCGGTCACCGGGGCCTGCGACACGTCGATGGCGGCTTGCAGCATCTCGCGCTCCGGTGAGAACCAAAGCCCGTTATAGATGAGCTCGGCATAGCGCGGCATCAACTCATCTTTGAGGTGGGCCGCGCCCCGGTCCAGCGTAATTGATTCCATGCCGCGATGGGCTTCAAACAGGATTGTGCCGCCAGGCGTCTCATAGATGCCGCGCGATTTCATCCCGACAAAGCGGTTTTCAACAAGATCGAGCCGGCCGATGCCGTGTTTGCGCCCCAGTTCGTTCAATGCGGTCAGCATGGCCGCCGGTGAAAGCGCCTGACCGTTCAGCGCGACCACGTCGCCCTTTTCAAAGCCCATGGTGATGGTCTCAGCCTTGTCAGGCGCATCTTCCGGGGCGACGGTACGCTGATAGACGAATTCCGGGGCCTCGACCGCAGGGTCTTCGAGGAGTTTGCCTTCCGAGGAGGTGTGCAGAAGGTTCGCATCGACGGAAAAGGGTGCTTCGCCGCGCTTGTCCTTCGGGACGGGAATTTGATTGTGCATGGCGAATTCGATGAGCTTGGCGCGTGAGGACAGGTCCCATTCCCGCCAAGGCGCAATCACGTGAATGGAAGGATCAAGCGCGTAGTAGGCAAGCTCAAAGCGGACCTGGTCGTTGCCCTTGCCTGTCGCGCCATGACAAACCGCGTCGGCGCCGGTCTCGTGGGCGATTTCAATTTGACGTTTGGCAATCAGTGGCCGCGCGATCGACGTGCCAAGCAGGTAAAGCCCCTCGTAAAGCGCATTGGCGCGCATCATCGGATAGACGTAATCGCGCACGAACTCCTCGCGCAGGTCTTCGATGAAGATCTCCTTGATGCCAAGCATTTCCGCCTTCTTGCGCGCTGGCTCCAGTTCCTCTCCCTGGCCGAGATCGGCGGTGAACGTCACCACTTCGCAGTCATAAGTGGTCTGCAGCCATTTCAAAATGGCCGAGGTATCGAGGCCGCCCGAATAGGCGAGCACGACCTTGTTGATGCTTTTCGTCATTCTTCTTTCCCGGCAGGACTGTCACGCGATGCGACGGAGATGAGGATGCCCTTAAGGACAGTCTTCCCCGCATCGGGGGGTTTTGGGCCGCTCTTCGCGGAGTTTCAAGTCCCATTCACTTCCACGTTCCTCGGTGCGTGAGGTGGTTTCAAACCATCGCAAGCGCTCCCATGTGTCGTTTCGTCGCGCTCTCATCGCGCGAGGCTGGGGTGCAGGACCACTGAGAGGCGAAAAATGCTCAAAGCACTTCTTACCGCTTTCCTTCTTACCGCAAACCCGGCCTTTGCCGACGCGCCGCCTGAGGGCACCGGCGCCCAAATCGCTCAGCGCGCATCGGAACAAACCGTTTCAGGTTCGTTTAAAGGGCTGAACCAACACACCGTTTCCGGCGGCGTCGAAGTCAGGAAAGACGGCGATCATTATATCATCGTCTTCAAGGACGATTTCGTCTTTGACGGCGCACCCGATCCGAAGGTCGGGTTCGGGGCAAAAGGCCGTTACGACCGCGGGACGACATTCGCACCGTTAAAGAAGGACCTTGGCGCGCAGATCTATCGCGTTCCGGCTCATATCGACGTGTCGCAATACAACGAGGTCCATATCTGGTGCGAGCAGTTCACGGTTGATCTGGCCGTTGCGGCCCTGCGTTGAACTTTGCGCCTGACCTCGCGTGAAAAGGACGGCGAAACCTGCTAAGGGTCGATTGGCCTTTGGCAGGTTTGTCTTTTTAGGAACACGCGGAGCGGGGAATTTGGCACGCCTGCAATTCTGGTACGAATTCGCTTCGCCTTACTCTTACCTCGCCGCCATGCGGATCGAGGAGGAAGCCTTAGAAGCTGGTGTCGAAGCGGATTGGCGGCCCTTTCTTTTGGGCCCGATCTTCGCCAAACGCGGCTGGAAGACCTCGCCCTTCAATCTCTTTCCAGAGCGCGGCCGCTATATGCGGCGTGATCTCGAGCGTTGGGCCGAGCGCTTAAGCATACCTTTCACAATGCCCGATCCTTTCCCGCAATATGCCGTTCGCGCGGCACGCATCGCGCTGATCGCGGGGGATGAAGGCTGGAATGCCCGGTTTTCGAAGGCCGTTTTCCTGGCCGAGTTCTCCGAAGGCCTCGATATCTCCCGGATCGACGTCTTGCGCGGCATTGTTGAGGACCTCGGGCAGGATGCCGACGCCGTCATGGAGCGCATCAAGGATATCGCCGTTAAAGAACGGCTGCGCGCCGAAACGGCGGAGGCTGAAGACCTCGGCATTTTCGGCGCGCCGACATTTGTCTCGCCCGATGGCGAACTCTTTTGGGGCAATGACCGGCTTGGAGAAGCGCTTCGTTGGACGGCCGGACACAACTGATCGCTTCTTCTTCTGCGCGGGTTAGAGGCGCCTAAATTGGTCGGCAGGAATGTCGAAAAAGCCGCGCCGGATCTCCCGGTCCACATCCATCGGGGTAAGGCCGATATCCTTCAATTGCCGTGCGTCCATGCCGCGCAACTGGCGGCGTTGGTGGGCCACGTCGAAGCAAAGGGCGAGATAGCGGGCAAATCCGTAGGCAATATCGGTGAAACCACGGTTGTGGTGCGCGTGAGCAGATGCTGTGTGCATGAGGGATGTCATGGCCTTGGCTCCTTTCCGGCGAGGGCGTCTCGCTTGATGGGAAGCTAGGCATTGTGCTTATATAATGAAAACGAATGTTTATTATCTTTAGAAAAACGAATTGTTATGGAATGAGTCATGCCGCGTGAGATCGATCTCTCCACTCTGCGTGCCTTCGTCACCGTTGCCCGGACGGGAGGCATGACGGTGGCAGGCCGCCATCTGAACCTCACTCAGGCTGCCGTCAGCCAGCAGATCAAGCGGCTTGAAGAGCAGTTCCAAACGCAACTCTTCGATCGCGGCCAGCGGCGCATCAGCCTGACGCAGAGCGGCGAAAGGCTTCTTGGTCCGGCGGAGCGCATCCTGGCCGAGAACGATGCGATCTGGGGCATGATGACCTCGCCCGAAATCGAGGGCACGGTGCGGCTCGGTGTGCCGCATGACATTGTCAGCCCGTTCATGGCGCCGATTCTGCGCGGTTTTTCGAAAGCCTGGCCGCGGGTCGATGTGTCCTTGACCATCGGTACGACCAGGGAGTTGCGGCGCCGTTTGGACGATGGCGAACTCGATTTGACGCTTACGACGGAGTCGATGACCGATTCAGGCGGTGAACGCCTGATGATGGACCGCCTGGTCTGGGTCGGCGCTCCCAATGGCGAGGCCCATGCCCGTAACCCGCTTCCCGTGACGATGGGCGATGAGAATTGCGCCTTCCGGGAGGCGGCCGTCGAAGCGCTTTCCGAAGCGGGACGCGACTGGCGCTTTCTGTGCGCGGTCAGTCATATGACGGCCATGTGCGCAACCATTGAAGCGGATTTGGCTGTTGCGCCTCTGCTTTCGCAAACGGTTCCTGAGGGCCTTGAAATCCTGATGCCTTCAAGCGGGTTGCCAGCCCTGCCGGTTTATTTCGTCAATCTTTACCGGCAAAAGGCCGGCGTGAGCCCCATCGCCGAGGCGCTCGCCAGCCATATCTCGAAGAGCTTCGCGGCGCGCTATCCTCAGGCGGCCTAGACTCTGACCGCAAGGGTCCAAAAGACGGCGATCAGGATAGCGATCTGGACCATGTTGAGCCAGACGCTCCATTTATGAAGCCGGCCGAAGCGCTGGGCGGCGACGGTGCTGCCCGATTTCGCCTCATCCCGGAGCGCATTGATGCGCGGCATCATCACCTCGCGTGCAAAAACGAAACCGGTGGCGACCACGATCAGCGTGAAGCCGATACCGCTGTCGATGAAGAAGGCGTTCGCGCCCGCAACTCCCGAGAGCCCGGCAAGCACCAGATAGTAGGCCGGAAAAATCGCCCGGGTGTGTTTCCCGGCATCCTCCGCCGAAAGCACCTTGAAGGTGATCGGCGCCACGACGGCAGCGAAGAACAGCATGGCGCCAAGAGCAATGGCCGTCAGGAACAGGACAAAAAAGGGGATGAATTGGGCGAGCATGACCGACACACCAGACGAGAGCACTGCCGCTGCACTTAGCGCGTAACCGGCCCAGATGGAATGCTTTCGCGCGAAAACCAGCTTTCAACGTTTGTTTGCATTTCGGCAATCGCGATAAAGCCAATGCATGATATGGTAAGGCAGCTGCAAAAGACGGTTTGAAGCTCATGGAGTTCATCCCCACGCTTCCGGTGGTGTTGGCCTATACGGGTGCGGTCATTTTGATCACGCTGACGCCTGGGCCGGACATGACGCTGTTTCTCGGCAAAGCGGTGACACAAGGGCGCACAGCGGGCCTTGCCGCCTTCTTCGGGGCGACCACGGGGGTTGTGTTTCACACAAGTTTTGCAGCTTTCGGTCTTTCGGCGCTGCTCGCCGCATCCGAGACGGCTTTTGGAATCCTAAAGATCGTCGGCGCGGGCTATCTGCTGTGGCTCGCCTATCAGGCGATCCGGCACGGTTCGGGATTGAGTTTCGATCCGTCAAACGTGGTGCAGCAGCCGAACCGCAAAGTGTTTCTCACCGGGCTCGGGATCAATCTGCTTAACCCTAAGATCGTTCTCTTCTTCGTCACCTTCCTCCCGCAATTCGTGGAGCCTGGCGATCCGCATGCCGCGGGCAAGCTCATGTTTCTCGGCGTGCTTTTCATCACGATTGCTGTTCCCATGTGCGTGCCGATGATCCTTTTAGCGGACCGTGTTTCGATCTTTGTCCGCCGCTCGCCCATTGTGACGCGCGTCGTCGACTGGACCTTTGCGGGCGTCATGGGCGCGTTCGCCGTCAAGCTTCTGGCGGCGCAGGCAAAGTAGGTCAGGAAAGGGAGCGGCTGCCCGACCACCATTCCCCGGCGCTTCGGCCCGCGAGCAGCCAATAGACAAGGCCACCGGCAAGTCCCGCTGCGGCGGCAGAGGCCAGATATTGCGTGTCGATGGGATCGAGCCCGACCGGGCCGGAGAGAATGATCGGCGCGCTTGCAATCACCGCCCCCGCCGCGCCATAGAACACCCAGCCTCTAAGCCGGAAGGCTTCCGCTGCCGCGATCGCCAAAACAGCCGGCAGCAGCGTGAGTTGCCCCGTGAGTGTAAAGGTCACGATGGAGACGTAAGCGAGATCGAAGAAGCTATCCATGATTTCGAACTCCACCTCGGCACGCGGGACGATTTCGTTCTGATAGAAAAGAAACATGCCAGCCATGGCGGCCGCGCCGAGCGCCACCGAGACGGCAATGACAATCAAAACGAGCCGCAGGATGAACCGGCCGATCATCTCGTCCGGTCAGCCCAACCCATGCCGGCATGTTGGCCGGCAATCATCCAGTAGACTGCGCCGACAATGGCGCCGGCAAAGGCCAATAATGGAAGCAAGATGAAAGGTGCCCAGCTAAACGAGAGACCGTACAATACGCTTCCGAACAACGCCAGTAACATGCCAAGGATCGAGCCTGCGATGATGTGCACGGATAGCCGGCGACATTGAGAGACGTCAGCGAGAATCGCAAGCGGAAACAGTAGGGGTGAGACGAGCGTTGTTCCGAACAGAGCTTCCGTCCAAACCTCACTTACAGATCTCTCGGAAACCAAGACAAAGAGCAGGAATAATGCGGCGAGGACCGTAACGGTCAGCGCCAAGACCGCCACGGCCATTCGCGCGAGTATCGAACTGATGAACCGGGCGCGCGTCATCGCGATCTATCACAGCCCTGCGGCCCGCTCCGCGACCCCGAAAGCCAACTCGCGCTTCTTCCAGGCGGGCATGCGCTCGGACGCCGATTTCAACTGTCCGCAGGCAGCCATGATGTCCCGGCCCCTCGGTGTGCGAACCGGTGAGGCATAGCCCGCCCGGTTGACGATGTCCGCGAAACGCTCGATCTGCTCCCAGTCAGAGCACTCGTAGCGCGTGCCGGGCCAGGGATTGAAAGGGATCAGGTTAATCTTCGATGGAATGCCGGAAAGCAGCCGCACAAGCTCTTTTGCGTCCGAAAGCGCGTCGTTCACGCCCTTCAGCATCACATACTCAAAAGTGATCCGTTTCGCGTTCGAAAGCCCCGGATAGGACCGGCAGGCCTCGAGCAGGCCCTTGATGGGATACTTCTTGTTGAGCGGTACCAGCTCGTTGCGCAGATCGTCGCGCACGGCATGAAGCGAGATGGCCAGCATCACGCCGATCTCGTCCCCGGTGCGCCCGATCATCGGGACGACGCCCGAGGTCGAGAGCGTGATGCGCCGTTTTGAAAGCGAAACGCCCTCGCCGTCGGAGGCGGTCAGGAGAGCGTCCTTCACATTTTCGAAATTATAAAGCGGCTCGCCCATCCCCATCATAACGATATTGGTGATGGCACGTTCGCCTTCAGGGATCGATGCGCCGTCATCGGGCCGATTGGCATTCGGCCAATCGCCGATCCTATCGCGGGCTGTTAGGATCTGGGCGAGAATTTCCTCCGCTGTCAGATTGCGGACCAGCGTCTGTGTGCCCGTATGGCAGAACGAGCAGGTGAGCGTGCAGCCCACCTGGCTTGAGACGCATAATGTGCCCCGGTCGCTTTCCGGGATATAGACCGTTTCGATATCGGCGGGCGCTTCCCCCGGCGCTTGCGCCGGAAACCGGAAAAGCCATTTGCGGGTTCCGTCCTCAGAGACCTGCTCGGTGACGATCTGCGGCCGTTCGAGCGTGAAAGCGGCATTGAGTTCGGCGCGCAAGCTCTTCGAGATGTTGGTCATGTCGTCGAAGGCGGTCGTACCGCGTTGATAGATCCAGCTCCAAAGCTGGCTTGCACGCATGCGCCTTTGCTTTTCCGGAATGCCGATTTCGCCAAGCCGTGCAGCGAGTGCAGCACGCGACAGACCGATCAGCGAGGGCTTTCGCTGTTGAAAGGAAGACTTGCGGCCCGCCGCAGGCGGGCCTTGCTTGAGGTCGAGCGCGATAACCATAGCTCTTTCGCCGTTGAACGCGGTGCGTCATAGCATGCGGAATGCTCCCGGCACCACCGGTGCCTTCCGATTTCAGCTTTTCCGCCCGATAGCTAGCTGGCGCATTCCTGCTGGGCGCGGTTCATGGCCGCCGTGATTCCGCTGAGCGAATAGGTGTCGATGGTCTCGGTACCGCGTGTCGAGGTGCCGAAGACCCGCATTGTGGCGCCGCGGCGCATGGAATCGACGAGTCTGGGTTCATCGGCCACGTTCTCGATCCACGCATTCTCGTCGCGGGCAAAAAGCGGGAAGGTTGTCGCGCCTACTTCGGCGCGCGTTGAGCCTTCGCGCAGCGGATAACCGTAAATGACGCTCACTTCGCCACGCACCTGTTCGGTCGGGCGGATCGCGATGAAGATATGAGCCGGTCCGCGCTGACGCCCGGCGGGGTTCATTTCAGAAGACGATGGCTGTGAAATCACAAAACACGTCTTCTGGTCGTTCGATGTGTCCACATAGGCCGACCAGGCTCTGAATTCCCCTAAACGCTCGGTCTGCGCTTGCGCCGGTAGCGCTTGCGTCCAGAAAACCACTGCCAATGCCGCAAACCCGATGACCCGAAGCCCCACTCTGGCCCCTATCATCCTTGCCTCCTTCGTTGCCACTATGCCGACTTTCCGCAAATCCAGTTCATTAGTTAAGACTCATGGGACGCCATTTCGAGCCCCGGGAATCATGCGTTGATTCTTGTCAAAAATCACCAATTGAAGAGCCCGCTGCGCGTTTCGCGGCGCATTTTCCCGAAAATCGCCCCAGTTTTCTCTTGGAAACAAGGAGTGGTTAAGGTTCGGTTATGGATAACGATAGCGCGGGATGATTCCTGCACGCGACACCGTTTTCTATCAAACATTTCGGCGTGATTGGGGCGCAGACAAAAGTGGTTGCAGCTCAAGAGTCTGCTGAATTGACCGCAGCGATCGCGGAACGGCGCGACCGTAAAGCCTTTACGCGTTTGTTCGATCATTTTGCGCCGCGGGTGAAGTCCTTCTTGATGCGCATGGGAACGGAAGAAGAAGCAGCCGAGGAAATCACCCAGGAGGTGATGCTGACGCTCTGGCGGAAGGCGGCGTTGTTCAATCCGGAGAAATCGTCGCTTTCCACCTGGCTGTTTCGGATTGCCCGGAACCGGCGTATCGATCAGATCAGGCGCGCGCGCTCCGATGGCATAGATACGGACGACCCGACGCTTTTGCCGGAGCCCGAACCGCCCGCCGATGCGGTGTTCAACGCGCGGGCACGCGAAGAGCGGGTGCGCGATGCCCTCACGGCTTTGCCCGAGGAGCAGCTGGTGCTAATCGAATCCGCATTTTTCCGCGGGCTTTCGCATTCGCAAATCGCCGAGCAGACAGGCTTGCCGCTTGGCACCGTGAAATCCCGAATCCGGCTCGCCTTTGAGCGCTTGAGGCGAAGCTTCGAGGGGGATGAAAGGGTCGATACGGATTTCTCGGAGTAGATGTCCTATCGCGTTTCCGCGTCGCGCATGGCGCGGCGGCTAAAGCGGCCGCCATGCCGGTGAGGTCCGAGCTTCTCCGGCATTTTCCGGGCGGAAATCGGCCGGGCGGCGAAGCGGCCATGGGAAAGCATGCGATCATACATCACCAGCGCGCCGGCGGTCGCCACATTGATGCAAAAGGCCGTCGGGATACGGACGACATGGCGGCAGTGGGCAAGCGCGGCTTCCGAAAGGCTGCCGCGCTCGGGCCCCAGGATATAGGCTGCCTGTTTGGGATGGCGGAAGCTCGGCAGGTCGACGGCATCATCTGTGAGTTCGACGCCGACAAGGTCGCAGCCATCGGGGAGAACCATCTCCTCAACCGATTCCCAGAGATAGAACGGGATATTGCGCGGTGTGCGGGAGGTGTCCGAATGCATCTCACGAATGCGCGGATCGGCATCAATCACGAAAAAGAACTGCGCCCCGAAGGCATGCGCCGAGCGAATCAGATTGCCTGCATTCATGGGTTTTGATAGCCCTTCGACACCCATCCCGAAATAGCCGCGCATCGTTTCTTCTCTCATCCCACTGCGCCCAACCTGTTCCCACAGGCGAAACCGGCGTGTTACTCAGCATAGCGCCCAAACACTCCGAAAGAAAAAGGCCATATCCATGCGCGCTGTGCTTTGCACCCATCTCGGTCCGCCTGAAACACTTGAAATCGGCGAAATGGATGATCCCATTCCCGGCGACGGTGAGGTGGTCGTTGACGTTACGGCGGCTGCCCTGAACTTCATGGACACGCTGATCATCGAAGGGCGCTATCAGGTCAAACCGGAGCTTCCTTTTTCGCCAGGCGCGGAGTTTGCCGGGACGGTCAGCGCAATCGGGAACGGCGTCAACGGATTGGCGGTCGGCGATCGCGTGCTCGGCAATCCGGGTTACGGAGCGTGCCGGGAAAAGGTTCTGAGCCCTGTTCAAGCGCTTGTTCACGTGCCGGCCTCCATTCCCGATGAAAAGGCGGCCGGGCTTTCCGTTACCTATGGCACCGCAATTCATGCCTTGAAAGATCGCGCGCAGCTTCAGCCGGGTGAGAAAGTCGCCATCCTCGGCGCATCCGGCGGAGCCGGCATTGCAGCCGTTGAAATTGCGCGGATAATGGGTGCGCATGTGATTGCCTGTGTTTCATCGCCGGAGAAGGCTGCCTTCTGCAGAGAGCGTGGGGCGCATGAGACGCTCATTTACGCTGAGGCCGATCTCAAAACGACGCTCAAACAGGCGGGCGGTGCATCGGGCATTGATGTGATCTACGATGCCATTGGCGGACCTTATAGCGAGCCAGCTTTGAGGGCGCTTGCCTGGAAGGGCCGGTTTCTCGTTATCGGTTTCGCCGCGGGCGACATCCCGACGATCCCGCTTAACCTTCTCCTCCTCAAAGGTTGCGATATCCGGGGTGTGTTTTTCGCCCGGTTCGCGCAGGAAGAGCCCGAAGCGCACCGGGCAAATCTGCGCCAATTGCTTCAATGGTGCGAAAGCGGTGCATTGAAGCCCCATGTGGATGCGGTCTACGCGCTCGATGAAACGGCGGACGCAATTTCAGCGCTCGCCGAGCGGCGAGTGAAGGGCAAGGTTGTCGTGAAGCCCTAGCCGCCTTTTCCGGGTGTGATGTCTTTCATCATCCGCTCGTCGATATCATCGACACTGGCAATGTCGAGATCGAGCGCCCGACGGGCTTTTTCACGGTGTTCGGGCTTGATGTGGGCGGCAAGCGTACGGATTGCCGTGTAGAGAAGCGCCGCGTCATCCGTGTAGCCGAGTCCGGCGATGAAATCCGGGATCAGGTCCACCGGCATGATGAAATAGAGAAGGACCCCGAGCAACGTTGCCCTCACGCCAAGTGGTGTTTTTGTGTCGAATGCGCAATAATAGGCAGCGACTAGGTCCTCCGCGAACGGTATGTGTCCGATGACGCGCTTCAGCTTTTTCCAGAAGTCGCGCTTCACGCGGCCTTGGCGCTTCTGAACAAGGGATAGCGCCCGATCCTGGCCAATGGACCGTGACCGTTCGACCTCGTCTTTCAGTGTCGATGCGCTGTCGCTCATGCGGATCACCATACCCGAAAGACTAGATGGCGTCTTCCTTCAAACGTCTCAAGAGCGGGCTTGCAATGATGCGCATCGCCGTTAAGAGACACCCTGATTTCCAATAGGGGATGCGGCGATGCAGTTGAGCGGTCTTTCTGCAGTAGTAACCGGCGGTGCGTCCGGTCTTGGGGAGGCGACGGCGCGCCGTTTGGCTGGCGCGGGCGTGAAGGTTGCGCTTTTCGATATGGATGCTGAGCGTGGCCCACAGGTGGCGGGCGAGATCGGCGGGGTTTTTTGCGCGGTCGATGTCTCCGGCCTGGAAAGCGTTGAGGAGGGCTTTCAGAAGGCGCGCCACATCCACGGCCAGGAGCGCATCTGCATCAATTGCGCGGGCATTGCACCCGTTCAGAAAACGGCAGGTAGGGACCGTGAGACCGGTGCGATCAATCCGCATGACGCAGCCCTTTTCCAAAAGGCGATTTCCGTCAACCTGGTGGGCACATTTCTGATGGCAAGCCGCTCGGCCGCCGGAATGATGGCGCTCGATCCGCTTGATGCGCAAGGTCAGCGGGGCGTCATCGTGTCAACGGCGTCGGTGGCTGCCCAGGACGGCCAAATCGGCCAGGTCGCCTACGCCATGTCGAAAGCCGGGGTCGCCGGTATGAGCCTGCCCATGGCGCGCGATCTGGCGCGCGAGGGCATCAGGGTATGCGCTATTCTGCCAGGCGTTTTCGGCACGCCCATGGTGGCGGCGCTGAGTGACGAGGTGCGCGCATCGCTTGCCCAGACCGTACCGTTCCCCTCACGGCTCGGCGATCCGGATGAGTATGCCGCGCTCGTCCAGCATGTCTGCGAGAACGATTTCTTGAATGCGGAAAACATCCGCATCGACGGGGCGGTCAGACTCGCGCCGCGCTGACTATTCGGCAGCGTAGGCGTCCATCTTCTTGGCGAGTTTGATGTCGAGTTCGGTCAGACCGCCGGCGTCATGCGTGGCGAGCGTAATCTCGACTGTCTTGTAGACATTGAACCACTCCGGGTGGTGGTCCATTTTTTCGGCGGCGAGCGCGACCCGGCTCATAAAGCCGAACGCTTCGTTGAAGTCCTTGAAGGCGAACGTCTTGGTGATGGCATCCCGGCCTTCGACAAGCGCCCAGCCCTCTAGGCTACTCAGCGCCTCGGTCTTTTCGTCGCCTTCCAGCTTTTGCGGCATTTTTGTTTCCTTGCTTCGAGTATTTTGATAGGCGGAGAGAAGCCGGCCCGAGGGGTTGGACTTGCGATAATACTCCATTTTGGTGTCATTTCTGCGAAGGGGCCTGCGGAAAACCCGTTCGCGTTCGCGCCTTCGTCCATCCGCTCCCGAAGTTCCTTTAAAAACGGAACTCGTTTTCAAGCGGACCGGCGGCATCCTCATACTCGTCGTAGATTCGGGCATAATCGTCGACGTTGTCGAAAGGGTAGTCCGCTTCGACGATGTAGGGCCCGCCGCCGCGCGAAGCGCGCGAGGAGTAGAGCACGAAGCGTTCCGCCGTGAAGCTCATGGCTTGAAAGCCGCCATTCTGGCTCAAATAGGCGGCGACATCGCTGGCCGATGCGCCCTTCAGGCGGGCCAGTGTCAGATGCGGCGTGAATTTGCGCGTTTCCGGGGGCAGGCCGATCCGTTTGACGGCGCGCTCGATATCGGCCTGCAGTGTCATCAGCGCTTCGCTCTTTACGACCTTGGCA
Organism: Hyphomicrobiales bacterium; assembly: GCA_022360615.1. Lineage (GTDB taxonomy): Bacteria > Pseudomonadota > Alphaproteobacteria > Rhizobiales > JAKSCL01 > JAKSCL01. The sequence continues at coordinate 44,182 of JAKSCL010000295.1, forward strand.
TAGATGCTGTGCGGCTTTTTCCCGCCGAAACTGTCAAGTCCGTCGAGGTCGATGTCGAAATCCGCAGCGGAGACATCATCAAGGACGGCTGCGATGTCGCGGGCCACATGGCCCTCGACGTGGCCGATAAAGCGCAGCGTGATGTGATAGTTCTCGACGTCGATCCAACGGGCGCCGGGCAACCCGCCGCGCAGGCGGGAGAGTTCATGGGCGACGGTTTGGGGAACCTGAAGAGCGGTGAAGAGCCGTGGCATTGTAGTGATCCTCCAGCCGTTACTACCCATGACAATAACTATAAACCCGATTCGCCTTGAAAAGCGTTAGCGGCAAATCATTCGGAGCACCAGGACGAGTATCAGGGGCAGCGGTTCTGATAGAGCTGGTGAAGCGCGTTCACCGCATCCTCCAGATCGTCCGTCCAGGCCAGGCTGGCGGCATCGATATCGGTTTCGAGCTGTTCTATCGCGGTCGCGCCGATGATCGCCGAGGTGACGAAAGGCCGGCTCGTCACAAAGCGGATGGCGAGATGGCTCGGATCAATTCCGCGTTCATCGGCAAGTGCCAGATAGGATTCTATGGCTTCCGCCGCTCCGGGCGTCTCATAGCGCTGCATCCGCTGAAAAAGAGCTTTTCGGCTTTTCGGCGGCAGTGCGCCGCTGCGGTATTTTCCGCTAAGATAGCCTTGGGCGAGCGGGGAATAGGCGAGAAGCCCGACGCGTTCGCGGTGGGCGATCTCCGCAAGTCCCATTTCAAAGGTGCGGTTGACCAGATTGTAGGCGTTCTGGATCGCATGGACGCGGGCAAAACCGTTTGTTTTTGAAAGATGGAGATAGTGCATTGTGCCCCATGCGGTCTCGTTCGAGAGGCCGATGAAGCGGATTTTGCCCTCTTTCACCAGATCGCTCAGGGCATGAAGCGTGTCTTCAATGGCGATTTCCGGGCCCGTCGCGTGCTCATAGACGGTGCCGTTGCGCCCGAAAAGCGAGGCTGGACGGTCCGGCCAATGCACCTGATAAAGGTCGATATAATCGGTTTGGAGGTTTTTGAGACTTCCGTGGACGGCCTCGCGGATTTGCTGTCCTGAAAGCTCCGTCTTTCTGCCGTTCTGCCGCAGCCAGCCCATTCCCGAGCGCCCGGCCACTTTCGAAGCGAGAATGATCTTGTCGCGGTTTTGCCGCGCCTTGAACCAGGTGCCGATGATGCGTTCCGTCGCGCCCCGCGTTTCTGGTTTCGGCGGTATTGCGTAAAGCTCGGCCGTGTCGAGGAAATTCACACCCCGGTCGAGGGCAAAATCCATCTGGGCGTGGCCTTCGGCCTCGGTGTTCTGTTCTCCCCATGTCATGGTGCCGAGGCAGATGGCGCTCACTTTGACACCCGTATGTCCGAGTTCGCGATACTCCATGTCGGCTCCCTAAATGTGCTTGAAAAACGGTTATGCGGGAAATGCGAAGGCGGGTAAGCGGGGTTTTAGTCGGCGCGGACCTGTTCGATCAATTCCTCAACGAAAGGCAACATGCGCTGAACGATGATATCGACGCCCTGGCGGTTTGGGTGAATGCCGTCGGGCTGGTTGAGCGCGGGATCGGCGGCAACGCCGTCAAGAATAAAAGGGTAGAAGACGACGTCATGCTTGTCGGCAAGCCGCGGATAGATGCTGTCGAACCTTCGCTGATAGTCCGGACCAAGATTGCGCGGCGCCATCATGCCGGCGAGCAGAACCGGCAGATCCCGTCTGTCCAGGATGGTCAGCATCTCGTTTAGCGCTGCTTCGCTCGCCTGCGGCCGGATACCGCGCAAAGCATCATTGCCGCCAAGCCCGAGGATGAGAGCGTCGGCGTCCTCCGGCAGCGACCATTCAAGCCGGGCAAGACCGCCCGCCGTCGTTTCGCCCGAAACGCCAGAATTGGTGACGCGCACATCATAGCCCTTGGCCTTCAGTGCTTCTTCCAGAACGGCGGGGAGCGCGTCCTCGGGCGCGAGGCCGTAGCCCGCAGTGAGGCTGTCCCCAAAAGCGACAATATGGACCGGTTCTTCGGCACCGGCCTTTCCTGGCGATAACACTCCGGCCGCCAAAAGAACGAATGCGGGAAAAAACAACACCGTTGCGCGGACAAAAAAACCAGGCAAGCGCAAAAGTCTCCTCTGACCGCTGGGCTTTTTAGGAATTCCAGGGGCGGCAAACACCGCTTGATCTCCTATGTAAGATGCTCGTATGGCCAGAAAAGCCGACATTGCGGTGCAACACACAAGGGCCCTCGAAATGAGTGATGTTTTAGGGAACTCAAACGGGGGCGGCGTGACCGCTGCGGTTGAACTTAAGAATGTGAATGTGCATCTGGGCGAAGCGGCGTCGCGCGTTCATGTCCTCAAAAGCGTTTCGCTGACAATAGGCAAAAGCCAGGCGGTCGGACTTGTTGGACCTTCGGGATCCGGGAAATCGACGCTTCTTGCAACGATCGCGGGGCTGGAAGCGCCCGGAACCGGCAACGTTGCGATCAACGGCACGCCGCTGACGGGCATGAATGAAGACGATCTCGCCCGGTTCCGCAGAGGCGTGATCGGCATCGTCTTTCAGTCCTTTCATCTCATCCCGAACATGACAGCGCTTGAAAACGTCGCTGTACCGTTGGAGCTTCTGGGCGAGCGGGATGCCTTCGGCCGTGCGGAAGCCGAATTGAAAAGCGTCGGGCTTGGCGAGCGCGCAGCGCATTATCCGGCCCAACTTTCCGGCGGCGAGCAGCAGCGCGTCGCGCTGGCGCGGGCGCTTGTTGCCGATCCCGAGCTTCTGATCGCCGATGAGCCGACCGGGAATCTCGACGGTCCGACGGGTCAGCAGATCATGGAGCTGATTTTTTCCGCCCATCGCGATCGTGGCATGACGCTCGTCCTTGTCACTCACGATATGGGCTTGGCTGAAACGTGCGAACGCGTGGTGCGGCTGCGCGACGGGCGGATCGAGTCGGACGGTCTGACCGCCAATCGCAAGACCGAGGCTGCAGAATGACGGCTTTTGCGTCATCGCGTCCGGCCAGCCCCAGTGTTTTGGCGCTACGCTTCGCGATACGCGAACTGCGCGGCGGTTTGCGCGGGTTTTATGTCTTCATTGCCTGCATCGCGCTCGGGGTTGCGACGATTGCCGGCGTGGGTTCCCTGTCCCGGGCCCTGAATGACGGTCTTGCGAGCGAAGGCCGGGCGATCCTCGGCGGCGATGTGGAATTCGCCATCATCCACCGCGAAGCAAGCGACGCAGAGCGGACCTTTCTAGACGGGACAGGCACGCTCTCGACGGTTGCCACGACGCGCGCCATGGCGCGGCTTCCGGAAGGCGCCGATCAGGCGCTTGTGGAAATCAAGGCCGTCGATGGCCTTTACCCGCTGTTCGGCGGAATTGAACTACGCTCGGGCCGAACTCTGGATACGGCGCTCGCCGGTGGGCAGATGGCTCTTGTCGAAGAGGTGCTGCTTGGGCGGCTCGGTCTTTCGCTTGGCGATACATTCACGCTGGGCGATCTCTCCTTCACCGTCGCAGACGTCATTGTCACCGAGCCGGACCGGCTCTCCGGCGGACCGGATTTCGGGCCGCGCGTCATGGTTTCCCTGCCCGATTTGCGTGCGACCGGGCTGATCCAACCAGGTAGTCTCGTTACATGGCGCTACCGCATCAGGCTGGCCGAGTCCGCAAATGCGGATGGCGATGTGAGCGCCGCCATCGCGCGGGCGGAAGCCGCCTTCCCCGATGCCGGCTGGCGGGCGCGGTCGCGCGATAATGCGGCGCCGCAGCTTCGCCGTTCGGTGATTTCGTTCACGCAGTTCCTCACCCTTGTCGGGCTGACGGCTCTGATTGTGGGTGGCGTCGGCGTTGCCAACGCCGTGCGCGCCTTTGTCGACATCAAGCGGCCGGTGATCGCCACTTTCAAGGCCATTGGCGCGACGGGCGGAATGGTCTTTCAGCTTTATCTGGTCCAGATCGCCATTCTTGCCGGTATCGGTACGCTGATCGGGGTTGTGGGCGGTGCAGCGATCCCGCCAGTTGCGGGCTATTTTCTCGCCGACCTTTTGCCGTTCTCAACGGCAACCCGCGTCTACCCCATCGCGCTTCTCACTGGTGTTGGCTATGGCTTTTTGACAGCCTTTGTCTTTGCGCTTTGGCCACTTGGCCGGGCGCGGGACGTCCCTGTCAGTGCGCTTTACCGCGACCGCGTAGGCGGGCGTGAGGGTTTCCCCCGAAAGCGCTATGTTGGGGCCATCGTTTTGCTGCTGGCTCTTCTCATGGGCATGGCGGTCGGCCTTTCCACCATGCGTCTGGTGGCGGGCCTTTATGTGGCCGCAGCAGCGGTGAGCTTTGCCGCGCTTTTCGTGGTCGCTTGGCTCATTATGGGGCTGGCCCGGCGTCTGCCCCGGCTTCCAAGTGCCGAAGCGCGGCTTGCGCTCTCAAACATTCATCGTCCCGGCGCGCTGACGCCGAGCGTGGTCCTCTCCCTTGGCCTTGGACTGACGCTCATCGTCGCGCTTGCCCAGATCGATGGTAATCTCTCGCGCCAGCTCACGTCCTCGCTGCCGGAGCGGGCGCCGAGCTTCTTCTTCGTCGATATTCAGAAAAACGATTTCGAAGCCTTTGAAGAGCTGATTGCTGCGGAGACGCAGTCCGGCACCCTTCAGACAGTCCCGATGCTGCGCGGGCGTATCGTCAGTCTTCAAGGCACACCGGCGCGCGATTTCGCCGCACCGGCTGAGTATCGCTGGGTTCTGAACGGCGACCGCGGCATCACCTATGCGGAGACCGTGCCGGAAAACACCACGATCGTCGCCGGCGAGTGGTGGCCTGCGGATTATCAGGGCGAGCCGCTTGTCTCCTTTGAAGCGGATGAAGCGCATGGGCTCGGTCTCGATGTGGGGGATTTCGTCCAGGTGAATGTTCTGGGGCGAACAATTGAGGCCCGAATCGCGAACTTGAAGGATGCGGACTGGTCGTCGCTCAACATCAATTTCGTGATGCTGTTCTCACCAAACACGTTTGAGGGCGCGCCCTACACCATGCTCTCGACGCTGACTTTCCCTCACAATGCCGCAGGCAATGAAAGCGATCGTGATGCGGCCATCCTGCGCGCCCTTGCCGAGCGTTTTCCTGCGATTACCGCGGTTCGCGTCAAGGATGCGCTTGAAGCGGTGAACGCAATTCTCGAGCGCGTGGCTCTTGCGATCCGTTCGGCCAGCAGCATCACGCTGGCGGCAAGTATCCTGGTTCTCGCGGGCGCATTGGCAGCCGGTCACCGCCAGCGTATTTACGATGCGGTTATCATGAAAGCACTTGGTGCGACCCGGCGACGGCTCCTTTGGTCGTTCTTTTTGGAGTATGCGTTCCTGGGGCTTGCAACGGCCGTGTTCGGTGTCCTAGCCGGTGCGCTTGCCGCCTATGCGGTCGTGGCCTTTGTTATGAATCTTGAGTTCGTTTTTCTTGGACAAGCAGCGTTTGCGGCAGCTTTCGGGGCCCTTGTCCTCACCGTTCTTTTAGGGATCGGCGGGACATGGACCGTGCTCGGCCGCAAGCCCGCGACGGTCTTGCGCGAATTCTGAGCGCTTGCCCAATCTTGTGGTTTTTCAGTATAAGGCCATATCTATACTAAGGTTTCGTCCGCCCGTGATCCTTGCGGATCAGCGGCCAAGTTGCCATATAGCGGGCGGAGAATTCACGCGTCTGACCCTAGAGGAGCGAAAATGTCAGATTGGAACAATCAAACCGCAGGTTACGAACGGGCCGCGGCAGGCGCGCGCGCGGGGGAAATCGATGAGGGCCTTCGCGCCTATATGCTGGGCGTCTACAATTACATGGCGCTTGCGCTTGCGCTCACGGGCGTGGCCGCGCTCGGCACGGCCATCATGGCGACCAGCAATCCTGCCTTTGGCCAGCTTATCTACGCCAGTCCACTGAAATGGGTGATCATGCTGGCACCGCTCGGCATGGTCTTTTTCCTCAGCGCACGCATCGGAAATATGGCGGTCGGCACGGCACAGACCATGTTCTGGATCTTCGCCGCGCTCATGGGCCTGTCCCTTTCCTCGATCTTCCTGGTCTTTACCGGTGAATCGATCGTGCGGGTGTTTTTCATCACGGCGGCCGCCTTCGGCAGTTTGAGCCTATGGGGCTACACCACGAAAAAGGACATTTCCGGCTGGGGTTCGTTCCTGTTCATGGGCCTCATCGGCATCATCATCGCGATGGTGGTCAACATTTTCCTTGCGTCTTCGGCACTGCAATTCGCCATTTCGGTCATCGGCGTCCTCGTCTTCGCCGGCCTGACCGCTTATGACACGCAACGCATCAAAGAATCGTACTATGTCGGCGATGACGGCACGTTGGCTGCAAAAAAGTCGATCATGGGCGCTTTGTCGCTTTACCTGAACTTCATCAACATGTTCGTCATGTTGCTGCAGCTCTTCGGTAACCGCGAATAGGCGCGTCTTAGACCACATCAAACAGTGAACAGCTGAGCCCGGCGCCTATGGCGCCGGGTTTTTCGTTTGTATGCCTTGCCGCAGAGGCAAGCGCATTTAGCCTCACTTTCAAGGCGGATCACGTATCTGTGATCGCTGAATCCGGCCGATTGCAGCCAAACGGTGATCCGGATTGTCGCAGTCTCCGTACCGACACTGAATGGGTGCGACGTTGTACGCAAATCCTTCGGGGTCAGGAGACACATCATGACACGGACTTCGAGTGCAGACCGCAGCCTTGTTCGCGCGGCGATGAACGCGCCTTATCTTGAGCGGCAGGAAGAGCATCAACTTGCCGAGCTTTGGAAAGAGAAGCAGGATCAGGAAGCGCTCAACACGCTGGTTTCGGCGCATATGCGGCTTGTGATCGCGATCGCAGCACGTTTCAGGAATTTCGGGCTCCCCATGGGGGACATGATCCAAGAAGGCCATGTCGGTTTGCTCGAAGCCGCTGCCCGCTTCGAGCCCGAGCGCGAAGTGCGGTTCTCGACATATGCCACCTGGTGGATCCGCGCCTCGATCCAGGACTATATCTTGCGGAACTGGTCGGTCGTGCGCGGCGGGACGAGCTCCGCGCAAAAAGCGCTCTTCTTCAATCTGCGGCGGTTGCGGGCGCGCCTTTCAAAAGGCGGGGAGAGCATGAACGATACGGCCGTCTATCAGCAGATCGCGTCGGCCATCGGTGTTTCCGTTAGCGATGTGGAGGTGATGGACTCACGCTTGTCCGCTCCGGACACGTCACTGAATGCGCCGATCGCCGAAGCAGAGGGTTCGGGCACCAGCGAGCGCCAGGACTTTCTTGTCTGCACCAAGCCGCTCCAGGATGAAGTGATTCCGGAGGATATCGACCGGGAACGCCGGTCCAATTGTCTTACCGAAGCACTGGATGTATTGAACGAACGCGAATTGCAGATCGTGCGGGAACGGCGATTGTCCGAAGACGGTGCGACCCTTGAATCGCTTGGCGCGAAGCTTGGCATTTCGAAAGAACGGGTGCGTCAGATCGAAAGCCGGGCCCTTGAGAAGCTGCGCACGCATCTGGTGACGCATCACCCCGAAGCGGGATCATTTGTGTAAAGGATGAAAAAAGCAGGGCACTCTTTTCCCTGCTTTCTTAATTCTTCGTCCGCTCTTCAGTCGCTGACGACCTTAACCCACATGTTGGGTCTGAGTGGCTGACCGTCTCCCAACCCATTCAAGACGCGGAATCGTTCCTCTTTGTTATCTTCCTCAGGAAGAGTGCGGGCGAGCGACTGGATGGTATCGCCGGGCCGCACCTGATGGGCGCTCAGACGGAGCGGCTTTGCGCGGGCGAGTTCGTCGCCAGCAAGGCGGCGAACCGTCTGGGCGGCTTCGAGGAAGGCGGCGTCCTTCAGGTTGTTGATACTGCGGGTGGCAAACAGCATCCGGAACACCCGGTCCTGCGACCAACGGAAGACAAACAGCCGGAACTCCCAGCCGCTTGAGGATGCCCGCGCCGATAGCGCCCGCATACCGTTGATCGTCAAATCCTGAATGTCGGTCACATTCACGCCATCCGACCATACCGCTTCAAGATAGCCGCGGAGCGTTCCGTTCGGCTCGATAGGTTCACCGTCAAAGCGCATGACCGAACCGTCCGCCGCGATGGCGTTCACCGCATCCGGACGGTTGTCGATCCGGTAGCCGGGCGGGACGGTGAAGGTGAGCGCGAGCCCTGGATGAATGTAACGGCGGCCGCGGACAAAGCCTTCGACCTTGTCGTCGCTGTAAAGCATGCCGCTGATCGATTGGATATATGTGGCGCGCGCCACCGGATCGTTGACCGGGCTTGCGTAGCCGAGCGCACGCGATTCGCTTAAAATGGCGGCAAGCCGCTCCGGCGGGGCCGGGTGGGTGGAGAGGAATTCGGACGCATTCGGGTCGAATTCGGCGAAAAAGCGCTTGGCTCTCAAGCTGGACTTCTTGCTCATAGCCGACAGAATGACGGCGGCCGACAACGGGTCATAGCCGGCATTGGCGGCAATCTTCAGCCCGATCGTGTCCGCTTCCAATTCCTGCTGTTGCGAAAACCGCGCGATATAGCTTCGGGCGCTGTCAACGGTCGCCGCGCGGATGGTTTGGTCGGTGTTCGGTGCTGCCACAGCCGCCGTCGCGGCGATGGTCGCCTCGATTTCCTGCTGCCGGCGAATGGCGTGGCGGGCGATCACATGCGCCATTTCGTGGGCAAGCACGGCCGCCAATTCGGATTCCGTATTGGCCAGTGCCACCATGCCGCGCGTTACATAAAGATAACCGCCTGGAAGCGCGAAGGCGTTGACGCGGGGCGCATTGAGGATCGTGACCTTGTAGCGGCGGTTGCGGTCAGACGCCTGGGAAAGTCGCTCGACAATACGCTCGACCATCGCATCGACCTGGGGGTTGTTGTAGACACCCCCATAAGCCGAGACCAGTTGCGGATGGGCGCGCCGGGCAATGGCGCGCTCTTGTGCTTCCGATACGAAGAAGCCGTCGCCGCCATGGACCACGGATGGCGGAACGCCGCCGCCGCGGAGCAGCCCGTTGGCGCAGCCCGCCAAAACGATGGCGGTTGCTATAAAGACCGTAATGCGCCGGGCTGCCAATCCGATAGCCATTAATCCGTCTTCCCTGCCTCCTTCGCGGGATCGGCAACGGGAAACTCCAGTTGTTCCGGATGGGCCAGTTCGATCATCGGCCCGTTCCGGTAAATCATGAAACCACGCATGCGTATCCGCTTTTTCTCAAGCGTGTGTAAATCAATACTATTTGCTTTGAGCCGCCTCACGCTCCTCGCACTCGCGGCAAGGGTCATGTCGGATCGCCAATCCTCACCGAAATTAAGATAGGTCGTTCCGCGGACAGTTGCGACCTGCAAAACCCTACCTTCAAGAATCCGATATGCGCCAATCGCTCTCCTCGCCTCTTCGCCGTCATTTGCGTCGAGAATGTGATGATTGGACCGCGCCCACAGCCCTTTGCGCGCAACACGTGCGGCATTCTCTCTTAACAGAAGA
>JAKSCL010000394.1 GCA_022360615.1 Hyphomicrobiales bacterium
CTGCCCTTCGGGCGTTCAGACCTCAAAAGGTCCACCGGACCTTTTGCCGGGCTGTGCCCGAACCGGTCCTCACTGTCGAAAAAGCTCGAAAGGGGGCGAGCCCTTCCTTGCGCTTTTCGCACCGGGCATTTGCAGCGCAGTAGCGACACGGAGCGCAGGCAAATGCGGCACTTGGAAAGAGCGCATGCTCTTGTCGGAAAACCGGTGTCCACTTTTCCGGAGCATGCGCGTGTCAGGAACGATTTTGGACCCAACGCAGCTCATTGGTAAATCCTAACCACGACCTAGGGGGGAGAAAGAAGATGAGCGACGAGAGCGAAGCCCTCAAATTGGTGTCAAGCGCCCAGCTTGAGGATATTCTGGACGAGCATGAAAAGATCGTGGCCGAGATTCGCGCAGAGCTTAAGCGCCGGCGCGAAAACGCACAGCACAGGGAAATCGAGCATCTCGACAAACACATGGAAGATGCCCGGATCAAGTTCGCGGATTTGAAGGCGTTCCTGATGGAAGTGCTTGCAGAACTGCGGGGCGAAAAAAAGCCCGCAGACTGAAACCGCCTGATGATTTCATTGAAACGCCGGGCGTCCGCCCGGCGTTTTTTTCTCTGATTGAAGGACTTATGCCGCAACTGCGTTAGCTCAGCGCTTCGATCTGCTTATCGGTAAGTGTGCCGGGTACGATGGTGACGGGGATCGGAAAACCACCGCCGGTGCATCCAAGCATTGCGACAAGCGGGCCCGGTCCCTCCTTGCCGATTCCAGCGCCGAGGACCAGAATGGCAATATCTTTGTCTTCCTCGATGATTGCGAGGATTTCCTCCGATTTGTGGCCGTCGCGGATCACTGTTTCGACCGATATGTCACCAAATGGCTTGACTTTGCAGGCGGCGTTTTCGAGCGCTTCCGCCGCAGCGTTGTGCGCATCCTCGCGCATGATGTTTTCGACACCAAGCCAATGCTGAAAATCAGAGGGTGGAACAACGGCCAACAGCACGAGGCTGCCTTGCGTGGCGACCGCCCGGTGGCCTGCATAAAAAAGGGCGCGTTCGCATTCCGGTGTTTCGTCGACGACCACCAGGAACTTTCGCCTGTGTCCGGCCTCATGGCTTTCGCGGCTCTCGTTCATTGCTGAAATCCTGCCATCGCTCTCGTTGATCAGCAAGTCGTCCTCAAGCCCGGCATCTGTGCGCCGGCGCTCAGGAAATGAACCCGATGATCCGTTTGACATCATTGAGGACGGGCGCCGCAATTTCGGACGCGCGCGCCGCGCCGCCGCGCAGAACACTGTCGATATGCATCGGATCGTCGAGGAGGCGGCGCATTTCTTCGGCCGCCGGTGCGATTTTCGCAACCGCAAGGTCTGCAAGCGCCGGTTTGAAGGTGGAAAACGGGGCGCCAGCGAAATCGGCAAGCACCTGCTCCTTCGTATGGTCCGCCAGCGCTGCGTAGATGCCCACAAGATTGGCCGCTTCCGGGCGTTCCGCCAGACCGCCAATTTCGTCCGGCAATGGCTCTGGGTCGGTCTTTGCCTTGCGGATTTTACGGGCGATCGCATCCGCATCATCGGTGAGGTTGATACGGGCATAGTCTGAGGCGTCGGAACTCGACATTTTCCTTGAGCCGTCGCGCAGGCTCATGACCCGCGGTGCCGGACCGCCGATCAAAGGCTCCGGCAAGGGAAAGAACGTGTCGCCATGGCCTGAGGCCGCGATGGCTTCGCCGAAATCGTTGTTGAATTTCTGGGCGATGTCGCGGGAAAGCTCAAGGTGCTGTTTTTGATCCTCCCCGACAGGCACGTGGGTCGCCTTGTATGCCAGAATATCCGCCGCCATCAGGTTCGGGTAGGCAAACAGCCCGACGGAAGCGTTTTCACGGTCCTTGCCGGCCTTTTCCTTGAATTGCGTCATCCGGTTCAGCCAGCCCATGCGAGCCACGCAATTGAACATCCAGGCGAGTTCCGCATGCTGATGCACTTGGCTCTGATTGAAGATAATCGAGTGCTCCGGATCGACACCGGCCGCCAGGAACCCGGCCGTGACCTCACGCGTGCGGCGCGTCAGTTCCGCTGGCTCCTGCCAGGTGGTGACGGCATGCAGGTCGACGACGCAATAGATGCAGTTGTGCGTCTTCTGCATTTCCACGAAACGGGTAATGGCGCCGAGATAGTTGCCAAGGTGGAGATTGCCCGAGGGCTTGATGCCCGAGAAAACGAGCGGATCGAAATCGGTCATGGGATCTCTTGAAATTCGAAGCAAACGCTTGCGGCAAAGGGCGGGCGGGTTATCGCGCAGCTAGGAGCCGCTTTCAAGCGTTCTCGTTCGCGCCGCCCGGGCGCCGCCTGCCGGTCAGGATCTGGATAAGATCGCGAAGATCGGTGCCGCCGGTGAGTTGCGCGGCGCCGAAGTAAAGAACGATGCCCGCCGCGACAAGACCCGTCAGCGCCGCTGCCTTGATCGCCAGTGGGCCGCTGGCGTCGAGATAAGGCGCTGACGGTGTGAGCGTCAGCCACAAGCCTGCCCCCATCAAAATGCTCGCGAGAAGAATGCGCGGCAACCGCTGAAGGATTTGCCTGTCTGGGGCGTAATGCCCGCGCCTCCACAGGGTGATCCCCAGAAGCGCGGCATTCACCCAGCCGGAGACCGAGGTTGCCACTGCGATCCCCACATGGCCAATGAATGGAAAAAGCGCAAGGCTGGCCGCGACATTGACGACCATGCCGGCAAAGGCGAACTGCATCGGCGTTTTCGTGTCCTCGCGGGCAAAAAAGCCCGGAGAAAACACCTTGATCAGCACAAAGGATGGCAGTCCGAAAGCAAAGGCCGCAAGCGCCGCAGACGTTGCGATCCGGTCCGACTCGTCGAATGCGCCGCGCTCAAAGAGCACTGAAATGATTGGGCCGGGCATCACCGCGAGCGCAATGGCCGCGGGCAGGGTCAAAAGCATCGCATATTCGAAAGAGCGGTTCTGGCTTTCGTGCACTGCCGTCATATCGCCGCTGCGCAATTTGCGTGACAGATCCGGCAAGAGAACGATGCCGATCGCAATGCCGACGACGCCAAGGGGAAGCTGATAGATGCGGTCGGCGAAATAGAGATAGGAGACCGCACCGGCCTGCATCGAGGCGATCACCGTGCCGATGAAAATATTGATTTGCGTGATCCCGCCCGCGATCAGGCCTGGAATACCGAGCCGTATGAAGCGGCGCACGTCGTCCGTCATATGCGGCCGGCGCAGTTTCGGCAAAAGCCCGGCATGTGCACAGGCGATCGTCAGCATGAGAAGCTGTAAAGCGCCCGCAAGCGTTACGCCTGCCGCCAGCCAATAGCCGGCGCGCGGTGTGTTCGCCGCCCCGGTGAGGGAAATCGCGGTGAGGACGGAAATCAGAACCACATTCAGGAGAATCGGTGCAGCGGCCGCGACCGCGAACCGGCCCATGGCGTTCAACACGCCCGAGAGAAGCGCGGTCAGGGACATCAAAAGCAGATAAGGAAAGGCAAGCCGCGTGAGCGCCACGGTAAGGTCGAATTTTTCAGGATCCGCCGAGAAGCCCGGCGCAAATGCAAGCATCAGCCACGGCATGGCGATCTGCGCAACCGCGGTGAACAGCAGAAGAAAGAAAAGAAGCCCGCTCAGCACCTCTTCGGCAAACCGCCGAGCAGGTCCGGCCGTGCCGCCTGTTTCATAGTGTTTGGCGAAGATCGGCACGAAAGCCGCGTTGAACGCACCCTCGGCAAAGAAACGGCGGAACAGATTGGGGAAACGGAACGCGACCAGAAACGCGTCGGCGACGGGTCCGGTCCCAAGATTGGCGGCAAGGAGGACATCGCGGACAAAACCGAGGACGCGTGAAACGAGCGTCGAGCCGGCGACCGTCGCAAAGGCACGGACAAGGTTCATGCGGCGGCTTTCGGCCCTTGTGCGCCGGCGCCCTCATCATCGAAGGCCGCTTTCAAGACGCGTTTGATGTCGTCGTGCCGCTCGCCCTCGGTGATTTTCTCACCGATGAGATCGGTCACATAAAACACATCGACGGCCCGTTCACCGAAAGTCGCCACATGGGCCGACGCGATGTTGAGCTGGAGTTGGGTAAGCGCGCGAGTGAGATCGTAAAGGAGGCCGGGACGGTCCAGACCGGATACTTCGATGACGGTAAAGGCATCGGAGAGGGCGTTTGAGACGATGATTTGCGTTTTCAGGTCAAAGGCCTTCGCCCGTGCGCTTCTGGCTTTGCGGCCCTTTTTAAGGGTTTCGAGCGCCGATTTCTTACCGCGGACAGCAGCTTCGATATTGCGAGCGATGCGTCTTGCGCGTTCGTTTTCCTCCGTGTCGTCTGTATAGAGCCGGCGCACGTCGATGGCGTCGAACGCCATGCCGTCGGTGGTCGTTGAAATCTGGGCATCGACAATATGGGCGCCTGATGCCGCGCAGCCGCCAGCAATATCGCTCAAAAGGCTGGGGTGATCCGGTGCGAGCACATAAACGGTCGTCACGCCCTTGAAAGCATCGCTTGTGAATTCGACGGCGAACTTCCGCCCATCGCGTGCGGCATTGTCGATCATGCGGGCATGAAGCACCATTTCGTCAGGGTTGGTCCGCAACCAATAGGCCGGATAATGACGGGCGGTATAATTCGCAATGCGCTCCGCATCCCAATCGCTGAGCGCCTCGCTGAGCGCCTGTTTCGCCGCATCGATGCGGCTCGCCCGGCTTGTCTCGGTATGTCCGCCGGTGAGGATCGGCTCGGTTTCGTAGTAGAGTGTCCGCAAGAGTTGGCCTTTCCAGCCATTCCAGACGCCGGGTCCCACGGCCTTGATGTCGGCGACCGTCAGGATCAAGAGAAGCTTCAAGCGTTCCATGCTTTGCACGATGCGGGCGAATTCCGTGATCGTCCACGGATCGCTCAGATCGCGCGATTGCGCAAAGGTCGACATGTCGAGATGGTGCTCGATGAGCCAGGCGCATGTCTCGGTTTCAGCCGGTGTCAGGCCGAGGCGGGGGCAGAGTTTGCGCGCGATCTTCGCGCCCATAACGGAGTGATCCTCGGGCCTCCCCTTCGCGATGTCGTGCAGAAAGAGCGCCACGTAGAGCACGCGTTTGTATTCGATTGTTTTGATGAGGCGGTTTGAGAGCGGATGCGCTTCGGCCAACTCGCCGCGGTTGATTTCAGCCAGCACGCCGATGGAACGGATCAGATGCTCATCCACGGTGTAGTGGTGGTACATGTTGAATTGGACGAGTCCGACGATTCGGCCGAAATCGGTTACGAAACGGCCGAGCACGCCTGCCTCGTTCATGCGGCGCAGGGTTTTCTCCGGATCGCGGGTCTTCGTTAGGATATCGAGAAACACCGCATTCGCTTCCGGGTCCGCGCGCAAGCTGGCGTCGATCCGCTTCAAGGAGCGGCGCATCGTTTTGAGCATCTCGGGATGGAGCAGCAGATTGTGCTCAGCTGCCAGCCAGAAGGCGCGCAGCAGATTCACCGGATCATCTTCAAAGACCGTATCATGGCTAATCGCCAGCCGGCCTGATATGACAGTGAAATTTCCATTCGCTGCGAGCGGTTTCGCTGCGCCCCCGGGGGTCAGCCTGGAGATCAACTGCGAGAACACGCCGGGTGCTTTCACATGCTCCAGTTCAAGCGCGGCGCAAAGGATGCGCGTAAGGTCTCCGACATCCTTCGCGACCAGAAAATAGTGTTTCATGAAGCGCTCGACATCACGGGTTCCCGGATGGCTGACATAGCCGAGCCGGATTGCCATTTCGCGCTGGAGGTCGAAGGACAGGCGCTCCTCGGCACGGCCGGTCAGGAAATGCAGATGGCAGCGCACTGCCCAGAGGAAGTCCTCGCATTGCCGGAAGCGGCGGTATTCTGAGCGGGTGAAGACCTGCGCCTTGACGAGGTCCTCCCCCGACTTGACCCGGTAGATGTATTTCGCGATCCAGAAAAGCGTCTGAAGATCGCGCAAGCCGCCTTTCCCGTCCTTGATGTTCGGCTCGACCAGATAGCGGGATTCGCCGGAGCGCGAATGGCGCGCATCCCGTTCCGCGAGTTTTGCCGCAATGAAATCGCGCCCCGAGCTTGCGGCGACTTCGGCGTCAAAGCGTGTCGCAAAGCTCTCGTAGAGCGGTGCGTCGCCCCAGACGAACCGCGCTTCAAGGAGCGCGGTTCGGATGGTCATGTCCTGGCGGGCGAGCTTCACGCATTCCGCGGCGGTTCGGGTTGCATGGCCGACCTTGAAGCCGAGGTCCCACAGGAAATAGAGGATGAATTCGATGACGCTTTCGCCCCATGGCGTCTGCTTGTAAGGCCTCAGAAACAGGAGATCGATGTCGGAGCCGGGAGCGAGTGTGCCACGGCCATAACCTCCAACGGCGACGATGGCCATGCGCTCCGCCGAAGAGGGGTTGCGGGAGCGGTAAAGGTGCGTCGCGGCGAAATCGTAGAGCACCCTGATGATTTCGTCTTGAAGCGCTGAAAGCCGGCGTGCGCAGCGCAGCCCTTTGCCCTCGTTTTTAAGGCGGCGTTCGATTTCCACGCGGCCCTCGTGAAGGACCTGCTTGAGGCATTCAAGCGCGGCGGTTCTAAGCGCACCTTCATTGCCGCGGTTGGCCGTGTAGAGTTCCGATAGCCGCGTTCGCAGGGCTTGCGGATCGACAATCCCCGCCAAGTCCTTCTCGGCAGTGGGTTTTGGCGGGCGCACCGGCGGCTTTGTCTCCCGGGGCGAAACGATGGCCGCTCCGGCATGGCCCGAAGCTTTAGGTGATCTCTGCACGCAACGCGGCCTTCAGCTCGTAAACGATCTCCAACGCCTCGCGCGGAGTGAGGTTGTCGGGGTGGATGGCGTCCAGGCGCTCGCGCAAAGGATCGATGTGCGCTGCCGCGGCCGGCGCGGGCCGCGAGGAAAACAACGGAAGATCATCGATGAGCGTCGCCTTTCCTTCGCCGCGCTCGCCGCTCTCAAGACGCGCCAGGATATCCTTTGCCCTTTCAACGACGGCGGGCGGCAAACCCGCCAGTTTCGCAACCTGAATACCATAGGAGCGATCGGCCGCGCCAGCAGTCACCTCGTGCAGGAAAACGACTTCGCCTTTCCACTCACGCACGCGCATAGTGGCATTCTCGACGCGGGGCAGCATGCCGGAGAGCGCGGTCAATTCATGATAGTGGGTTGCGAAGAGAACACGGCAATGGTTCACCTCGTGCAAGTGCTCGATTGCCGCCCATGCAATGGATAGTCCGTCGAAAGTGGCTGTACCCCGGCCAATCTCGTCTAGGATGACAATTGCCCTTGGTCCGGCTTGGTTCAGAATGGCTGCCGTCTCGACCATTTCCACCATGAAGGTCGAACGGCCCTGGGCCAGATCGTCAGACGCACCGACACGTGAGAACAGGCGGTCGGCGACACCGATATGGGCCGTTCGCGCCGGGACATAGCTGCCAGCTTGCGCAAGCACCGCGATAAGTGCGTTCTGGCGCAGGAAAGTGGACTTTCCCGCCATATTTGGCCCCGTGAGGAGCCACATCCGCCCCTTTCCCGGTGGGCCGTCTTCGGCTGGGCTGAGGTCGCAGTCATTGGTGACGAACGGACCTTGATGAGTGCGATTGAGTGCGTCTTCGACCACCGGATGACGTCCACCCTCAATTTTGAATGTCAGGGAGGCATCGACGGTGGGCCGCGAATAACCTTCGCTTTCGGCCAGTTCCGCAAGCCCGGCATAAACATCGAGAGCGGCGAGAGCTTCGGAACAGGCGCGCAAGGCAGCGGTTTCCGCGATCACCGCTTGCTGCAATTCGGCGAAAACGGCCTGTTCGATGGCAAGCGCCTCATCGCCCGCTGCCACGATCTTCCGCTCCAGCGCCCCCAGTTCGACGGTCGTGAAGCGGACGGCATTTGCGAGCGTCTGACGGTGGATGAAGGTTTCCGACAAGGGTGGTTTGAACAGCCGGTCCGCGTTTTGTGCGGTAACCTCGACGAAATAGCCGAGCACATTGTTGTGTTTGATCTTCAGCGCCTTCACGGCCGTATCGGCGGCGTAACGTTCCTGCAGCGCCGCTATCACCTTACGGCTGTCATCGCGCAAGCGGCGCGCCTCGTCGAGCGCGGGGCGGTAGCCCGCCTTGACGAATCCGCCATCGCGGCGCTGCGGCGGCAGATCATCGGCAAGTGCATCGCCCAGTGTGGAAAGAAGAGCAGGATCGGGCTGACGAAGCCCGGAGCCTGCGGCTTCGATGGGCGCAGCTTTCAGCGCCACCTCCGCTTCATCGAGCCGTACCGCCGCTTCGCGCGCGGCATTCAGGCCTGTGCGTATCGCGCCCAGATCGCGCGGGCTGCCGCGCTCAAGGCTAAGGCGGGAAAGGGCCCGCATCATGTCAGGCGCGGCGCGCAAGGTGGCACGCAGATCGGCCCGCAAGCGTGCCTCCTCCACGAAGATCCCAACCGCGTCTAGCTGCCGGTTGATCTCCGCCGGTTCCGTTGCCGGCCCGCCAATCCGTGTCGCAAGGAGGCGGCTTCCCGCAGCCGTCACCGTGCGGTCTGCCACAGACAACAAGCTGCCTTTGCGCTCGCCCTTCAGGTTCCGGGTCAGTTCAAGGCTTGCGCGTGTCGCCGGATCGATGAGCATGATATCGCCGCTGCGCCGGCGGCGCGGCAGGGCAAGCGCTGCCTGCTTCCCAGCCTGGGTGCGGTCGACATATCCGGCAATCGCGCCAAGTGCGGACAGTTCGGCGCGTCCGAGCCTTCCAACCCCGTCCAAAGTCGCAACGCCGTAATGGCGCTTGAGCAGGTCTTCGGCGGCAAGAGAATCGAAAGCCGAAGGCGACAAGACCGTCTGCGAGACCTGGTCGTTCCGAAAGAGCGAAAGAATTGCAGGGTAATCGGCCTGCGCTTCGGAAACGAGGATTTCACGCGGGGTGATACGGGCGATCTCTTCCTCAACGCCACCGGCAGAAAAGGTGCCGACCTCCACTTCGCCCGTTGAGATATCCGTCCAGGCAATCGCGTATTGCGGCGTGTCGCCTGTCCGGTCCGCGGCGATCGCTGCAAGCGCATGGTGCATCCGGGCATCGAGCAAGCCGTCTTCAGTGATCGTGCCGGGCGTGACGTGCCGTGTCACGGCCCGCTTTACCACTGCCTTCGATCCGCGTTTTTTCGCCTCGGCCGGGTCCTCCATCTGCTCGCAGACCGCGACACGATAACCCAGCGCAATCAGCTTCTTCAAATAGTCCTGGGCGGCGTGGACAGGCACCCCTGCCATCGGCACATCCTCGCCCCGGTGCTGCCCTCTTTTGGTGAGCGCGATGCCGAGTGCCGCGCTCGCAGCTACCGCATCCTCGAAAAAGAGCTCATAGAAATCGCCCATCCGGTAGAACAACAGGCAATCGGGGTTCGCTGTGCGGATTTCAAGATATTGCGCCATCATCGGCGTAGCCCCCGGGCCGGGGGGCTGAGCGGCCGGGCGCGTCTTGTCCTGCGTCACTTCGGTCATGGCGCAGGACCCTAACAAAAGGCGTTGTCACGCCAAAGCCGGATGATTGCGCGATCCCCAGCGCGTATCCAGGGTGTGACGTTGGGTGATTGTTCTGACATCCAAGCAAAATACTTGTTCTGAAACGCTTTCTTGAGCCGCTTGGCGCGCGGGGCTAGGGTCCATTGCAAATTCGCATCGCGAGCGGATCGCCAGTGCAAGGGGAGAAACGGCATGGCAAGTGATCAGACCCGGGCTGAGATGAAGAAGCAGCAGGACCGCCCAAGTTTCACGGATCAGGACGCCCTTCTCTTCCACCAGCAGGGTAAGCCCGGCAAGATCGAGATGACGCCGACAAAGCCGATGGCGACGCAGCGCGATCTGTCGCTCGCATATTCGCCAGGTGTTGCCGTTCCCGTCCAGGCCATTGCAGAAGACCCGAGCCGTGCCTTCGACTACACAGCGAAGGGAAACATGGTGGCGGTCATCTCGAACGGCACAGCCATTCTCGGCCTCGGAAATCTCGGCGCCCTTGCCTCAAAGCCCGTCATGGAGGGCAAGGCTGTTCTTTTCAAGCGCTTTGCCGATATCGATTCGATCGACCTTGAGGTCGAAACCGAGGATGTGGATGCCTTCATTGAGGCGGTTCGCTACCTCGGCCCCTCTTTCGGCGGCATCAATCTGGAGGATATCCGCGGGCCGGACTGCTTCATCATCGAGCAGCGGCTGCGCGAACTGATGGATATTCCCGTTTTCCACGACGATCAGCACGGGACGGCCATCATCACCGCCGCCGGCCTCATCAACGCAATCGATCTTGCCGGTAAGAACATCAAGGATGTCAAGGTGGTGTGTAACGGCGCGGGCGCGGCCGGGATCGCCTGTATTGAACTCATCAAGGCGATGGGGCTGCCGCACGAGAATGCCGTGATGCTCGATCGCACCGGGGTGATTTTCCAAGGCCGCGAAGAAAAGATGGACCAGTGGAAGGCGGCTCACGCCGTCGACACGACGGATCGCAGCCTGGCCGACGCAGTGAAGGGCGCCGATATCTTCCTTGGCCTGTCGGTGAAGGGCGCGCTGACCCAGGACATGGTCAAGAGCATGGCGAAAAACCCGATCATTTTTGCCATGGCCAATCCCGATCCGGAAATCTGGCCCGAGGAGGCCTTCGCTGTACGCAGCGATGCCATTGTCGCCACCGGCCGTTCGGATTATCCGAACCAGGTGAACAATGTGCTGGGCTTCCCCTACATTTTCCGCGGCGCGCTCGATGTGCAGGCGACAACGATCAATGAGGAGATGAAGATCGCTGCCGCAAACGCCCTTGCCCAACTCGCCCGTGAAGACGTGCCGGACCAAGTGGCGGCAGCCTATCGCGGCGCGCGGCCACGCTATGGCCCCGACTACATCATTCCCGTGCCCTTCGATCCGCGCCTCATAAGCTGTGTGCCGCCTGCGGTTGCGAAGGCGGCGATGGACACGGGCGTGGCGCGCCGGCCGATCGTTGACCAGGAAGGTTACCGCCAGGAGCTTTCCGTGCGCCGTGATCCGATTGCGGGCACGCTTCAAAGGATTTTCGAGAAGGTCCGGCGCAATCCGAAACGTGTGGTCTTTGCCGAAGGCGAGGAGATCCAGGTGATCCGCGCCGCCGTGAACTTCTTGCAAGAGGGCCTCGGCACACCGATTCTCGTTGGCCGGGACGAGCGTATCAAGGAGACCGCCGGCGAAGCGGGCATCGATATCCCTGACGGGATCGAGATTTCAAACGCCCGCTTGTCGCGACGTAACGCGGAATATGCCGACTTCCTTTACGCGCGCCTTCAACGCAAGGGTTTCCTTTTCCGCGATTGCCAGCGCCTCGTGAACAACGACCGGAATTTCTTCGGTGCGTGCATGACCGCGCTCGGCGATGCGGATGCCATGGTCACCGGCGTGACCCGGAACTATGCGGTCGTTCTCCAGGCCATATCGCGGGTGATCGACCACAAGCCCGGACATCAGGTGATGGGACTTTCCATCGTCGTCACCCGCGGCCGCACGGTGCTGATCGCCGACACGGCGGTGCATGAATTGCCAAGCGGCGAGAAGCTTGCCGAGATCGCCGTCGAGGCAGCCGGAGTGGCGCGCCGTCTGGGTTACGAACCGCGTGTCGCCATGCTGGCCTATTCGACCTTCGGTTATCCGATGGGCGAGCGCTCCGACCACGTGCGCGAGGCGGTCGCAATCCTGGACCGGCGCCGCGTCGATTTCGAATATGACGGGGAGATGGGTGCCGATATCGCGCTCGATATGGAACGCATGGCGGCTTACCCGTTCTGCCGTCTCTCCGGTCCGGCGAATGTGCTTGTAATGCCGGCGATCCACTCGGCTTCCATTTCGACCCGGATGCTCGAGATTCTCGGTGGATCGACCGTCATCGGCCCGCTTCTTGTCGGGATGGACAAATCCGTCCAGATCGTATCGCTCGGTGCGAAGGATTCCGAACTCGTGAACATGGCGGCGCTGGCCGCCTTCAACATCAACGGTTAAGAGCGGGCGCGGTGTTGCTGCGGCGGGCGGCCTAAAAGGGCTGTTCGTCCGGAGCCCCGAAGCGGTCGAAGTAACGTGGGTTGATGTTCTTGATCGGAACCACGGCGAAGACGTCGGTGGTGCCGAACTGGTGGTCGACGACCGCGCCGTCGCCGATCATCACGCCCATGCGCACGTAGCTTTTCAAAAGCGGCGGTAGGAGCCTCAGCGCTTGACGGGCGTTGATCTCCGCGGCCGGCATAAGGTTCATGTCCTGACGCCGCCTGGCTATCGGTTCGGCGCGCCATTCGGGCGGTGCAAGGCAGGTGTGGTAGAGAAAGCTCAGTTCGAGGGCGAGCTGCGACGGGTCTGCGCCGTCGAGGCTTGCACATCCCATAAAGGCGTCCGCGCCGCGCATCCGCACAAAATTCCACACACCCTGCCACAACACCTCGATTGTGCGTTTCGTACGGTATTCCTTGAGAACGCAGGTTCGCCCTAGTTCCAGGAAACGGTAGCCTTCCGGCCGCCCATTCAAGAGCGCGCTGATGTCATATTCGGTTGCCGAATAAAATCCGCAATGGCGGTCGGCGGTGTCCTGGTGGAGAAGCCGGTAGGTTCCCACAACCATGGGCTTTTTCTTAAAGCCCGTCGACATGCGCCGTTTGTTCACGGCATGGTCGATGACGAGGATGTGGTTGCAGTACTGGTCGTAAGCGTCCTCGTCGCGCCGGTTCATTTGCGCTGCAAGATTGGGAATGGCGTTCTTTTCTTCGTAAAAGACGCGGTAGCGCAGCGCCTGCGCCTCGCGAATCTCAGCAGCGTTGCGCGCAAGCCTGACCTCGAGCGAGCCCATGCGCCCAAGCGAAAGCGGCATGTCAGTGCCCAGATAATCGAGTGCCGGCCAGCGGCGGAACGGTATCAGATTGCGGCGTGGCCCGCCTGGCTTCAGCCCGCGCGGCTGTTGGCGAAACCGGAAAGGCGTCGTCTGTGAAACCGGCAAAAATGGCGGAAACGGAAAACGCGGTTTGGACGTTGTTTTGCGGCGCATGCTTTTTTGTTCGGACTGGTCAGATGAAACCAGGCTGGGTTGTCTTCCCCTCACAATACCAACGATATGGCCGCAACCGAAATCCGGTTCAACTAGGAATTATCAAAGGTGCGGGTTCGATGCCTCACAATCCGCAGCTTTTTGCTTAGGTGCTCGAGGCCTGACCCAGTGGTTCAACGTTTCATGGAGCCTTTCTTCATCAAGCGGCTTAACGAGATGATCGTTCATCCCGGCATCGATACAACGTTTGCGGTCTTCCGCGAAAGCATTGGCCGTAAGCGCGACAATCGGCACGTCTGCGCCCGAAGCCATTGCTCTGATCGCGCGTGCCGCCGTGAGACCATCGACCTTGGGCATATGCATATCCATCAGGACGAGGTCGAAATTTTCGGGATCTGAGCTGGAGAAAATATCGATGGCCTCAGAGCCGTTGTGCGCGACGACCACCTCATGGCCCTCACGTTCAAGAAGGGCACGCGCCAGAAGTGCGTTTACGGGATCGTCTTCCGCCAAAAGAATATTGAAAGATGTGCCGTTGCCGGGCCGCGGCCCGGTTGTACCCGGTGGACGAGTGGGAGTGACCGCGCGGTCGTCATAGAGGTTGGACATCTTGCCGCCCTGGCTGTCGAAGTCGCCGGCAACGGCCTTGATTAAAGTCTCCGTCCGCACCGGGCGGATGAGATAAGGCGAAAAGCCCGCCTTCGCGAAACGTTCGATCCGATCCCGTTCGCATGGACGCAGCATCACGATGGCGCGATGTGTGGCGGCAACCGCGTCCGGACCCATGTTTTCCAGGATGGCGTCGGCTGCGGCTGCATCGGCAAGAAGGATGGCGTGCGTTGCGAAATCAGCATCCTCCTTGATGTCATCTTGAGCGATAACGGCCGTGTCCACCCCATGATCGTGGAGGATGCCGGCCAGTGTTTGAGCCTCAATCGCAGAAGTGGTCGCAATAACCGCACCTGACGCGCGGGCTTTTTCGGGGCATGGCTGCGCCGCTTTCCCATTCAAGGGCAGAACGAGCCGGAAAACGGCGCCATGGCCCGGTTCCGATTCGACCGTAAGGTCGCCATCGAGCGCCTCGGCAAGCCGCTTTGAGATTGCAAGACCGAGACCCGCGCCGCCGTGCTTGCGCGCCAAACCGTTGTCCGCCTGCTCAAAGTCATTGAAGATGCGTCCTGCTGCACCTTGCGGAATGCCGGGCCCAGTGTCTTGGACGCGGATTTCCATCATGTCTTTTTGCGTGGAAACGCTGACGGCGACACCGCGGGTTTCGGTGAATTTAAGGGCATTCCCAACGAGATTGACAATGATTTGGCGCAATCTGACAGGGTCGGCATCGACCGTCTCCGGGACGTCGGGTACGACCCGCCAAGCAAAGCCGAGGCTCTTTTCATCGGCCCGGGACGACAAGAGTTCGACGATCGAGCGTACAAGATGACGAATATCGACTGGCTCTTTTTCAAGCTCAAGGCGTCCTGCTTCGATCTTTGAAAAATCAAGGATGTCGTCGATGAGCCTTAAAAGCCCTTCGCCCGATGACTTAAGAGCGCGGGCATAGGTGGTTTGTTCGGCGGAAAGTCGTGTCTTCAACAGAAGCCCGGCCATCCCAAGAATGCCATTCAAAGGCGTGCGGATTTCATGGCTCATGGTGGCGAGGAAATGGGATTTGGCAGCGTTTTCCGCTTCCGCCTGCGCGCGCGCCTTGGTTGAGGCATCCTCAAGGCGCTTCGATTCCGTGACGTCACGGCCGATGATGTGAAAAGCGAGTGCGGCCGGACCGTCGCCGCGCCATGGAATGACTTCCCAATCGAACCAGCGGCGTCCCGCTACGGTCTTCACGGGCATGCGGCCGTCATGATCCGCCTTCGGTCCAGCGCGTTCAAGCGGCCAGGAAAGGCCGATCGTTTCAAGGCATCGGGCGGCGGGCAGGCCAATGGCAGCCTGAGGTTCAATTCCAGTAACGGCCCCGAAGCGCGTATTCGCAAAGGTGATGGTGCCTGTATCGTCGACACGAAAGACCACATCGCGGCGGCTGTCGAGAATGCCGTTCAGTCCTGCAATCGTCTCACGCAGCTCCCAGACCTCGTCGCGCAGGCGCTCCGCATCTTTCAAAAGTTCGACGTTTCGCGGCGCACCCGCAGGCGGGGCATTCTCCTTCGGTCTGTTTCGCATGCGCTTTCCGGCCAATTGAAGATGCCGGTACAATAGCATGTGAAGGGTTTGGGAACGGTTAGCGTCCGGCTGCAACCGGCAGCCATCTAAGCTGCGAGCGCCTGATCGCGATGGCGCTCCCGGTAACCCAGGGCCTCGGCGAGGTGGATACGGCCAACCGAAGCCGCCCCATCGAGATCGGCGATGGTGCGCGCGACGCGCAGGACGCGGTGGAAGGCGCGGGCGCTCAATTGCATGGCGTTTGCCGCGTCGCCGATGAGGTGTCGGGCTTGCTTGTCGAGCGCGGCCATTTCCTCAATCAGGCCGGCGGGGCAAAAGGCGTTCAGCATGTCCGGATCGGCTTCTGCGCCCATCGCCGCATAGCGTTCTTTCTGGACGGCGCGGGCCGCGATGACACGTTCGCGGACGGTGGCGCTTGTTTCACCCGAGGCGGGCGCGATCAAGTCCGCTGCGGTCACGGCGGGGATCGGCAGATGCAGATCGATGCGGTCAAGGAGCGGGCCGGAAAGGCGTGCCTGATATGCGTCTGCACATCGCGCGCCGCCACGGCAGGTGTGGCCAGGTTCGCCCGCATAGCCGCAGCGGCAGGGGTTCATGGCCGCAATCAGTTGGAAGCGGGCCGGATAGGAAACCCGGTGATTGGCGCGGGCAATAACAGCCTCGCCCGTCTCCATGGGCTGGCGCAGCGAATCGAGCACCTGGGGCTGGAATTCCGGCAACTCGTCGAGAAAGAGGACGCCCCGGTGGGCCAGCGAGATTTCGCCGGGCTTTGCCCGCATCCCGCCGCCCACAAGGGCCGCCATGGAGGCCGAATGGTGCGGCGCGCGGAAGGGCCGCCGGTCGCTCAGCGCACCGCCTGCCAGATCGCCTGCGATGGAACGGATCATCGCAAGATCCAGAAGCTCGCGGGACGACAGGGGCGGTAGTATCGAGGGCAGGCGCTGAGCCAGCATGGATTTTCCGGCCCCCGGCGGGCCAACGAGCAGGAGATTGTGGCCACCCGTTGCAGCGATCTCGAGCGCGCGCTTGGCGCTTTCCTGGCCGCGGATATCGCGCAGATCAGGCAGGGTCTCGGCACGCATTTCGATAGCGGGCCGTGGTACGCCCAAAACCTGTGTGCCTTTGAAGTGATTGGAAAGCGCGATCAGGTCGCGTGGCGCCAGCACCCGCAGATCATCGCCTGCCCAGGCGGCTTCGGACCCGCAGGTTTCAGGGCAAATGAGCCCAAGCCCTTCGGTGCTTGCTGCGATTGCCGCCGGCAGCACACCACCCACCGGCGTGATCGAACCGTCGAGCGCCAATTCGCCGAGCACACAATAATCCGACAGCATGTCGGCGGGGATCGCGCCACAAGCCGCCATGAGGCCAAGCGCGATGGGGAGATCGTAATGGCTGCCTTCTTTCGGCAGATCGGCGGGTGCGAGATTGACAGTGATGCGTTTCGGCGGCAGCGCGAGGCCAATGCCAGTCAAGGCCGCCCGCACCCGTTCGCGGCTTTCGGCCACCGCCTTGTCCGGGAGCCCCACCAATGTGAATGCTGGCAGCCCCGATGAAAGCTGTACCTGCACGTCGACGGGGCGGGCTTCGATTCCAACCAACGCTACTGTTCTGACATGTGTGACCATAAAGCCCTCCGATGCCAAAAAACTATCGGAGGATAGTCCCGATTTCAAGAACAATATGTGAACAAAAGGACTTTTGGCCTGTCTTCTATATCCGCCGCTTCTCGATCTCATCCCAGACAAGCGCTCCAGGATCGTGAAACCAAAGCGTCTGGCATCTCGAGGCCGAAGCAGGCAGGTTATCTACAATATTAAGCAGAATTATAAACCTAACGAACTGTATTTCTGCTCAACGTGAAGTGATTTTTGAGAGGTTGAGAATGGAATTCAGAAACAGTGCTTCGTTTGGAAAGCGTCAGGAATACATCGCTGTCGCTGAACTGCTCAGGCGAGACTTCGATGTTTATATGACGCTTGTGGATGATCAGCAAATTGATTGTATCATTCGGCTTGAAGGGCCTCCCCTTCGATACATCGACGTGCAGATCAAGGCTCGGTCTAAGTCAGCGAAAAATCCAGGCACATTTGCTGCACTGGAGATCCGGGCGCCGCGTCCAAATTTCTTTTTCATTTTTTATTCCGAGGCAGCCGATACTTACTGGGTGATGCCATCTCTAGAGGTTGTCCAAAAGGCCAATGTCGGCAAATCCGGCGATAATGAAGGCAAGTATCGCTTGGTATTAACGAACATCCGCTCCGACGGCTCTGTGGTAGCGCGGCCCAAGTGGGATCAGTACAAGGGAGCTTTCGATCTCATGCGAGATTGATCTTTCGATGCTCTCTGGAACAGGCGGCCGCTATCGGACTACGGTTTTTGGTCTGTCTTCTATATCCGCCGCTTCTCGATCGCATTCCAGACATGCGCGGCGATATCGGCCCCGCCGAAGCGTTTCACCTCTCGTATCCCAGTGGGGGATGTCACATTGATTTCCGTCAGCCATTCGCCAATCACGTCGATGCCGACAAAGAGAAAGCCGCGGTCCCGAAGCGCAGGCCCGATGCGTTCGCAGATCTCAAGGTCGCGCGCATTCATTTCAGAAGCGACCGCCCGCCCGCCCACATGCATGTTGGAGCGCGTCTCCTCCGGCGCCGGTATCCGGTTGATGACGCCGGCGGGCTCGCCGTCAACAAGGATGATGCGTTTGTCGCCGGCACGCACATCCGGCAGATACTGTTGGACGATGAAAGGCTCCCGGAAATTCTCGAGGAAGAGTTCCAGCAGCGCGAAGAGATTGGTGTCGCCATGGGCGAGGCGGAAGACGCCCGCCCCTCCGTTCCCGTAAAGCGGCTTGATGATGATGTCGCCGAATTCCTCTTTAAAGGAGATCACCTCTTTTGGGTCGCGGGTGATCAGCGTCGGCGGCATTAAGTCTGCGAAGTCAATGACGAACAGCTTCTCCGGTGCGTTGCGCACATGGGCGGGATCGTTGACGACCAGCGTTTCAGGGTGAATGCGCTCAAGAAGATGGGTCGCGGTGATGTAATGCATATCGAAAGGCGGGTCCTGGCGCATGAGCACCACGTCACAATCGGAAAGCCGCCGGCGTTCTTCGTGGCCCAGTTCCGCATGATCCCTCTTCTCGTCGCGTAGTGCTTTGACGGGCTGGCCGACGGCGACCACATCGCCATCGCGCATCGAGAGGCGGTCCGGCAGATAGTAGAAGAGTTCGTGCCCGCGGGATTGGGCTTCCAGCATCAACGCGAAAGTGGAATCGCCCTTGGTGTCGATCGTCTCGATCGCATCCATCTGAACGGCAACTTTAAGAGCCACTGACAACCTCCCCGGGCGGTGCGTGCGCCGCCCTTTTAGGCAACAAAGTGTCGAAGGACAAACGGCATCGGGCGGCTCACGGATGTTTGACGCCCACGGCGTTGGCGATATGGACCGGCCAGCGCCAAGGCGTGATCGCAATCATGTCGATCCGCTTGTCGTAAGCCGCACAGGCCGTGTTGCGGGCTGTCCACCCCTCGGCCGCCCGCGCAATGCGCGCCTGCTGGCGTGGCGTGAACGCATCAAGCGCGGCATGAACCTCATCGCGCGCCTTAACCTCCACGAAAACGACGGTTTGGCAT
The DNA here is from genome assembly GCA_022360615.1 of Hyphomicrobiales bacterium. Taxonomy (GTDB): domain Bacteria; phylum Pseudomonadota; class Alphaproteobacteria; order Rhizobiales; family JAKSCL01; genus JAKSCL01. The sequence continues at coordinate 18,837 of JAKSCL010000394.1, forward strand.
CGCTTGGCAATCAAGTCGATCTCGCCTGCCGGTGTCTGGACGCGCCGCGCAATGATGCGATAGCCCTTCAGCATCAGCAAAACCGCCGCTATTGTTTCGGCGATGCGTCCTTTGCGCTCTGCTGCCTGTTTTCCGGAAAGGCGGCTCACTGGCTGTTCTCGTCACGCAATTCAAGAGCACGCCGATAGACCGTTTTCCGCGCAAGACCGGTGGTTTTCGTCACTTCGGCTACGGCATCTTTCAAAGTCCGGCGAGAGAGCGCGTCCTTTAACACCGTATCGAGATCCGGCACGTTTTCTTCGTCCGCCTCGTCCGGTGGTGCGACAAGAATGACGATTTCACCTTTGATCTGATCGCGCGCCGCAAAATCCTCGTAAAGCTCAAGCAGCGTTCCCGTCACCGTCTCTTCGAAGGCTTTCGTGAGTTCGCGTGCAACCGCTGCCTGACGGTTGCCGAGGACGTCATGGCAATCGGTGATCGTCAAGAGCAGCCGGCGGGGTGATTCATAAAGGATAAGGGTCGCAGGCACATGTTTCAGCTCATCAAGCCGGGTCTTGCGCGCCGCTTTTTTCACAGGAAGAAAACCGGTAAAGAAGAAAGTATCGGTTGGAAGACCGGCTGTGGACAAAGCCGAAACCGCCGCATTCGCGCCTGGAATGCTAAACACATTGTGCCCGGCTTTCCGGACGGCCGTAACGAGCCGGTAGCCTGGATCGGAGATCAAGGGCGTCCCAGCATCGCTCACAAGCGCGATCGAGGCGCCTTCGCCAAGGTGTGCGATCAGTTTCTCACGTAGGGAGGCCGGGCTGTGATCGTTATAAACCTCGAGCCGCGCCCTAATTCCGTAATGGGTAAGAAGCCGGCGTGTGACACGCGTGTCTTCACACAGGATAAGGTCGACGGAAGCGAGCGTTTTCAAGGCCCGCAGTGTAATATCGGCCAGATTGCCGATGGGGGTCGCCACGCAATAAAGACCGGGATTGGCGGGGTCAGCCGAAAAAACAACGCCGTCGATGCAATAATGATGCAAAAGGTTGTCTTTCATTGCACCGTGCGGTGGATTGACCTTGAGAAACGCGTTGATAACACGGCTTCGTTCTCGTAACGGTCTCGCAAGGGTTGGAGCATAGTCTTAAATGGTACGGTTAAAGACTCTTTTCGATGGACGGACAGTATGAGCGCGCTTGTCCTATGTCCGGTTTGGTTATGAAGATTTCTTCACTTTCAAGAATTGCCCGGTTGATCCGCGGCCGGATAGTCGTTCTTTTTGCGCTCGCTTTCACCATTTCTGCCTGCGCCGGCGATTTCAACCGTTTCGGCGGGCAAGGGATTCAAGGCGGTCAGGTTCCGGTTTCGGGAGAAACGATCGGCGCGGGCAATGTAAGGATAGCGCTTTTGCTTCCCATGTCCGCAACCGGCAATGCCGGGGTCGCGGCAAATGCGATCAAGAACGCCGCGCAGCTTGCCGTTAGCGACTTTCAAGCCGCCGATATCCAGATTCTTGTGAAAGACACCGGCGGCACGCCTGCGGGTGCGGCCGCTGCCGCGCAAACCGCTGTCTCTGAGGGGGCGGAATTGATCCTCGGGCCGATCTTTGCGGCTTCGGTTGCCTCCGTCGCGCCGGTTGCACAGCGCGCGCGCGTTCCTGTCGTCGCCTTTTCAACCGATACCAACGTGGCAGGCCGCGGCGTTTATCTCCTTAGCTTCCTGCCTGAAACCGATATTCAGCGTGTCGTGACCTATGCCGCTGCGCAAGGCCGCCGGTCCTTTGCCGCGATCCTCCCGGAAGGTGCCTACGGCACGATAGCGGAAGGGGCGTTGCAAGAAGCCGCTGCCCGCAGCGGTGGCCGGGTAGTGACGATTGAGCGCTATCCGCCGGATGCCCAGGCTATGGTGCCTGCCGTGCAGCGGCTCGCCCAGGCCGCAGGTGCAGCGGATGCCATCCTCATCCCTGACGGTCCGGCGGCGATCCCTTCGCTTGCGCCGCTTCTTCCCGTGAACGGGATTGACGCGGGCCGCGTGAAGTTCCTCGGCAGCGGGCAGTGGGACGCGCCTGCCGTACGGCAGGTGGATACGCTTATTGGGGGCTGGTACGCTGCGCCCAACCCGGCGGGCTGGCAGCAATTCCAGACGCGCTATGCGGCAAGCTTCGGGCAGACGCCACCGCGCATCGTCACCCTCGGCTATGACGCCGTCAGCCTTGCTGCCGCGCTTTCCGGCGGGGTGCCGGGCCAGCGCTACACGGCGAACGTCCTCACAAATCCAAGCGGGTTTTCCGGCATTGACGGGATTTTCCGTTTCCGCCGCAATGGCACGAATGAGCGCGGGCTTGCAATCCTTGAGATCACCGCGAATGGCGGCACGCAGATCGTCGATCCGGCGCCGACGGGGTTCACGACAAGCGGGAGTTAAGCGGGTTCCGCTTCGGTTGCGGCAAGAAGTTCGCCGAGCAGCCGGTTCAGCACCAAACGGCCATGTGCCGTTGCAGCAATCCGCCCGCCCTCAAGGTCAATGAGCCCTTCGGCCTTAAAGAGCGAAAGTGTGTGTTGCGGGATGGAATGTCCGCTGAGCCGGGCAAAGCGCGAAAGGTCCGCCCCTTCCCTAAGACGCAAGCCCATCATCAGCATTTCTGCGGCGGCTTCGGCATCGTTGACGGGCGCGTTCACCGCAAGCCCGCAGCCGTCACGCTCCACGGCCGAGGCCCATTCTTCGGGCATCTCGATTGCGGCAGTCGCCCGCCGTGTTCCCGAAGCATCGACAAAGCGGCCACGCGCGCCGGGTCCAGCCCCAATGTAGTCGTGATAGCGCTCA
>JAKSCL010000266.1 GCA_022360615.1 Hyphomicrobiales bacterium
AACCGCTTGCCCGCCCAGGTCGCAAACGCATCGGCCTCGTAATAGCTCACATGGGTGATGGGGGCGGCGGGGTCGATGGGTTGGAGGCCGCGCAAGGTCATTCCCCACCATTCGCCGTCGCGGTTTTCCCAATAAAGCGGCGCATCCCAGCCGTCGGTCTGCACCGTCGCCCAGCCGTCGGAGAGCCAAAGCGTTGCCGTCTCATAGCTTTTGTCTTCAATGAAGGCGATCCACTCGGCATTGGTGACACACCGGTTCGCGAGCTTGAACGGTTCGATCAGGCGCTTGTGGCGGGGGCCTTCGCTGTCAAAGGAAAACCCTTCGCCGTCATGACCGAAGGCGCGGATGCCGCCATCAAACGCCGTCCAGGTGAGCTCGCCTGCTCCGTTTCTTTCGACAGCCAGCGGTTCCGGCGGGCGAAAGGCGGGCTTCAGCGGGTTCTGAGCGAAGAGGTGCAGTATGTCGGTCAGAAGCAGCTCCTGGTGCTGCTGTTCGTGATGGATGCCGAGTTCGAGAAGATCCGCCACCTCCTGCACTACCGGCGCGGACGAAAAACGTTCAAGCGCTGCGTTCACATGGGCGCGGTAGGCAAGCACCTCTTTAAGCGCCGGGCGCGTGATCATCCCACGCTGCGGCCGCGGGTGCCGTTTGCCCAAGCTCTCGTAATAGGAGTTATAAAGATAGGGAAAGCGCTCATCGAAGATGGCGTAGCCGGGGGCATGGGGCCTCAGCACCAAGGTTTCGAAGAACCATGTGGTGTGCGCCAGATGCCATTTGGCGGGGCTTGCGTCCTCCATGGACTGGACGGTCGCATCAGCATCGCTCAGGCCTTCAGCGAGCGCTTCGGTGATGCGGCGGACATGGAGGAGGCGTTCGGAGAGATGGGCACCCGCTTTCAGCGGTGCCTCAAGGCGATGCGGCATGGCGGTTCTCCTTAATCCGCTTTGATGGCCCGCTGCGTACAGCTTTCACGCGCGCGGTCCAGCCCTTCATTCCGAAATAAAAGAGGCGGCTGATGAATGCACGGTGCGATACCCAAACGCGGTGGTGCGTAATTGCACCACCGCTTTACATTCCCGTGCCGCCTTGCGTTTTCAGTGCGTTCTGTGATTAGTCAGCGCGCTCCGACCACCGGAAACGTCCATGCCCGAAACGCGCGCCGCGTCCTCGAATGCCCCACCCATCTCCTGCTATATCCGCACCTTCAACGAGGAGCGGATGATCGGCCGGGTGGTCGAGGCAGCGTTTCAGGTTGCCAGGGAGGTGGTGGTGATCGACTCAGGTTCGAGCGATGCGACGCGCGCCATTGCCGAAGAAAAAGGTGCCGGGATCATCGAACAGCCATGGCTTGGCAACGGTTTGCAAAAGCGCCTGGGGGAGGATGCGTGCAGTCATGACTGGCTTCTCGACCTCGATGCCGACGAGGTCGTCACGCCGGCGCTGGCCGCAAGCATTAAAGCGCTGTTTGCCGCCGGCGATCCGCCCGATCCCGCCTATTACCTGACATTGATGACGGTCCCGGCCTTCGGCAAGCCCTGGCGCGATTTTGCGCTCGCGGACCGTGCCAAGCTCTACGACCGGCGGCGCATCCGCATGCGCGAGCACAAGGAGTGGGATCAGCTCGATCTACCCAAGGGCTTTTCCCCCAAAGTGCTTGAAGGCCGGCTCGCGCATTACTCTTTCAGCGATTTCGAGCACTATGTCGCGAAGCGCAACAGGGTCAGCTCCGCCCGGGCGCGGAATTTGAAACTCAAGCCGCGCTGGGTTTTGGTTTTGCGGATTCTATTCGGGTATCCGGTTTACTTCGTGCGGCACTATTTCCAGCGCGGCCATCTGCGAAACGGTGTTTATGGCTTCGCCATTGCAGGCGCGGCGGCCTTTGGGCGCTGGATGCGCGACGTAAAAATGTATGAGCGCTATCTGAAAGACGGTGACGGCTCGATCTAGACCGGTTCGACCTTCACGATCTGAATGGCCCGCTCGTTCGCCTCCATGACCGTGAAGCGGAAGCCGCCATCGCTCATCGATTCGCCTTCCTTCGGGATATGGCGCAAACGCCCCAGGATCAGGCCGCCAAGGGTATGGAACTCGGCCATGGGCAGATTTCCGCCGATCAGCTCATTCACCTCGGAGACCGGATAGCGGGCGTCGATCAGATAGGCGTTCTGGCCAAGGTCTTCGAAGACACGGGTATGGCGGCGCTCGTCATGCTCGCGCGGGCTCATCATGTCGATCGCGCCGACCACCTGGCTCATGATGTCTTCCATGGTGATCATGCCGATAGCGGAGCCATATTCGTCGACGACGATAGCAACGCGATCCTTGCGGGTGGAGATCAAGGGGATCAACTCGTCAACGGTCTGCAGGGGTGAGACGAACATCGCATCGCCGGTGAAGTCCTTCAGCTTTTTCTTCGAAATCGCCGGGTCCATCATGTCCCATTGGGTGATGGTCGCGATGCCGGTCACATTGCTTGCCACATCGGCATAGACGGGCAGGCGCTCATAGCCATAGCGGTGGGTGAGGGCGGCAGCCTCCTTGAGTGTCTTGTTTTTGTTGATTGCCGTCACCTCGGCCATGGGAATCATTGCTTCGCCTGCTGTGATCTGCGCAAAGCGCATCACCTTACGGATCTGGCCCCGGTCGAAAGCGGAAAGCTTTGACGATTTCTCCGCCATTTCGACAACTGCAGACAATTGCTCGCGGGTCATGAACAACCCCTTGTCGGAGCCGCTCGCTCCAGCGAGCCTGGCTGCGAAACGGGCCACGCGGGAGAAGACGAAAATGACCGGGTAGAACGGCACGCCGAACCAGCGCAGCGGATAGATGATCGTTGTCGTCACCTTGTCCGCCATTTGCTGCATGACGCTTTTCGGGACGATCTCGCCGAGAATGAGAAGAAGCGGCGTAAACACAAGAAACGCAACGAGGTCGCCCTTCTGACCGACCAGGCTGATCATCAATACCGTTGCGATGGAGGTGAGCGCGATCGTTGAGATATTGGTGCCGACAAGCGTGATCGAGAGCAGTTCATCGGGACGCTT
>JAKSCL010000296.1 GCA_022360615.1 Hyphomicrobiales bacterium
CCACGCCTTGAGACGATTGCTCCCGTTCATGAGGTTTCTATTTACAACGACACAGGCACACCGCTGAAAAACAGCATTGCCGAAACACGGAGAATGGGATCGCTTCTTGGCAGGGATGAGGAGGCGGAACGGTTCTTACGTTCGGCAAGCGCGGCGTTCGACGCGGCACGCGCCCGCGTTTCCGCACTCGACCCGCATCCTCTCGCCATGATCAATTTCATGGATCAACGCCACGCCCGCGTCTATGGACGACACAGCCTCTATCAGGATGTCCTGGACCGGATCGGCTTGGAAAACGCGTGGCAGCGGCCGACCAATCATTGGGGTTTTGCGACGATCGGGCTCGAAGAGCTTGCCCGGGAAGCCCCGCCTGCGATGGATCTTCTGGTTTTCGAGCCCCTGATCGAGGATATAAGACCGACACTCGCCTCAAGCCCGCTGTGGCGCCAGATGCCGGTTGTGCGCGAGGGCCGTTTCGTTGTCCTGCCACCGGTTCTGATGTTCGGGATGGTCCCGGCGGCACTTCGGTTTACGCGTTTGGTGATCCAGTATCTTGAGGCGCCGTCAGATTGACTGCCGCTTCTCTCAGAAACCGCGCCCCATTCCTGTCCGCCGCTCTCTTTGCGGCTGCGGGAGCGCTCTGCTGGCTTGTGCTTGCTCCGCATATCGCCGCCCTCACCCAGGCCGCAGGCTATGACATCGGGCGGATGATCACGCTCTATTCGACACTGCCACGCATGGCAACCGCCTTGCTGTGCGGGGCCGCCTTGGCGCTTTCCGGCGTCATTTTCCAGATCGCGTTGCGGAACAACCTGGCGTCGCCGACGACCCTTGGCGTCTCGGCGGGCGCTCATCTCGCTCTGGTTCTTGCCAGCCTGTTCGCCCCCTCAGTTTTGCTCCTGGGGCGCGATATTGTCGCCGCCTTGGGCAGCGGGATTGCCGCAAGCCTTGTTTTCGCACTTGTCGCCCGGCGGGATTTTTCCCCCATCGCCCTTGTTCTGTCCGGGCTTGTCGTCAGCCTTTATTGCGGCGCGGCGGCAACGCTGCTCGTTCTCCTCAACGACCGCTATTTGGTCAGCCTGTTTATCTGGGGTGCGGGCTCCTTGTCGCAGCAAGACTGGAGCATTGCCACAAGCCTTGCGACGAAACTCCTGGTGCTCATTCTGTGCGCTGGACTTCTCATTCGCCCCCTAGAGCTTCTGAACCTCGGAGACGCGAGTTCCAAGGCGCTTGGCGCCTCACCCAAACGTTTGCGGTTTTTCGCCATCGCCGTTGCCGTTGGTTTGGCCGCCATCGTGACCAGCGCCGTCGGGGTGATCGGATTTATTGGACTGGCTGCCCCAACCTTGGCGCGCCTTGCCGGCGCACGCCGTGTTGGAAGCCAAATCCTATGGTCCACGGTGATCGGTGCTGGCCTGTTGTTCCTAACTGACAATGCCATTCAACTGCTGGCCGGCCCATTGGCCAATTTCCTTCCTACCGGCGCGGTCACAGCGCTCTTCGGCAGTCCTCTTCTTCTCTTGCTTCTGCGCAGCATGACGGCCGCACGTCCGATGCAGCCGAAAGCGGGTTCAACGGCGAGGTGGAAGGGGTCATGCGGTCTTTCAATTGCGCTGGGCGTTTTTCCGCCACTTCTCATCCTGGGTTTGGCGGTCGCCATTGGCCGCACGCCGGACGGCGGATGGAGCATGCTCTCCAGCGCGGAATGGTCCATTGTCTCGGATTTCCGGGTTCCGCGGGTCCTGAACGCAATGACCGCGGGCATCATGCTGGCCCTTGCCGGTGTGTTGCTGCAAAGGCTGTCGCGAAACGACATGGCAAGCCCCGAGGTGCTCGGCGTCAGTTCCGGAGCCATGCTTGGATTGGCAGCCGGTGTTTTTGTCTTTTCCGGCCTGCAAACATTCCCCTTAATCGTTTGCGCTTCGCTGGGCGCTCTGGCCGTCTTGCTCGGCATACTTCTGCTCAACCGGACGAGCGGTTTTCAGGCAGAGCGGATGGTTCTTGCGGGCATCGCCTTTGCAGCCCTTCTGGATGCGCTGATCGGAGCCCTTGCGGCCGCAGGCGACCCGCGCTCCCTTGTGCTCTTGCGCTGGATGAGCGGGTCCACCTACGGCGCGACTTGGCAAAGCGCGGCCATCACCATCGGGGTCTGCCTATCGCTCGGCTTGATGGCTCTCTCCGCTTTCCGATGGCTCGACATCCTCGACCTCGGCGCATCGTCCGCGCAGGCTCTAGGCGTTCCGGTGAAAAAAGCGCGCGTTCTGCTTTTCGTCCTTGCCGGGCTGCTCACCGCCACGGCAACGCTTTCTGTGGGGCCGCTTAGTTTCGTCGGTTTAATGGCGCCGCATATTGCCCGCCAGCTGGGGTTCGTTCGCGCTCTGCCGCAACTGCTCGTTGCGGCGTCATCAGGGGCAAGCCTGATGGTCTTCGCCGATTGGGTCGGACGCAACGCGAACTTTCCCTTTGATATGCCCGCCGGCCTGATCTCGGCCCTCATCGGAACGCCGCTTTTGATGCTGTTGCTTAGCCGCAAGCGCGCATGAATTCGTCAAGGCCGCTACACAAAGCATGGGAAACATCCAAATTGCCCCATTCCGCTTCTGCTTTCTTGCCGCTTCCGAACACCGATCATGCCTTTCACAGGCTTTGGGACCACATTGAACAGCATGATGTTGTGGTCAGCCGGCCCGCTCCAAGGGAGCTCATTGTTCATGTCGGGGAAAGCACGATCAGTATCGCAGCCCGCACAAACGGACTGGCGCTGAGTGTAAAGGCTCCATCGCAGAGCATTCTCTTCTTTCTCAAGGAAGCAGCCGTTCGCCATCTAGAGGATATCGACGCAACAGCAGCCGGAATGCTGCGTTGGCAGAACGACGCCGGTTTTCGAGAACCCACAGGTCACCCACCAAGCTTTCATGAAATGACCGTTGTCCGGCGTTGCGCGCCGTTTCCCGGAATGCTTCGCCTAACCTTGAGCGACATGCGGGATTTTCAAAGGCTGTGCGGCGCAGGCGTGCACGTCAAACTGATGCTGCCCTCCGATCCGAACCGAGCCCCTGTCTGGCCAAGACTCGCACCAAACGATACCACCGTTTGGCCATCGGGGGCCGATAACCTTCATGTTAGATACTATACGATCAAAGCCATTCGCCCGGAGCTATCGGAAATCGATATCGATGTCGTGCACCATGACGGAGGGACCATTGCGACGTGGGCCGCGTGTGCAGAGACAGGCGACAGAATCGGCCTGCTTGGTCCGGGAGGCGGCGAAGACCCCGATGACG
>JAKSCL010000298.1 GCA_022360615.1 Hyphomicrobiales bacterium
GCCGTCGTCCTCGCCTTCCGCGCCTTGACCCTCCAGCGTGATCTGCCGAAGTTCCTGCGCGCCGTTTTCGCCATGCTGCACCGTGACAGGCTCCAACGTGACGACAGCCCCATCGCTGCCGAGTATCCGATAGGTCAATCCGGTTCCGGACAGCAGCTTGCCAAGCGCGAGATGGGCTGGCATCGTTTCACTTACCGGGTTATTCTGTCTACCTTTAACAAGTTCTGCCGGAGCGCTGACTTGGAGGCCTGTCTCTTCTCCAAATTCTGCAAGAGCTTGCGCAAGCGGTTGAGCTGGAATGTCTACAAATCCGACTTCCTGAACAGTTGCTGACACAGGTGCTAACGTGGTTACCGCGTATGCAGCAGCGACGATTGTTTTTTGGACGCCTCGATTCATCTTACCCCCTGTTGTTGCGGTGTGGACGGGATTTTTCCGTCATCAACGCAACAACGAATGGCGGAGTAGAATCTTAAGCGCCGGACTCCGGGAATATTAGTTCGCTGGCAAAATCACGGTCACCACAGGCTGCAAATTCGATATGTGCGCTCCCCTGGTCGCCGCCAAAAGGCGTAAGGCCGACATCGGCTGCTGAAGATCGAAACTGCCGGTAACCCGCGAATTCCTTAGCGCGTCCGCGAACACGACGACCTCGCCCGTCAAGCGACGGTCGAGGACCGCCGCAACCTGGGCAAATGTCATTCCATCGGCGACGAGCCGGTCCCCGCGCCAAGAAGCTATACCGGAAAGTTCAACAGGCGTTACCGCTGCCTCATTGGAATCTGACCGGACAAAACGCTCGCCTGGGTTTAGTTGCCACGTGTAGTCATCAGCGGTGATTTTCACCAGGCCTTCGTAGGTGGCGACTGCAACCTCGTGGTCCAAAAAGGAAATCTCAAAAGCAGTCCCCAGCGCTTCGACGGTCACATCACCAGCGGTTACGATGAAAGACCGGGCTTCATTCTGGACGGTAAAGAAAGCGGCGCCACGGAGCAGTGAGATATTGCGTGTATTGGTGTTCGCATTGTCAGCCAATGCACTCGATGCATCCAGATCGACAATATCCCCTGTCGATAGTTCAATGCGCTGCGGCTCCAATCCGGTGATGTGGTCCGCCAGCAGCAGCAACCGTATTTGAGGCGAGCTGAAATACGCGATAGCACCTATGAACACCAGCATCGCGACAACTATGGACGGCGGCCTCCATACTCTTGGCTTTTGTCCGGAGGCGGCCCAGGCACGTGCGATCCTACTGTAGGCGTTACGTTCCGCTTGGCCCCGTTTGAGAAACTCATCGCGTTCGTTGAGAAGCGCTGGGTCTTTCGGCGCGGAACGAAGACCAAGGAATATCTCCGCCGCTTCGTCAAGGAGACGCTCGTATTCTGGATCCGCCATTCCGGTCGCGCATGATTATTGCACTGGTTTCGATCGAACGGACGTTCGGCCTGACCAGAGGTTAAAGAACATCTTTCTCATCGAAGCGCATCGCCACATGCACGAGCGCTTTCCGGACAAGCTGATGGGCCCGAGGCGTCGAAATGCCAAGATGCTCTCCGATTTGAGCATAGGTCTTGCCGTTAATGCGGTGCAGGAGGAAGGCGGTATAGGTTCTTTGAGGAAGCTCTGTGAGCGCCTTCACCGCGATAGCCAGATCTTGGCGCGCTATCACTATTCGCTCAGCGTTGATTTCAAACTCTTCCGTCCAATCACTCATCTCAAGAAAGTGAGCTTCCGTTGCTTGCCGCCGTCTCCAATCGCGAGCGAGATTTGCGACAATACGCCGAAGAATTGGACGCGCTTCTTGCGAGGGATACTGTCGGCAGCACCATCTGAGCCAACTATCCTGGACAAGCTCCTCCGCAATCGCTTGATTTCCAACAATTGATCGCGCAAGTGCCATGAGGCTCGTCCGGTCGCTCACGAACGTCGAAAGCGCTTGGTTCTCTTCAATACGTCGGTCAATCATTCCGTCGCCCGCAAAAATCACTACAAATGCTTGGCTGGCTTAGAATGCTGGCTTGGCTTTAAACTTCTTAACCTCACTGGGATTTGCAGACAAGTTGATACAGGTTTGCGCAATCGAAAGGAAAGTTCCGCAAGTTCACTGCCTAGCTCATGCTCGCTGGCTTTTCGTGACCATGGGCTTTCTAGGCTCTGTGCTCAACGAGATGGCTCCGATGGTGTGCGAGGCGTGATCAAGCATCCCGTTGAAGGGAGACTTGAATGACACTCGAATTGTTTCGGCTGAGCGATGCAAACGGGCCCGGATCGAGCCCTATCTGCAACGCGCCGCACGGGAGGGGCACCGGATCGATGGCTGGCACGATCAGCACAAGGAAAGCCAATTCCATCTGTGCCAAAGCCCATCGGGCTGCTGACGTCAAAGCCGGCGTTGGGAACGGTGAAGTCGACGGTCCTGGCCGCGACTTGTTGCGTTCGGGGCCACTCGGAAGAAAGCCCCGCCGACGCGGCGGCGGGCCCGGCCTCCGGCCTGGCGGGCGAGGCGGTGGACATGCTGCCGGGCGGCGGTGAAGACCAGTTCCGACAAGACAAGCAGCATCCAGACCGCCGGTCCGTCATCGCGCGGAAAGCAGTCCGGCGCGCTGCCGGCAAGGCCGCCGGAGACGGCGCCGTGCGGCGTCTCCGGGGCAGGCGGCATCGGCCTACGATCATCCATTCCGGCGCCCTCAGAACGTCGCGGTGGCGCTCGCCCGCACCGTGCGGCCGGGGGCGGGAATGTTGCTGCCATAAACGGGCGCGACGTAATAGGTGTCGGCGACATTCTCGACGCTGAAACGGAGAGCGAGATTGTCGTTCACCTGGTAGGAACCGAACAGGTCGAAAATCTCCTCAGCCTCCCAGTAAAAAGTCGTGAATGTCTCGTTGGGGATATCCAATTCAAGACTAGGCTCCCCGAAAAACGTCATGCGGCCGCCCAGAACCAGACGTTCGTCGAACCAGCGCGTGCCGAGCGTCAACGTCCCGGCGTATTCGGGCTGATCGATGGCGGCCTGTGTCGGCAAGTTGAACGGCTCTTCGAAAACGTTGACGTTCAAGTTCGCGAAGGCCCAGCCCACATCGTAATAGACGCTGGCTTCATAGCCGGAAACCGTCA
>JAKSCL010000300.1 GCA_022360615.1 Hyphomicrobiales bacterium
ACGGAGCGCCGGCAAATGCGGCACTTGGAAAGAGCGCATGCTCTTGTCGGAAAACCGGTGTCCACTTTTCCGGAGCATGCGCATGTCAGGCACGATTTTGGACCCAACGCAGCTCATTGGTAAATCCTCACAACGACCTAGGGAAAGAGACAGGGACGGCGCGGTCGTTTCAAGCGCGTAGACCATGGCCGAGTTCAAGGCCGATTTGCGTCTTCAAAAGCGCACGCGCCATCTCCGGCGTCACGACCGATCCCTTGACCAGCATCGCCGCCGCGAGACCGTCCATCAGCGCGGTGAGACGCCATGCTGCGGCTTCGGCCCTAGAGCAATTCCGCTTTTCTTCGAAATGCTCAATTGCTCTAGGTCTTTGTTTTCCCGCAAATCCGGGCGGAAAACCGGTTTCCACCTTTCCTGGATTTGCCTTGGCTGCCTTTTCATCCCCCTGCCCGGCGCCCCGGATCATCAGTTCCGCGATCAGACCGTGCCAGTCCTTCAAGGCCGCGTTCATGACCCCGGCCAGAAGATCGTCGCGATGAGCCTCATCCTGGGCGTTCAGCCAAAGCCGCCAATGCCGCATATCTTCGTCTTCGACCATCCAGTCGGCGACGCGGTCGAGCGCCTCCGGCGCGGGCACCCCAGCGACAAGTCCTTTCAGTTCGTCGATCTCCCGCCTGACCGCAAGCCGCACGACCTCGGCCCGTAACTCGGCCCAGGACGGGAAGTAATGATGCAAGAGCCCTGTCCCAACGCCGATCGCTTGCGTGACATCACGCGTGGCCGCTTGTGCCAGCCCCCTTTGAAGGACGGCCTGCGTCGCGGCTTCAATGATTTGCCGGCGGCGGTCCGCGCCCGACATCCGCGGCATTCCTTTTCCTCCTTGAACATTCGGCAAAATTGAGCATATGCTCAACTGAGCAATCGCTCAATAAAAGGGGTTGTCTTGAAATCCGAAAGCCATGTCAACGTCATCGTCGTCGGCGGTGGAGCAGCCGGGCTCGCAGCCGCCGCAGCGGCGGAAGAAGCAGGCTTGAGCTGCCAGCTTCTCGAAGCACAGGACCGCCTTGGCGGCCGCATCCGGACAGTCCCCCTGAAAAGCGGCGTGTTCGACGAAGGTGCGCAGATGTTGAACGGCGATATGCGCGCGGTGCTGCACCTCGCCGGGCGGGCCGGGGCGCATCTGTCGCCGGTGCCCCGGACGGGAATCGATCTCTGCATCGCAGCGGAGGAATCCCTGCGCGCCGAGGATCTGATATCGGCCGACGAGATCGAGGCGCTTTTGGAGGAACAAGTGGTCCGCTGGGACAGCCCTTTAGAAGTGCTCCGGGCGCTGCGCCTTAAGCTGAAGTGGTGGAACACACCATGGGAGAGCGTTGGCGAAGTAAAACGCGGGCTAAAGCTGCTGGTTGAAAAGCCGGCGGCCCCGAAGGACAGTCTGGCTGCGGCGTTGAGCGCACTGCTGCTGGAAGAGGAAGAGCATGCCATGGCGTTCTCGCTCTTCTCGGAGATGCTTAGCGCCGCGCCGGAAGACATCAACGCCCACGCGGTAAGAGACATATCCTCGCGCTATATGTCGGAACGCGGCGATCTGGAATTCCAGATCGCTGGCGGGATGGGGAAGATCGTCGAACGGCTTGCCTCCGGCTTGCGGCACACGCCCCGTCTTGAGGCGCCGGTCCATGGCATCCGGATGACAGGCGGCAACGTCGAGGTGACGGCGGAAGCCGGTGTCTGGAGGGGCGACCATGTGGTGGTCGCCGTGCCGCCGCCAGCCGCAAGGCGGATCGCCTTCGATCTCCATGGCCGCGATGAGCTGGACGGCCTTCTGGCGTCCTTCACCGCTGGAGACATGATCAAGACGGTCGTCGTATTCGAAAGCGCCTTCTGGCGGCGGCGGGGCCTGAGCGGCTCGGTCATCTTCAGCGATCCCGCTGGCCTCGTCACCGTCGATGCAAGCCTCGACGACGGCCTTCCGCCCCGCCTGATCGCCTTTCAGGGCGGCCCTCTTGCACGCGAATGGGCGGCGCTGCCGCGGGACATGCGGCAGGCGCGCCTTCTCAACCACCTCGGCCGGGCGTTCGGCGAGGACGTGTCCACCCCGCTTGAAGTGGCCGAAGCGGTCTGGGTGGATCACCCCTGGTCGGGCGGCGGATACAACGCGACGGTCCGGATCGGCGGGAACCCCCATGCGGTCGCCCGGCTGGCGGCCTGGGGCGACCGGGTCCGGTTTGCCGGAGCGGAACTCGACGATCTGTTCTGGGGCCATGTCGAAGGCGCCATCAACAGCGGCCGGACCGCGATCGCGCGGATCACCGGCGATCTGAAAACAGCCGCGCGGCGCCAGCTTGCCTAACAAGAGCGCGGCCTCTCAACGCTAAGCCAAGGGCCATTCCCGCTATCGCCCGGCCCATCCCACCGCTCACCGTTCCGGCTCGTGATAACGGTCAAACGGGATGACTGCGATGGGGACCAGATCAACCAGCAGCTCCGGCGATACCAAGCCCGGCGTCTGGATCAAGACACTCGCTTGTGTGCTCAGCAGCCCGGGGCAGCCCGCCGCCCGGAACCCGGGCCATCGAAGACGTGGACACCGGGCTCCCTGCCCTGCGCTGCTTGACGGTGTTTGAGCGCGATCCGGCCTCCGGTCTCCGGCAGGTCGCCGAAACGGAGACATGTCACGAGCCGCAGGCCCTGGACGTGGCGCGAAGCGGCGGCTGGCTGTCCTTCTTCGACGTGACCCGGGACGATGGCGGCGTCGAACTGAGGCTGACCGGTCGCCGGGCCGGCCTGCCGCGCGGCGCGCACGACCTCGTTGTTATCGACTAGATCGTCTCCGGCAAGCCCTGATGGATGGGTTCGAAGTCCTCTTATTCTCCGCCGATCGTTCGATGTTCCGCCACAACGGTGCGATGACCGCTTTTCGGGCCTTCCGGTCGTCCAACGCGGGCGCCGTGTTCTTATTTGCAGTCGCAGCGCATGCGTTGGGAAAGCAGGGAGCAATCGTTTGATACGCTGCGGCTCAACATCTACGGGTGCTGATTAGGCAAAATTAATTCGCTAGGCGGTAAAGCATACCAGAATTAGCGTGCATTTGGACAGGAACCGTTCACCGGCCTAGAGTTGGAATACCGAACCGACACGCTTACAGCCGAGTTTTTCGTAATACAGGTCTTCGTCAGATAAGACGTAAACGAATTGATCTGGATGGTCTTGCTTAAGCTCCTTTAGCAGCTCCCTTCCGTAGCCATTGTTTCTGAATGCCGGCGCTACATAGAGTTCGCTTACATAAATTCCG
>JAKSCL010000301.1 GCA_022360615.1 Hyphomicrobiales bacterium
ACGGAGCGCCGGCAAATGCGGCACTTGGAAAGAGCGCATGCTCTTGTCGGAAAACCGGTGTCCACTTTTCCGGAGCATGCGCATGTCAGGCACGATTTTGGACCCAACGCAGCTCATTGGTAAATCCTCACAACGACCTAGAGCACGACCACTTTCGCACCGAGCTTCGCGTTCTCGTAAAGATGGGTCACATCTTCGTTCATCATGCGGATGCAGCCCGATGACATGGCTTGACCGATGCTCCAGGGCGCGTTTGTTCCGTGGATGCGGTAAAGCGTGTCATTGCCGCCCTGGAAGAGATAAAGGGCGCGTGCGCCAAGTGGGTTGTCCGGACCGCCGGGCATATATGTCGGAAGGATGCGGCCCTGTGCTTTTTCCCGTGCGATCATGGCGGCCGGGGGGCGCCAGCTCGGCCATTCGGCTTTACGGCCGACGCGCGCTGTTCCCTTCCATTCGAAGCCGGCTCTGCCGACGCCGACGCCATAACGTGTGGCTTTGCCGCCTTCGTGGACATGAAAGAGGAAACGTTGCTGGGTATCGACGATGATCGTTCCGGGTGCGTGCGGACCGTCATAGTCAACTGTCTGGCGCCGATACTGGGGCGGCGGCATCGCTGGCCGTGAGACGCGTTGTTCCCGGTTGACCGAAGCCAGTTGACGCAAACCCGGTTGCCGCGTTGCGCGGAGCCGGCGTCGGTCTTGCAACGTTGTGCGCGACGACGCGCGGTTTCGATCTGCCGTCCTGGAGCCGGCTTGGTCGAAGATCCCACCTTGGCCGAAGATAAACCAATTGTTTTGCGATGCCTCAGCTGGCGCCGCCGCCATCACGATAGCAGCCAATGCCGCCAAGGTGATGCCACGTAATCCGAATACTCTTTTCATTTCACACCCAATCGAACGCGATACTCATCGATACCGGCCGGCGGTCAATGAGACCGGTCCTGCCCCGCTTCGATCATAAGTATTTGCATCGGCCAAACCGCTAACGTGTTCGTGAGCTTTGATTCGTGCTTAACGCGCACTTGCGGCGAAGGGTTAATCAAGCGTTGCAATAATCGCCTTTAGTTTTCTTTTCTCACAAACCGATTGTTTACCGTCGGGCTCTAGTTTTACGCGAGTCTAGAATCCCGGGGGAGCAGCGCATCCATGCAGTCCGCACCGCGTATTTTTCGGATCGAACGGAACGGTGCCGCAGTCAGCCATTCCGACGAGGCAGCGTCCGTAGATGCCATCGATATTGGCGAGCGCCGACATCAGCAGATCATGCGCCTTCTTTTGGAAATGCGCCAGGCTCAGCGGGCAACCCCAGCGGCTGAGAGCGTCGAAAGCACCGACACGGCACGCGCGATCCTAGAGAAGCTCAAAGCCGAAATCTCGGAAGCAACGGAACTGAAGACCGAGCTCGATTCGATCTACGAGGCGATTAACCGTACGAAGAAAGAAATCGTTACGCTTCATGAGACGGGTTTCCGGGGCGAGGAGATGATCCGCGTAACCGATGAGCTGGACGCGATTGTGACGGGAACCGAGCGGGCGACGGAAACGGTTCTGTCGTCAGCGGAGATTATCGAGGAACGTGCCGCAGACCTTGCCGCCAAACTGAGCGGCGATGATCAAGGCATGGCCGCCGACATGCAGGAACAGGTCATGCGCATCTACGAGGCCTGCAATTTCCAGGACTTGACCGGTCAGCGGATTTCAAAGGTCGTGAATGCCTTGAAATTCATCGAGGAGCGGGTCATCCGGATGATGGAGATTTGGGGCGGGATCGAGGGCCTTGCCGATGTGGAAGCGGACAAGCTGCCGGAGCGCGAAGGCGACGCTGCACTGCTGAACGGCCCGGCGCTTGAAACCGATCTTAACGTTGCAAGCCAGGACGATATCGACGCGTTGTTCGACTAAACGGTGCGGACGTCAAAGACTAATCGATGACGAATGTATCCGTTTCATCTTTGTTTGTGATCTGCCGGGGCGCATCGTTGAGTGCTTCTTGCAGCACCTCAGGAAGCTCCTGCGGGTCGCCCAGATCGAACAGTGCTTTCCTCGGCGCAGGGCCGAAATAGCGGTTGGTGAGGATGAAATTCCGCTCCTCAAAAAGTGCCGAGGAAACACGGGCGGCAAGAGCCTGGATCGACACGGGCTTCGTAATGACCTCATTCACCCCGAGCCGTGCGGCTTCGAGAACCCTGCCTTTATCGCTGTAACCCGTAATCATAACAATGGGAGTAAACGCCGCTGTGCCGCGCTCAGGTTTGCGGATGGCGCGTACCACCTCGGCGCCATTGAGATTGGGCATCTCCCAGTCCACCATCACGAGGTCGGGCGCGTGCTGTTCGAAAAGCTGCAATCCGATGACGCCATCCTCAGCCACCAGAGGCGCCGGAAAGCCAAGCGCCCTCATGATCGTCAAAAGGATGCGGCGCATATAGGCATTGTCTTCGACAAGCAACACTCTGACATCGCTTAAGGCGTTATCGATCATGCGGCAAAAGACATCCAGTCCGTAGAAAAGGCGATTCGCAACACAAAAGGTAAAGCTTTGAAGGCAAAAATCCCGTAAAAACAGATCGCTGGATGCGGCTTGCCCCGTTCCGGCCCTTCAGATAGAAGCGCGGCGGGTGAGAAAACCGCATTTGCGGCTGCCAAACGGCGCGCCGGTGGTTTCCCATCCGGTCCTCCGATAACCGGTTCCAACCTGCCGAAACGCGCTGAAAAGATCCGATCCAATGAAACCTGGGAAAGCTGGAAAAGCAAAGAAACCCGCGCGGCTTAAAGCGCGTACTCCGCGCGGTTTCCGCGACGTGGAACCGGACGAAATCGCGCGCGTCGATTGGATGCTTGGTGCAATTAAGAAAGTCTACCACTCCTACGGCTTCGACCCGATCGAAACGCCCTTCGTCGAATACACGGAAAGCCTTGGCAAATTCCTGCCCGATGAAGACCGGCCGAACCAGGGCGTCTTTTCCTTCCAGGACGATGACGATGAGTGGCTTTCCCTTCGTTATGATTTGACGGCGCCACTGGCCCGCCATGTGGCGGAGAATTTCGACCGCCTGCCGAAACCCCACCGCAGCTACCGGTCGGGCTATGTGTTCCGGAATGAGAAACCGGGACCCGGGCGCTTCCGCCAGTTCATGCAGATTGACGCGGACACCGTGGGGGCCGCCTCCGTCGCGGCGGACGCCGAAATCTGTATGATGGCTGCCGACTGCATGGAGGCCGTTGGCATCAAACGCGGCGACTACGTGATCCGCGTCAACAACCGCAAAGTGCTCGACGGCGTGATGGAAGCGATTGGTATCGGTGGGCCGGAACATCAGCGCACGCGCATCACCGTGCTGCGCGCAATCGACAAGCTAGACCGTTTGGGGCTCGAAGGCGTCCGCCAGCTCCTCGGCGAAGGACGCAAGGATGAGAGCGGTGACTTCACCAGGGGCGCGGGCCTAAGCGATGAACAGATCGCCGGTGTCTCGGTCTTTATCGAGGCCGGGGAGCGTGGGTCTCTTTACGAACATCTCGGCGCAGTCGCCGGCAAGGCCGAAACCGGCAGGCAAGGCATAGCGGAGCTGCGCGATATCGAAACCTTGATTGAGGCTGCGGGGTATGGCGATGGCCGCGTGGTCACGGACCCTTCCGTCGTCCGGGGCCTTGAATACTACACCGGCCCCGTCTACGAGGCCGAACTCACTTTCAAGGTCATGGACGAAAAGACGGGGCGGCCGATCCGCTTCGGCTCGGTTGGCGGCGGCGGCCGCTATGATGGGCTTGTCGGGCGCTTTCGGCCCGAAAGCGTGCCCGCCACAGGCTTCTCGGTTGGCGTCTCGCGGCTTCACGCAGCCCTGAAGGCGCTTGAGGATGGTGAGGCCGGCACACCTCAAGGCCCCGTGGTCGTCACCGTCATGGAGAGGAACCGCATGGCCGATTATCAGAAAATGGCAGCCGAATTGCGGGAGGCCGGCATCCGTGCCGAAGTCTTTCTCGGCAACCCGAAACAGTTTGGCAAACAGCTCGACTATGCGGACCGGCGCGGCAGTCCCTGCGCTGTCATCGCCGGTTCGGACGAATTTGAAAAAAACATTGTTCAAATCAAGGATTTGGTTATAGGTAAAGTGGCCGCGGCCGAAATCGAAGACCACCAGAAGTGGAAAGCCGAACGGCCAGGACAGTTCGAAGTGCCGCGCGAAGGCTTTGTGGGGGCGGTCAAGGGTGTTTTAGGCGTCTAGGGCGTCGGAAGCGGGAAATCAAAATGACTAAACCCCGTTCGGCACTGACGTCCTTATTGCACATGCGTGGCTTCGAGGCGGTTGAATCGGCTGTCATGCAACCTCTCGATCCCTTCCTGCAGCTCTCCGGCGAAGATGTGCGCCGCCGGATGTTTGTGACCGCCGATCCGACAGGCCGCGAATTCTGCTTGCGCCCCGATTTCACCATTCCGGTTGCGCTTCACCATGGCGAGACGGGCGCTGCCAGCGGCAGATACTATTACTACGGGTCGATCTTCCGCTTCCGCCCTTCCGGAGCGGACCAGTTCGAGCATCTCCAGGGCGGTGCCGAGTGGTTCGGCGAAACAGACACCGGGAAGGCCGATGTCGAGGTCATCGGACTTGCGCTTGAGAGCCTGCTTGTCTTCGGCGTGCGGGAATGGATTTTCCGCATGGGCGACATCGCGGTTTGGGCAGCTGTGCTCGACAGTCTCGATCTTTCGCCCGCATGGCGCCGGCGCGTCTGGCGCGAACTTGGCCGTTCCGGCGGCATGGAAGCGTTGTTGTCGGAGGAGGAGGGCGAGACATCGTCACCGGCGGGCGATGTGGCGCCGGCGTTGGCCAAGCTCCTGGGCCGTGCCGATCCGGTTGCAGCGGTTTCGGCCATTGAAGAAATCCTAAACCTTGCAGGCATAGAGCGCACCGGCGCACGCTCCGCCGGAGATATTGCCGAGCGCTTTCTGGAGAAGGCGGAACAGGAAGGCCCCACCGTTCTGCCGGACGATGCGCGCATTGCGCTCGCAAGAATTCAGGGCATTTCCGATGCGCCGCGGGCCGCCGTCGATGCGCTTGATGCCGTTGT
The DNA here is from genome assembly GCA_022360615.1 of Hyphomicrobiales bacterium. Classification (GTDB taxonomy): domain Bacteria; phylum Pseudomonadota; class Alphaproteobacteria; order Rhizobiales; family JAKSCL01; genus JAKSCL01. Next base: position 5,064 of record JAKSCL010000301.1, read on the forward strand.
CCGCGACCTGGGCATTGGCACGGGTTGCGCGGATATCCTCGAAAGCCTCTCTCGGCGCAGCGATGCCATGGCCGAAATCGGCTTCGACCTTGACGCCTTCACCTTCGACATGGGCTTTGTACGTCCCTTCGATTACTACACCGGCATGGTTTTCGATGTTCACGCAAAAGACGGTACGGATGCCGGCAAGCTTGTGGGCGGCGGCCGCTATGACAAGCTTCTGTCTTTTCTTGGCGCTGGCGGACCGGAAGAAAACGTGCCCGCCATCGGCTATTCCATCTGGATCGATCGCCTTGAGGCCGCGGCTGGGAAATCGGCTTAGAAGCGGCTGGTTGTAGGATGTTATGAGTGAGCTTAACGAAGGGGATCTCATCCTTGCGGTCCCGTCAAAGGGGCGTTTGCAGGAAAACACCCACGATTTCTTCGCCCGCGCGGGCTTCGATGTGACCCAGCAGCGCGGCGCGCGCGATTATCTGGGCCGTATGCAGGGTATCGAGAATGTCTCGGTGCGCTATCTCTCGGCAGGCGAGATTGCGCGCGAACTGGCGCGCGGCGGTGTCCATCTGGGCGTCACCGGTGAGGATCTCGTGCGCGAGACGATCCCGGATGCCGACAGTGTTGTCCTCAAGCTTCAACCGCTCGGCTTCGGCCAGGCCTCCGTTTCGGTCGCCGTGCCCGAAGCCTGGATCGACGTCACCACCATGGCCGATCTGGAAGATGTGGCGAACCGCATCCGGCACCGCCATGGCCGTATCCTGCGGGTTGCGACCAAATATGTGACGCTCACACGCGGCTATTTCGCCAAGGCTGGGCTCGGCGAGATGCGCGACTATCGGATTGTCGAAAGCGCCGGTGCGACGGAAGGCGCACCGGCTGCCGGGACAGCGGATCTCATCGTCGACATCACGACGACGGGCGCGACGCTCGCCGCCAACCGGCTGCGGGTCCTGAAGGACGGTGTGATCCTGGCAAGCGAAGCGAATCTGTTTTTGGGCTTGCGTGCACAATGGGGCGGGCGGGAACGGGCTTCATTGGAGGCGCTTCTCATCCGTATCGAGGCCGAACGCCGCGCGCGGCGTCTGCGCGAAGTGCGCTGCATCGCGCCCGATGACGCGGTCGCCAGGCGTGTGGCCGCTGCTTTCAATCCGGGCGAAGGCGCCGTCACCGCATCTCAATCGAGCGGCAATATTTTCTACTTCCACGTCGAGGCAAGCGCCGTTTTCGATGTTGTCGACAGGCTCAGAGGTGAAGGTGCGGACCATGTCACGGTCCGCAGCCTCGATTACATTTTCAGAAGCGGCAGCGATCTCTTTGCGCGGGTCAAGGACCATCTCCTTTAGCCGGCTTTGCGCATGGCGCCGCCTTCGCCGCCCAGTTCCCGGGCGAGGGTATTGACGCCCTTTGTCATCATCGAGCGCATCATGCCGGGGAAGATAAGCCGTTTCACGACGCCGGTGAGGTCGAAATACTGGCGCCAGGTGAAAACGGAACGGCCGGCCCCGAGCGGCTCCACCAGCATCACGGCCGCATGGCTCTTGATCGGCATGGACTTGTTCTTGACCGTGTAAACACAAATGTACGGCGGGGCCCAATGCAGGATCGTTTCATCGAGAACGCCGCCATCGGTCAGGGTGCAGTAACGCTTCGTGCCCGCACCCCAATCGCCGGGGTTTTCCGATCGGGTGTGGTCCGCATAACCGTTCGTAATCAGCGAAGAAAACCACTTCGCGATCATGTTTGGATTGGTGACGCGCTCAAAAACGGTTTCCTGCGGTGCGTTGAAGAAAAAGGTGCCCTCCAAGCGCATCGGCGCGCGCGTGAATCGGCGCATGTCGAAGGACGGCGCCTGATAGCGTTCATTGACGATGCCGCTTGTCGCCGGGTTTTCTGCAAAAGCCATGGTGGTGTTCTCCTCTCAAGGCGGGTGCGTTTTGTCTCTGCTCCCCAACGCCTTTGAGGTGGTGGTGAGTTTTTGCAATTGAATTTGTGATTTGCACGGCGATACTGACGCAAAATCGCACCAATCATGTTGGCTTCCGTCGGGGGTTCACGGTGATGAACTGGGATGATGTGAGGGTGATGCTGGGGGTTGCGCGCCATGGAGCGGTGCGCCCTGCGGCCCGCGATCTGCGGGTCCATCATGCGACGGTTCTACGGCGCATCGACCAGCTTGAGGCCGATCTTGGCGTGAGGCTGTTTGACCGCACGCCCGATGGTTATGTCCTCACCTCAGCAGGCGAGGATCTCCAGGATGCGGCCACGCGCGTCGAGGCGGATTTGCTCTCGGTCGAACGGCGGATCGAGGGTACCGATCACGCGCTTGCGGGCACCGTGCGCGTCACAATGCCAGAGCCCTTGGCGACACGGATTTTCTTGCCGCAACTGCCAGAGCTGCAAAGCACGTATCCAAGGCTCAACATCACCGTCATCACCACGAACGACATGCTCGACCTCGCCCGCATGGAGGCCGACATCGCCATCCGCGCCAACAACAACCCGCCGAACGATCTCGTTGGGCGGCGGCTCTTCAAATATGGCGCTGCAATCTATGCGAGCCGCGATTATCTCCAGGACCACGACCCTGTGGGCGAGCCCCAGGACGCGCGCTGGCTCGGCTGGGAGGATCAGGACACGGAACCCGCCTGGATTGCGCAGACACCGTTTCCTTCGGTGCCCGTCGGGGTGCGCTGCCCGGGATTGACCGCGCAGCATGCGGCCGCGGAAGCCGGGCTCGGGCTGAGCTACCTGCCGTGCATTGTGGGCGACGCGTCGCCGACGCTGATGCGCGTTCCCCCTTCGGAACCCACGCCCGCGCGCGATATCTGGGTGCTTACCCATGAGGACCGGAAGCGTCAGGCCCGCATCCGTGCCGTCATGGACTTTGCCATCGATATATTGATTGAAGGCCGTACGGCCATCGAAGGCCGGCCAGATTGAACCCGTGCTTAAACCTCGCCGTAACGCAAGCTATGTCTTGCTTCCTCTGAAGGGTTGAGGTTCTTAAAGAGCGTTCAACCAACACCGTGATTCATCAAAAAGCGTTCGGAGCACATGGCTGAAAATCGCCATAGCGGACTGAATAGGCGCGGACTTCTGTTGAGCGGCACCGCCTGCGCCGCAAGTATGATCGCCGCGCCGGCGTTGACCGCTCAGGGTATGAGCTTGCGCGGCAGCCGCAGCGCGCCCGATCTGGCGCTTGAACAGATGATCGGCGAGATGCTGGTGTTCGGATTTCGCGGAACGCGTCCCGGTCAGGCCTGGCCACGGCGGATTGAAGCCCAAATCGCTGAAGGCACCTTGGGGGGCGTGTTGCTGCTTGGCTACAATGTGCGCTCCCGGGAACAGATAAAGCAGCTGTCCGAGACATTTCACAGGGCATCGAAAGGCGCTCCGCCCCTTATCTCCCTCGATCATGAGGGCGGCCGCGTCCAGAGGCTGCGCCCGCAACATGGCTTCACGCGGCTGCCCTCGGCCCGCCGAATGGCCCGCCGTCACTCACCGGCGGAGGCGGCCAGCATTTATGCGAGTGCTGCCCGCGAACTGAAAGACGCCGGCATCAATTTGAACCTCGCGCCAGTCGTGGATTTGGCTGTGAACCCGGCCAATTCCGTTATTGTCGGGAACGGACGGTCCTATAGCGACAATCCGGAAACCGTCACCGCCTATGCGGCCGCTTTTGCCGAGGCCCATCAGCGCCTGGGCGTCGCGCCCGTTCTGAAGCATTTTCCGGGCCATGGCTCGTCCTACGCCGATAGCCATCATGGACTTGCCGATATCTCGCGCACATGGCGCGAAAGCGAATTGGAACCGTACCGGGTGATGATCCGCGCTCATAAGGCGCCTGTGATCATGACCGGCCATCTTACCCACGCCGCGCTGACCGGTGAACGCAATGCGCCCGTCACCTTTTCACCGCGTGCCGTCAACGGCCTTTTGCGGCACAAGCTCGGCTTCTCGGGTGTCGTCATCACCGATGACCTTGAAATGGGCGCCATCAGACACCGGTATGGTCTTAATGAAGCGCTCCTGCGGTCCGTTCTCGCGGGCCATGACCTTCTCTTGGTTTCCAACTCAGCCCGTCCCGATCCGGCGCTTCCGGAGCGGGCGCGCGACGGTCTCGCCGAGGCCGTGGAGAAAGGTCGGTTGCCACGCGGCAGGGTGGTGGCCGCCCACAACCGCATTGCGCGGCTAAAGGCAGGCCTTGCGTGAAGAGATTGCCGAAGATCGTCGAGAAAACCGCGCTCAGCGCGGCTTTCTCTTTTCAACGGAATACCGGTTTAGTGTGTGTTTGTGCCCGGCAGCAACACGGTATCGATCACGTGGATCACGCCGTTGTCGGCACGGATGTCTGCCTGGATGACGTTCGAGTTGTCGACCGTCACGGAGCTGTGGCTCCGCGTCACCCGAAGCAGCTCGCCCGTGTTCAGCGTGCGGACCGGAATGCGGCGGGCCGGAAGCATGTCCGAGGTGAGTTCCCGCGGCAGCACATGATAGGTGAGGATGGCAACCAGCTGGTCCTTGTTCTCAGGTTTGAGGAGGTTTTCCACGGTGCCTTCCGGTAGCTTTGCGAAAGCCTCATCGGTTGGCGCAAAAACCGTGATCGGGCTGCTGGTTGAGAGGGCGTCGGCAAGGCCAGCGGCTTGCGCGGCCGCAAGAAGTGTTTGGAATTGCCCGGCTGATTGAGCCGTTTCAACGATGTTGTTCGCTGATGCGGACCCGATGTTCAGCGACAGCCCAAGGGCAAGAGCTGCGGCAAGTTTTGCGGCCCGAGAAAAGATCGTCATGTCGTGTTTCTCCCAATCTGACTTGGCTCTTGAAGGATCGCTAAAGCCGATGGGTGCCGGCGCCCGTTTGACTTTGCGCTCACTGTTACGTGAAATCCCGTAGGCCGGTTCAATAACTGTGGCGGATTGTCGCGAAGCTAAGCATCTGAAACTCTTCACAAAAGCGTGAAGAACCCGGATGCGCTGTGCATGCCGGGCCTTTCCTAACGCCGGTCTTGAGTGTCAAGCGGCCGCTTTGGCGGTTCCTAGCCAAGCTTGGATCGCGTCCACTTCCTCCATGCGGATTTCATGGCCGCCGGGGTGCCGATAGCGTTGAAGGCGAACGCCCGCATCGATAAGCGCATCCTCCAAGCGATCGGTCGAGGAAGCGGGCGAGATCGGGTCGCAGGCGCCCGATGTCACAAGAACGCGCGCGCCCTTCGCTGCAGGTTTCAGCGCCGGATCGAAGGGGATAAGCGGATGCATGAGCACCATCTGCGGAAGCGTCTCCGGGTTTTCGAACAGGAGGTTGGCAAGGATGTTCGCACCGTTCGAATAACCGACGCCAACGGCCTGTTCCCGGCCGCGTCCGTAATGGATGAGCGCCGCATTGACGAAAGAATCGAGCTGGCCCGTGCGCAACGCCAGATCGTCCATGTCATAGATGCCTTCACCGGTCCGCCGGAAAAACCGCGCCATGCCGTTTTCATACACATTGCCGCGTAGCGCGATCTTTGCGGCTTTCGGCGCGACGGCTCGGCCAAGTCGCAGAAAGGATTGCTCGTTGTCGCCGGTGCCATGCAGAAGGATGAGTGTGCGTTCATCGCGTCCATCGCCCGGGTCGAAAGCGTGGGTGTACGTGCTGAGTGCCATGTCGGCTTCCTCGAAATGGTGGAGACGCCTTGCGGCGCCTCCACGTTCAATGTGCGTTAGGAGAGCGCGATGGCGGGCAGGACAGATTCGATCTTGCCTCTGATGCGCTCATGCTGCGGCGGCAGTTTCAGGTGCGTGCCGAGCTCTTCCTCCGTTTCATCGACGGTGAAGCCGGGCTCGTTGGTCGACACCTCAAACAAAACGCCGCCGGGGCTGCGGAAATAGATCGCCCAAAAATAGTTCCGGTCGATCACCGGCGTCACATTGAAACCCGCTGCGGTCAGCTGATCGCGCAGTTCTCGCTGTGCGGCCCGGTCGTCTACATTGAAGGCGACATGGTGTACGCGGCCTGCGCCTTGATGGGCATGGCGTCCGGCTGGATCTTCGATGATATCGACAATTCCGGCGTCGGCCGCATGGGGCGCCCGATAGCGCGAGAGACGACCCTGCGTGCCGATATGGTCATAACCCATGAGGCCGGTGAGCAGTTCCGCCGTACCGGTCTTATCGGCCAGCGTCAGGGTCACGCCATTGAAGCCGCGCACGGCCGCATCGGCGTTTATGTCTGCGCCAAGCCATGGTTCGCGTCCGTCCGTTGGCCGCTCGGCAAGAGCGAAGGTCAAGCCGTCCGGGTCTTCGGCCAGAACATGACGTTCGCCGAAGCCGACCCCTTCGGTGAGCACCCGCCCGCCGCTTGTATCGATCCGGTGTTTCCAGAAGTCCAGCGAACCTTCAGGCACTGCAAACTGCGTGACACCCACTTCGCCGATCCCGCCTTCGCCGCGCGGCATGCCAAGCCACGGGAAGAAGGTCATGACCGTGCCCGGATGGCCCACCGCGTCTCCGAAGTAAAGGTGATAGGTGCCGGGGTCGTCGAAATTGACCGTCTTCTTAACGAAGCGTAGGCCGAGCGTCTTGGCATAGAAGTCAAGGTTCGCCTGCGGGTCGGACGCAATCGCCGTCACATGGTGCAGGCCTTTGACGAGCGGCGTCTCGCCGTTCACATGTCCGTTCGATGTTTGGGTCATCAGTTTCTCCCGTCTCAAAAGCACGCCCTGCTGCCTTCATCATTGGAAGAGGGCGCTCGCGTCTGGACGGGAGATGGGGCGCGTCATGCTGACGCAAAACCGGCAGGCATGTTGATTGATTGTCGCCGTGAGGGCGGCAATCGTGTGATTGAGGCAGGGTTTTGAATTGGTTTGTTGAAAAAAGCTTGCCTAGATGAACCGTCTGCGGATCGCACCGGAAACTAAGTCAAGCACGCTCACGGTGACGATGATGATGATCAAAATGGCGCCAGCCTGGTCGTAGCGGAAGGAGCGCATAAGCTCGTTGAACGTCATGCCGATACCGCCGCCGCCGACAAGTCCGATGACGGTGGCCGAGCGTACATTCGATTCGAAGCGGTAAAGCGTGTAGGAAATCCATAGCGGCATCACCTGCGGGATGATGCCGAAAATCACCTCCTGGACGCGTGTCGCTCCGGTTGCGCGGATTCCTTCGACCGGGCCCGGATCAATCGCCTCGACCGCTTCGGAAAAGAGCTTCGCTATCACGCCCGTGGTGTGAATGAAAATGGCGAGCACACCGGCAAAGGGTCCAAGGCCAACAGCTGCGATGAAGATCAGCGCAAAGACCAGTTCATTGATCGCCCGGCAGGCATCCATCAAGCGGCGGACGGGAAAACTCACCCAGGTTGGCACAACATTTTCAGATGAGAGAATGCCGAAGGGAACGCCAAGGATCACGGCAAGCAGGGTTCCCCAGATGGCGATCGCCGTCGTCTCCAGCATCTTGTCCAGATAGAATTCCCAGCGGCGGAAATCGGGCTGCAGGAAGTCCTGCCCGAGGATCACCATATTCCCGGCGTCCTCGATGAGTTCGATCGGGTCCATCTCCGCCATGCCCCAGGCCCAGGCAAGGATCGCCACGGCGACGAAGAGGCCGGCAAAGGTGATGAGCGTTTCAACGAGCGTTCGCTTGGGCGGCTCCAGTCGTTTCATGCGGGCCGTGTCATCAATGAACGTATCGGCTGCGCTCGTCATCGCATTCTTCGCTTTCAAGAAGGAGACATGAAAATGGCGGGCGCGTGCGCCCGCCAAAGGCCTTTGTCAGCTTTTCTTATTTTCTTGGAAGTTCGGCCGAAAGACGCTCCAGTTCCTTGAGCGCGGCATCGATCTCTTCAAGCTTGGTGCTCTTTTCTTCCTCACCGAGCGTATCGTCTGCCTGAACGGTGAGTTTGTCGCGGAAGAGCGCGAGCTGACGGATCGGGTAGAGCTGCGCATTCGAGGACGGCAGGAACGGACCCCAGCCATCGGACAGGTTGGCGAGGATCTCACGATCTTCCTTGATGTCGGCTTCCGAGCCGATGCGGCCATAGGTCATGAAGAAGGTGTAGAGCTTGTTCTTCACCTCCTGCGGAAGGTTTGAGCGCCAGACCATCGGGTCGGCCGGGATCAGCGGTGAGCGCCAGCCTTCC
>JAKSCL010000373.1 GCA_022360615.1 Hyphomicrobiales bacterium
CAAGCTGGAACTCGATGGCCGTGGCTGCCGCTGTGACAGCGGGGCTCGCCGTCTCGGTTCTGCCTGAAAGCGCTATCCGCCCCGATATGCGGATTCTCGGCCCTGCGGACGGGTTTCCGAGCCTTCCGACCGCCAAAATCGCCCTTGTCCGCGACACACAGCGCGAATCGCGGCTCATCCGTGTGCTGGCGGAGCATATCATCTCAAGTCTCGATACCCCGGACATGCTGGCGGCTGCGGAATGAGAAAACCCGTCCGACGATATGGGCCGGGCCTCAGATGTTCCGATATGGTTCGAGCCTAAAAAGCAGAGCCCGCATGCAGGCGCATCCGCTTCGCATTCCAGTCGCGCCGGCGCGCAAGATATGCCTTCGGCGAACGGTTCGGCTGAAGGTCGAGAGCGTTGTAGACATCGGCGCGGGTCAGGCCCATGTCGTCGAGCGCCCAGCTTTCTAGAAGCAGAAGATTCCGGACGTCCTCCCGCTCGGCCCGGCGCGCAGCCCAGGAATGATAGGCATCCCGCAGGTTTTGAATGGTATCGGCGGCACGGGCGAGGAATCCAGAACGAGCGCCCAAGGAAGCATGATGGATTGCGTAGTCGGCCATGACAATCGTCTCCTTTACCCCGTTAACACATTGTTAAACCAAGGGTTTCGTCGGCCAGTATGGTGTTGTTGCCGCAGATATGGGCGATGCAATCAAATTGGACAAGCAAATATTTCTGATTTAATCTATCGGATATCTTGAAGTATGGAGATGCCCATGATGGGGCTTGATTTGGACGTCCTGCGCTCGTTTATCGCGATTGCCGACCATGGCGGCTATGCGCAAGCGGCCGATGCGGTGAACAAGACGCAATCGACCGTCTCAATGCAGATGAAAAGGCTTGAGGAACAGCTCGACACAACGCTGTTCAAGAAGGAGGGCCGGCGCAATGTGCTCACCAACGACGGGCGGCGGCTTCTGGAATACGCCCGCCGGCTTGTGGCGCTGAACGACGAGGCGGTTATGCTTTTCCGGCAGCCCGATTTGCACGGTGCGATCACCATTGGCACACCCGACGATTATGCCGAGCATCTTCTCCCGTCGGTGCTGGCGGAATTCGCGAAAACCCATCCGCGGATCGAGGTCACCCTTGTTTGCGAGCCCTCGATCTCCCTGCCTCGCCTGATTGAAAGCGGTGACATCGATCTGGCCATCGTGACCTGCGAATATGCGGGCGTGCGCGGCGAGGCGGTACGCATGGAACCGCTTGAATGGGTGACATCGGTCCGGCATTGCCCGTTCCTTGAAGACGTCATTCCGCTTGCCCTGCCGCAGCCTGGCTGCACGTGGCGGGAACTGGCGCTCAAGGGGCTCGACAATGCAGGCATTCCCTACCGCATCGCTTATACGAGTGCGAATGGCGGCGCAGTTTCAGCCGCCGTCCTCTCAGGGCTCGCCATCTCTGCGATGCCGCGCTCAACAATGTCCGCGGGCATGCGCGTCCTCTCAAAAGATGACGGCTTTCCAAGGCTGGGCTCGTTCGAGATCGACCTTATCCGCTCGAAAAAACGCTCCTCGCCCGTTATCGACGTGCTGGCCGAGCATGTGAAGAATACGCTTGGAAATCTCGACGGGGACGACCGTCTCTATAGCCGTGCAGGCGCCCTCGACGCGGCATAAGCGGCGGAACAAGACGTCATGCTTCGTCTGGAAGCGGCACAACAGCAAGCGTGACCATTGCTTTCGCCACCAGCGAACGGGTGCCGCCATCCCATCCGATTCAGCAATGACAAGCCTGCTTCCAGGCTTGAGAACCTCAGCGCGGCAAGTCAGCACGGTCCCTTTTGCGGGACGCAGGAGATTGATTTTGAATTCGGCGGTGAGTACGGCCCCGCCATCCGCAAGGAGCGTTGTCGCCGCACCGCCTGCAGTGTGATCGGCCATCGTCGCCTGGACGCCGGCGTGGATGAAACCGTGGTGTTGGCAATGGCGGGGCACGATATCAAGCGCGCTCTCAAGCCAGCCGGAGTCCAAATCCGTTAAACGGCAGCCCAGATCATTGACAAAAGGCGCTTCACAGAAGACGCGGCGCGTCGCCTCTTCGCGCCTAGGACCGAGCGGGGGGTGGGACATGGATTCTCCGCCTGCCGCCAAGGACAAGCACATTGCCGATCATGACACACAACAGCCCGACAAAAGCGATTGCGTGAAACTGGTATCCCTCAAACAAAGCAGAAAGCAAAAGCGCAATAACCGGGAACACCACCGTCGCATAGCCCGCGCGGCCCGGCCCGATGCGGCCGACAAGCGTGAGATAAGCAGCGAAAGCCACGACGGTCGAGAAGACCACATGCCAGCCGAGCGCCACGGCATAAAGGGGATCGGGGTCCCAGTTGAACGGCTTGCCGGTGGTCAAAGCCAGGATGAACATGAGGACAGTGCTGTAAAGCATCCCATAGGCGTTCGTGTTCAAGACCGGCAAGGACCTGCTTTGCGCGCGGGCGGACAACATATTGCCGCATGAAAAGGAGAAGGTTGCAAAAAGTGCAAGAAGCAGGCCTATGAGAACTTCGTCCCGCGACGCCGCATCAGCGAACTCACGCGAGAAGACGAGCGCAATCCCGATGATGCCGATCAGGGCGCCCGCCGCCACGCGCAGCGGGGGCAGGATGCGGGCAACAAGCGCGGATAATGCCAGGTTCATCACCGAGGCGGTGGAAAAGACCACCGCAATCACACCCGTCGCGAGATAGCCGCCCGCATAGTAGACCGAGAGATAATTGACACCGAAAAGGCAGACCCCAAGCATCAGGAATGTCAGGTGATCGCGAATGGGAAAACGCCGAAGCCGGCCAGACAGATAAAGCCAGGCAAAGAGTAGAACCGCGGATATACCGATCCGATAAAAAAGCGTTACCTCCGGCGCAACAACACCGAGCTGAAAGTGGATCGGCAGCCAGCCCGTGCCCCAGCAAAAGAGCACAAGCGCATAAAGCAGCAGATCGCGCGTTTCGACCTGTGTCGCGGCGGGGGCCGAGCGCTTAATCGCCACCCCCTCGCCCGCTGAAGGTTCCGGCCCGGCCACAGCTCAGGGCCGGTCAGTAAGCATGGCCGGAGAAAAGCGGACCAATCCGTCTGCCCCAGAGGTTGTTGTATTCGTCCAGGAGATCTTCGGCCGGTGTGCGGCCTTTGGCGATGATATCCTCAACCGTGTCAAGGAAGCCCGATTCATCGTCGCCGTCATCGGTTTGCGCCCGGCGACCCAAGCCCTGCCGCGAAAGCGCCACCACATCGCTTGCCACTTCGCGCACCGTCCGGCCGCCAATCACGGCGTTCAGGCCTTCCCGCGGGACAGCGGCGCGCAGCCCTTCGATCTCTTTAAAAGACCAATCTTTCACCAATTGAAGAGCTTCATCCTGGGTACCCGCATCGTAGAGAAGGCCAACCCAAAAGGCTGGCAATGCACATAACCGCCGCCAGGGGCCGCCATCGGCACCGCGCATCTCGATGAAGCGCTTGAGCCGAACCTCTGGAAAAAGCGTCGTGAGGTGGTCGACCCAATCGCCTATCGTCGGGCGGGCGCCCGGCGCACTGTCGCTTCCCCCCTTTTCGAGAAACTGCCGGAAAGTCATGCCCGTCATGTCAATGTACTGACCATCCCGGTAGCGGAAATACATCGGGACATCGAGAGCGTAATCCGCATAGCGCTCAAAACCCATGCCGTCTTCGAACACGAACGGAAGCAGTCCCGTCCGGTCGGGATCAACATCGTGCCAGATGTGAGCCCTGAAGCTCAGATAGCCGTTGGGCTTGCCTTCCGTAAAGGGAGAATTCGCGAAGAGAGCGGTGGCAACCGGCTGAAGTGCAAGGCCGATGCGCAATTTCTCGACCATATCGCGCTCTTCGGCAAAGTCGAGATTGACCTGGACCGTCGCGGTCCGCAGCATCATGTCGAGGCCGAGATCGCCTTTTGTCGGCATGTAGGCGCGCATGATGTTGTAGCGGCCTTTTGGCATGATGGGCGTTTCCGCGCGTGTCCAAAGCGGTGAGAAGCCGACGCCTAGAAAGCCAATGCCAAGCGGCTCGGCTACGGTCCGGACCTGTTCGAGATGGCTATTTACCTCCGAACAGGTCTCGTGCAGCGTCTTCAAAGGCGCCCCGGAGAGTTCGAATTGGCCTCCAGGTTCAAGCGTTATGGAGGCGCCACCGGCCGGGTCTTTGAGGCCTATGATGTTGCCTTTCTCCATAATCGGCTGCCAGCCGAAATGGTCGCGAAGGCCCTCCAGCATGGCGCGTACGCCCACCGGCCCCTCATAGCCCAGCGGCGAAAGGTCATCCACATGGAAACCGAGCTTCTCGTGCTCGGTGCCGATACGCCAGGAGCTTCGGTCGGTTTTCACGCCCGCTTCGAGCCAGGCAACAAGCTGGTCACGGCTTTCGATCGGGGCTTTGGCGGAAAGATCATAACCCATCGGTAGATATTCTATCGGTTCTTCAAGTGGCGCGTCCGCGCGTGATGGGCGAATTTGTGGTCCGCGAGGGTTAGAGATGTCGCGGCTTGAATTCAAATCAAAAATTCCGGCGTTTCAAAAATGCATGGGTTGTATTCGCCGGTGCGCCCGTCAGGACCAATCGCCGAGCACGGCCTGCGCCAGTGTCAACGCGGCCAAACCTGCCGTATCGGCTCTTAGGATGCGCGGGCCCAGCGATAAAGACGTCACAAAGGCCTGTTCGCGCAGCTTTTCCCGCTCTTGCTTGGCGAACCCTCCTTCCGGTCCGACGAGGACGGCAAGCGGTCCGGATTGCAGCGCCGTGAGCGTGGACAAGGGCGGATGCGCTTCTTCAGCCTCGTCGCAAAAGATAAGTGTACGCTGTGTGTCCCAGCCTTCGAGGAGTGTGTTCAGCGCCAAGGGGTCCCCCACCTCAGGCAGCCACAAGGCGCCGCATTGTTCCGCCGCTTCGACCACATTCGCGCGCAGCCTTTCAAGATTCACCCGTTGTGCGACGGTGTGCCGGGTCATGACCGGCTGGATACGGGACGCGCCAAGCTCCGTTGCTTTTTGGGCCAGATAGTCGAGCCGGGCTTTCTTCAGTGGCGCAAAGTAGAAATGAATGTCGGGCGGCGCTGTTTGCGCGCGCAGAGACTTTGCCACGGTGAGCAAGCATTGCCGGCGGTCCTTGCGGGCAATCGTTGCGTGCCACTCGCCGTCACGGCCGTTGAAGAGATGGACAGGATCGCCCGGCTTCCCGCGCATCACGGTCAAGAGATAGTGGCTCTGGTCGCCGCCAAGCGGGATCTCGGCGCCTGCTTCAAGAGTGTGTTCAACAAAGAGGCGCGGCGCACGCATTGGCAGGGGCGATTCCAGAACGATCAGCGGGGTTCTCACGCCTTATGCCGGTTTTAGGCCATGATGGCCACGAGCTAGGGCTTATATGCAAGCCTCACGCTGCCCCATTGCCGACCATTTACGGTTATCGGTGCCGAGACATCCTTCATCAACACGAAGTTACCGCCGCCCATGTCGCGGCGATAGGTCTGAATAAGGAAGGCTTTTGTGTTTTGCCCCGCGCGCAGGCCAACCCGATCGTTGAAAATGCGGCGGTTGCGGGAGTTGGCGGCATTCCAGACCGGATCATCGCCTTGCGGCTTGGAGAACTTCTTATTGTGGGTCGGCAGATAGCCATTGATGTCCACGCAGGCGCAAAAGACAATCCTGTCATCCATTCCAAGCGCCGCTTCCTGGACGGCCGGAAGCACCCGGTCGGTCATTTCCGTGAAGGGCGCCCGCAATTGTTCCGGGTTGGTGCCGGGGATAGCGGTGTAGCTATGATCAAACAGCCTGGTCTCGGCGATACGCTCCGCTCTGATCTCTTCGGCAAACAGATCGCCGATCTCGGCCGCGAGCGCCCTCACCTTATCGATAAACGGCGTGTCCTCGGTGTCGACGATCTCCGTTGCTGTGACACCGGTCAGTTCATCGGTCGCATCGACAGCTTTCAGGATTTGGTCCGCTGTATCGGCAAGCTGCCGTGCACCGGAGCGGACTTCGCTGTCAATCGCCGCGACCTTACCCATGACATGGCTGAAGCGGTCATCGACATTGATGATACCGTCGGAAATAATCGTGCTTTGGCTGCGGATCGTTGTCATCGCTTCGCTCAGGCCCGAGACAATCCGGTTGAGCGATCCGGTGCTATTGCTCACGCTCGAGACCCGCGAAAGCGCATCGGAGCCAAGGGTGATCAGCGTGCTCGCCTCACCGTCAAGCCTGGTGAGCGTGTCCTCGATCTCGCTCGTGGCGGTGCTCGTTTCAGCGGCAAGCGCCTTCACTTCACCGGCCACCACGGCAAAACCGCGCCCTGCCTCACCAGCACGCGCAGCCTCGATGGTCGCGTTCAATGCCAGGAGATTGGTCTGGCGGGCAATCGCATCGATCGAACCTGAAACCGCTCTAACGCTCGAGAGCGCCTGCTGCAGTCCCTCGAGCTGTTTGGCAAGGCTGGAAACCGCGTCGATAAGGGCGTTTATCTCGGTGACGGCCGTGCCGAGGGCAGCTTCCGATTCCCTGACGGCGGCATCGGTCGATTCCGCCACCGTCTTGGCCTCTGCCGCCGCTTCGCGGATGGCGCCGTTGGTTTGACGTGCTTCTTCTGCCGAACGGGCGAGTTGCTCGAACTCGGTTTCGAGCGCGCTCGATGTGCTTGATGCTTCGTTGATGACCCCGGCGGCACCTGCCATTTCTAAGGACAGGGCATTGATATCATGCGCAATCTGGGCGAGTTTTCTGTCGTTTTCCGCGCGATCGGGAAAAGCTGAGTCGGATGCATCTGCATTTTCCGCTTGGCCGGGAGGCGGCACCACATTGCAGGCTGCGCTCGGCAAGGCATTCCTCCATGGGCTCCGTTGGCCATGCCTCTTCCAACGAATTCGGAATAGCTGGGTATTTTCTACCTCAACGTAATAGGAAAAAGCGGTTAAGAAATGGGCAATCAGGGAAAGATTCTGGTACGCAGCAGCACTTATCCCATGTGCGCTCGGAAGCGGTGCCGATCCGCCGCCTTCCGCTGCTATGCCTGAGCCAAAACAACCTCCACCGATGAACGCGGGAAGCGCAACGCCGGATGCGCAAGGCAACACACTGGCTGAGCGCCTCCTGCCAGACCGCTTCATGCCCTATGCGCGGCTCGCGCGCTGGGACCGGCCCATTGGCTGGTGGCTTCTCTTGTGGCCGTGCTGGTGGTCGGCGGCGGCGGCGGCGGTCGCATCCGGCGCGGCAATCCCCAATCCATGGCACATGCTTTTGTTTCTGATTGGCGCG
The DNA here is from genome assembly GCA_022360615.1 of Hyphomicrobiales bacterium. Classification (GTDB taxonomy): domain Bacteria; phylum Pseudomonadota; class Alphaproteobacteria; order Rhizobiales; family JAKSCL01; genus JAKSCL01. Next base: position 7,305 of record JAKSCL010000373.1, read on the forward strand.
GTGGCGATGCGCGGCGCGGGTTGCACCTATAACGACATCGTCGACCGCGACATCGACCGCCAGGTGGAGCGGACCCGTGCCCGACCCGTGGCAAGTGGCGCCATCAGCGTGCGGGCCGCGCAAATCTTCATGGTCTTGCAGTCCTTGACCGGCCTCGCGGTTCTTCTTCAGTTCAACGCTTTCGCGATTCTTCTCGGAATGGGCTCTCTTGCCGTCGTGGCCATCTATCCCTTCATGAAACGCATCACCTCGTGGCCGCAGATCGTGTTGGGCCTCGCCTTTTCCTGGGGAGCGCTGATGGGCTGGGCGGCGGTTTTTGGCGGGCTCGGTTGGCCGCCTGTCTTACTCTATCTGGGCTGTGTGCTGTGGACCATCGGCTACGATACGATTTACGCGCACCAGGACACAGAGGACGACGCCATTGTCGGCGTCAAATCGACCGCGCTTCTTTTCGGCCGACACACAAAGCCCTGGGTTGCCGGTTTTTATACCGGCGCATGGCTCCTTGTGTCAGCAGCAGGGTTCATGGCGGGCGGCAGTATTGTCTTTACAATCGGCATAGCGGCAGCGGGCCTTCACCTCGCCTGGCAGGTCCACAGTATCGATATCGCCAACGACGCGCTTTGCCTTAGGATTTTCAAATCGAACCGCGATTTGGGCGCCATTGTTTTCGCGGCCTTCGCATTGGATGCGCTGACGGCATTCCTGGTTTAGCGGCGGTCGCGAACCCGGCCTGCCTCGCAACGCCGCGGCTGCGGCACACCCATATAGAGCGAGCGCGACGCCAAAGGCGCTGCCTCAAGACGCCCCTCCGGCATCTCCACATAGGCCGGCAGATGCAGCGCCGCGGCCCATTCCCGCCAGATGCGAAGCAGAGCTTCCACATCGCCATGCTCGCGTGCCGCCGTTAGCGGGATATCGCCGACTGCGCCATCGGGGCCGTCACGGTGACGCAAAACGACGAGCGCCTCCTCGACCGCGCCTTCCTTGGCGACGCCAACAACCACACCAAGGAAATCCCGCATCGGAATGAGGGTTGTGATGTCGGTGCCCTGGTCCTGCTTCGTAAGCGCGACCAACTCGTCCCAGATTTGAATGTCCGCCACTTGAACGCCTCCGGATTGCGCTGTGAAGCGCACCGGCCACTGGACGGGAAGCGGAGCGCCCATCGCCCTTTCTCCGGCGACAAGAAACCCCATATCGATTTGACGCATCCTATGCCTCTTCGAGCCTTGCCCAGTCTTTCTCTCATTGCATGACCGGGTCTTGCCTTTCGGGCCTTTTGATGTGCCGACATTGAAGCAAACACCTTTGAAACCGCTTAAAAATCGCAGTTAAAAGAGTGTAATAGGCAACGATGAGGAAATTTGCTTAATGGAAAATGACCCCAATACAACGGTTGATGAATGAAATGTTTACAAAAGTGAATTCAATTGAAATTTTCGCAATCTATACTGCACTCAGCATGATTATTTATTTGGCACTTGTCGGCCTCGTTGTCCGTGAACGCTACCGCACACGCGTCGGACTTGGCACGGGCGATAGCGTCGAACTCTTGAAGGCGGTCCGGACGCAAGCCAATGCCGCCGAATATCTGCCGCTTGGCTTGCTCGCACTCTTTGCAATGGCCTTGCTTTCGGCGCCGGATGCGCTCATGCACGCCGTTGGCGCCGCACTCATTCTCAGCCGTCCGCTCCATGCCTGGGGTCTGATGCAGACAACCGGACGGAGCATCGGCCGCGCGGCCGGTATGCTGCTCACCTGGGGCGCCTTCCTCCTTGCCGCCGGGTGGCTTCTGTTCGCAGTCATTGGCTAGACCGACAATGGAGTTTCGATATGGATTTGAAGGACACGTCTCACCTCGAAGAACGCGCCGCCGCCCTTCTCGATGCCGCCAAGGCGGCCGGGGCGGATGCCGCCGATGCCGTCGCCGTGCGCGGGGTGTCGCTCGGGGTGGAAGTCCGTGAAGGTATTCTGGAAGAGAGCGAGCGCTCCGAGGGCGATAGCCTGTCGCTTCGGGTCTTCATCGGTAAAAAGCAGGCGGTCGTCTCCACCAACGAGACGGCGATGGAGGGCTTCGCCGAGCTTGCCGCCCGTGCCGTCGCGATCGCAGGGGCGGCGCCCGAAGACCCTTATGCGGGCCTCGCCGATCCAAGTCTTCTTGCAATTACCGCCTCCCGGATCGGCGGTGAAGACACGCTTGATCTGCTCGATGCCCATATCCCGGATGCCGACGATCTTCAGAACC
>JAKSCL010000018.1 GCA_022360615.1 Hyphomicrobiales bacterium
GCGATTGCGTGTTCTGGCAGGTTGCAGGAAAGAACGTCACGTTTGGCACTGATTTATCGTAGGGCTATAGCGAGAACGTAGTTCGTATTATCGACTCGTGTAGCCCGCCATTCGCCGCCGATTATGCGAAGTTTTACTACACCGGCTCGATGACCGCTTCGCGGACGCTGCGAACCTCCGTCGCTACCGAAGTAATGTCCGCTCGCAGAAAGATTTCGTGTTAGTAGCCACAAATCTCCCGCGTCACCGTCACAGCCCCTATCTCGCTACCATCGGATCGCTGGTAGACATGCTCGACCGTCGCACCGGCCTCGATTACAGGCCACAGCGCCTCATAGGTGCAGTTTTGCTGGACAAGGCCCAAGCGCATCGACATGGGCAACGCGTCCGGGTTCGTTGAGACCTCGTAGACGTAGCGCAAGGTCGTGCCGTCGCCCAAGACACGCAGCAAAGTCGTCGTCTCGTCAACGCGCTGGCTCGGTACCTCAGTCGCCATCTGGCGAAGTGTTTGTTCAAGGCCCTGTCCGCGCAACATCATGTCGATGCCCGCTCGCTGCATCGCGGGGGTCATTCTCGGCCTCTGCGACCATGCGGTTCGTTTCCATCTGAATGAATGCGCTCAAGGCGACGGCCGCGAAGAGAAGGACGAAGCCCGTCAGCACGCCCAAGGCACCTGTCAGGAGCGGGATTGTCGGTGCCCGGTTCGAGGACACGTCGTTCTTGGAGGGGGTGAGCAGAAGCCAGAAATTCGCGATGGGAATGAAGGCGAGGACGGCCATCCGCGCGCGACCGTAAGCATCGCGGGATCGAGCCATCGCAATGATACCGAACGCGTAGCCCAAACCGAGGCCGACAACCACGTCCACAAGCATGAAGACCCGAAGGAAACTGCCGGTCACGGCCGGTATGGAGGCGAACCAGACAAGCTGCGATGCGGCGGCGATGAAGAACAGAAGCCCGGCAGAAGCGTTTGGCGGACAGGTAAAGCGCTGTGCCTTTCCTTAAAAGCGATCATGCGCAGCGGACGCTCTACTATCTCACAGAGAAATCCCAACACCGGTGTTCACCAATTGCTGATGTAATCGTGATCGGTGACGCAGTAAGTTACGGCTATAACGGCTATAACGGCTGTAACGCGGTGTGCGCTGTATTGCGTTTAAAACTCGCTCTGTTTGAGCCGTGCGCCGCGGGCCGCACAGGCAGACGCTTTGGCGGATTGTACGTCTGAGGATGAAATAAGTACGCGAAAAGGCGCATTCATGGCATCGGCAATAAGCTCCCGATCCCGCATTGTCTTCATTGGTTTGCTGGTAACGCTTTCGTTGTTCTGGTCAGATGCTCTGCGGGCCCAGGGCGCGGCACCGCTTCCGGACCATGTGATCCAGAAATTCGGCAACCCGCCGCCCGTACCGGACGGGCCGCTATCCGAGGAATTGCAGTCTGCGGTACAAGTGGCCTTTGTTGAAAGCATGTCTCAATCGGGCTGGGGAAGAGATCAAACAGAGGCTCTGCTGGAAATCTCAAAGTCAAAAGACCCTCGGCTTGTCTGGATGATCAGCGATTTGATGCGCTTCGCCGCCAGGCCCGAGCTGAATGCGATCCTCGCCATTGCCGCCTCCGATTTGCTGGGCAAGGATTTACGAACTCAAAATGCATGGGGGGGCGTGACCGATCATCTCATTGCATGGGATATTCCGGCGCCACCTGATTACCTCAAAGTGAAACGGGCGATCTATACGGGTATCATACCCGGCTGGGACAAGATCTTCGTCGAAGGCGGTATAGACTGGCGGCTTGTTTCGTGGGGCGGCGTGCTGATCGACGACCGCCCGCACGACAAGACCGATGAGGTGTGCAATTGCATCCCCGCCGCGGACAACCCGGAAGTCACCAGCGCCGAAGACGCCACATGGCTCAACGACGATGATGTCGTCTTCGGCATCACGGTGAACGGTGAATCGCGCGCCTATCCGCGGCGCATCATGGAAGTGCGCGAGATGGTCAACGACACCTTGGGCGGACGCGATCTCGGAATACCCTACTGCACTTTATGCGGGGCCGCCCAAGCCTATTTCACCGACCGGCTGCCTAAGGGAATCGAACGGCCGATCCTGCGCACCTCGGGACTTAAAAGATGTTACCGAAAAGGGGCAAGACATTACATCGTGGCCGACGCAGGCATGCAGAGCCTCATGGAGAGCAGGACTTTAAGAGATCCATTGCCTCGGCCTTGCACGGTGAACTTGGTTCGACGCACCGGGCAGTCAAAACCGTTATGCGATGGACTGGCGCAAGCGAAAGGACAGTGAAGCATTGGTTTGCCGGCACGCACGGACCAAGCGCGCACCACCTCATAGTCTTGGCAAGTCATTCAGATTTGGTTTTGACGTATTTTCTTTCGGCAGCGCGTCGGCCGTCGCTTCTGATTGGGACGGAGTTGCTTGGTGTTCGCGAAAAGCTGCTTGATCTGATTGCGATGATTGATGAGTACGATCAGATTTAAGCGCTAAACTGGTCCGTCAAATTACGGCGATACCGAATGGTTAGCTTTCCGGCCCGCTCCATGGGTTGAGGGGGGGCACGCTAACCGGTGCCCAACCTGTCACGTCTCCGTTAACGATCGACGTGCCTTAGCCCCTTGTCTCGCTCGTTGGTGAACGTCCAAATCCTCGGCAA
>JAKSCL010000214.1 GCA_022360615.1 Hyphomicrobiales bacterium
ATCACCTCCCCGATCGCCCGCGCGCTTATCGGCAAGGGCGCGGGCGACAGCGTCGAGGTCGCAGCGCCCGGCGGCCACCGGTCCTACGAGGTGCTTCAGGTCGCGTTCGTTTAAAAGAAGGATACCGGCGGTTTCAGGTGACCGGGGGGTCGGCGGGTGCAACGATCCCCATCGGCACGCCCGCCGCGAACTTTATGCGCCTCAGCGCGAGCGAGGTGCGCACGCTTTCCACATTGGGCACGGCTGTCAGTTCATCGATGAGGAAATGCTGAAAGGTGTCCATATCGGGCGCAACGCAGCGCAGCATGAAATCGATATCGCCGGAGAGCATCTGGCATTCGCGCACGAGCGGCCAGGCGTTGACCTGCTCGACGAACGCTTGCAGATCGGGCTCGGCTTGGCTGTGCAGTCCGACCATGGCAAACACGGTCACGTCGAAACCGAGCCGCTTCTGATCGACCTCGGCGTGATAGCCCTTGATGATTCCCGCTTCTTCCAAAGCCCGCATCCGCCTGAGGCAAGGCGGCGCGGAAATGCCCACGCGCCGCGCCAGCTCCACATTGGTCATGCGGCCGCTTTCCTGCAATTCCTCGATGATTTTCAGGTCGATCTGGTCGAGCCGGGCCGCCATTTTCCATTCTCCGGCCAATCGGATATGAGCCTCATTCATGCAAACTAAACGAAACGCGTCACCGGCTTAAGCAATTTTATTTCGCAAGATGCACGGCCAAATGAACAACACGAATGCAGGGCGGCCCCGCTCCCTATGGGTGCTCACCGACGGCAAGGCGGGCGATGAGGCAAACTGTCTCGGCGTGGCGGAAGCGATCGGAGTCGAGCCTGAGATAAGGCGCGTAAACCCCGGCAAGCCCTGGGTTTGGCTGATGCCCCATGGCCCAATCGATCCAAAGGATCATGAGGACAAACCGGGCAGCCCCATCGCAAAACCATGGCCCGATATGGTGATCGCTTCCGGGCGCAGGGCGGTCGCTTACCTGCGCCGCATCAAGTTGCGCTCAGGCGGAGAAACCTTCACGGTTTTCCTGAAAGACCCGCGCGTGGGAACGGCATGCGCCGATTTCATATGGGCGCCGGAACATGACGGTTTGCGCGGCGCAAATGTCATGGCCACGCTTACCGCCCCTCACCGCATTTCGGCAGCCAAGCTCGACGCGGCCCGCGCCGCACCCGATTCGCGGATCCCGCCCTTCATGAAACCGAAGATTGCGGTCATTCTGGGCGGTTCAAGCGGCCGGTACGAATTGACCCGGAAAGATGTGGACACGCTTGGCACCGCGTTGAAAGAGCACGCCGCGCAAGGCGCCTTTCTCATGGTGACGCCGTCGCGCCGCACGCCGCAACGGATTGTCGATGATCTGCGGCGGCATCTCGACGGCCTGCCCCGTTTTTTTTGGGATGGCGCGGGAGACAACCCGTATCTCCATTTCCTCGCCCAGGCGGATGCGCTGATCGTCACCGCCGATTCCCACAACATGTTGAGTGAAGCAGCCGCCACAGGCACCGGCATCTATCTGCTGGAGCCGGACGGCGATCCCGGCAAATTCGCCCATTTCCACAACCGGCTGGAGGAAATGGGCGCGCTGAGGCGCTTCACCGGGAACATCGTCCCCTTCCGTTCCACGCCAATCGACGCGACACCCGGGATCGCTGAAGCGGTCTTGAAGGCATATACCGGCCAGCGAAAGCCGCACGCTGGAGTTTAAAAGAGCATGTAGTTGAACGCAAAGCCCGCGAAGAACTGGTCCTCGGACCCGGCCTCGGAAACGATTGAGCTGTCCTCCGCATCGCCGATGAGGCGCGTGTATCCACCGATCAGATTGGCCGTCCAGCGCTCATTGAGCTTATAGTTGACGATCCCCATCAACCCCACATCCTTGAAGCCCGCATCGGCGTCGAAGACCGAAAGACCGCTTGCCGCCGAGCCTGCCGCCGTGACGCTGAAGAAGGAATCCATATAGTCTTCAGAGGCATAGGTGGTGGAGAGGTTCAAGATGCCGGTTACGCGATCCGAGAACGGCCGGAACACACCGATGCTGCCTTCGATCTCATAGCCCTCATGGCCGTCCGTCACGTCCTGGGCGAAGGACACGCGGCTGAAGAGAACGGACGGATCGCGGCTGCCGAGGACGGCGACCGGAAGATTGGCCTGGAAAAAGCCGCCAAGCTCAAGCGCGCCGTCCACTTCGGGCAGGGCATCGACGGCGTCGTTCTCCACATCGTCGCGCCCGCCATCGTAGCGGATGAGCGGCCCCGCATCGATCGCCCGCGACGGCACCAGGTCCGCCTCGACGCCCAAGCCCCGGGCCCTGAGCGAAAAACCGTTCTGCTCGTAATTGAACGGCACGATCGGAATGACCTCGTAATCCTCGGACCCCTCGAAGTCGGGAACGATGGCCGCGCCCGCGCCGATCGTCAGCGAACGGCTGGGGCCTTGCGGGGAAGAAAGCGGATCGGCCGCCCAAACAGCACCGGAGGTTCCGAGAGCGGCGGCGGTGAGTGCGGTGAAAAGGGCTGCGATGCGCAAAGCGGCCGTCTCCTGAAAAAGTCACACATTAAAGAATACGTCCGCCTTGGCGGGTCGGATGCGTTTGGGAGCATTCCCGAAGGTCACGCTCCCATGATGTCACATCAGATAACATCACGGCGATTGAAACACACTCCCGGAATTGCGGCGCCCGTCTGGAATCGCTACATATGCGTCCGGTGCATAGCGGCGAGCCGCCGCACATCCACCCCGCAAAAGCGTTGCCAGCAAAATGGGCACCGGTCTTGCGGCCGGAACGTGCTGTACCGAAGGATTTGAGGGCACGGAAGGTGCCCGTTCTCCGCGAAACGGAGAAGGAGGCTGTCATGCATGCAAAGGTCATCATCGTGGGCTCGGGCCCGGCAGGCTACACCGCTGCGATCTACGCCGCGCGCGCCATGCTTGAACCCGTTCTCATTTCCGGGCTTCAGCCGGGCGGGCAGCTGACGATCACCACCGACGTGGAGAACTATCCGGGCTTCGCCGACGTGATCCAGGGCCCATGGCTGATGGAGCAGATGAAGGCCTAGGCCGAGCATGTGGGCACGAAATTCGTCTCCGACCACATCGTCAAGGCGGATGTGTCGAACCGCCCCTTCACGCTCACCGGCGATGGCGGCGAGACCTACACCTGCGACGCGCTGATCATCGCGACCGGCGCCCAGGCCAAATGGCTCGGCCTGCCGTCGGAGGAGAAGTTCAAGGGCTTCGGCGTCTCGGCCTGCGCCACCTGCGACGGCTTCTTCTACCGCGACAAGCCGGTCCTGGTCGTCGGCGGCGGCAACACGGCAGCCGAGGAGGCGCTTTACCTTTCCAACATCGCCAGCAAGGTGACCCTAGTGCATCGCCGCGACGAGATGCGTGCGGAGAAGATCCTGCAGGATCGCCTGTTTGCCCGCAGCAACAT
>JAKSCL010000303.1 GCA_022360615.1 Hyphomicrobiales bacterium
AAGGCTGACAAGGCAATTGGTTCCGTCGCCGGACTGTATTTGCCCTGGATTATAGAGAGTTGTGCAGCTTTCTGCGGCTTCGAAGGGGCGTCCGTCCAAGACACCCGTTTCATTGCCACTGATGTTGCAGCTCAGGACATATTCGTCATGGGCATGGGGCACGAATGTGAGCCGATCCGCCCAGATGACGGCAGCTTCATAATGTGTTCCCGCAACGCGTCGTTGATTCAATCGCGTCCCCTGTTGCCCCCCAACACCGCGAAATGTCTTGCATTTCAGGTGCTTACAATTCCATTCCCGCTCCAGCCTTACACTAACTGAAATAACGTTCAAGACAGCGGTGTCCAACAGCGGTCTGATGGCTAGCATGGACGAGCCATGCCGGACTGGTTTTCCTGGTCCGCATGGTTCCACCGCGAATTGCGCACAATTGCACGATGCGAGGTGTTGGATTTTGATTTCGGAGTCAGATGCGGAGAACAGCCGTTCCGTTCCGAATGCTCGGATGGACCAGTATTTTTTTGATCTGTTTCAGTTCGCGCGAGACCATTATCGACTCCGCTACCGGCCTAAGACCGTCGACCTGATCGAAGCCGTCATCGAGCAGTTGGGCTTGGAGATGGAGATTGGCCAGGCCGAAACGGAGCAGCGAAATACCCTCTCGTTTCCAAACGGGCCGCACTCCGTGCAGAAAACCTCGCCCAAGAAGAATGTTGATGCGTGACCCCGGAACCTCACTGGATTTAGCGTGTTTTATGCCAATCATGAAGACGTATCAGCTGACCGAAGATGATCTCTCAGAGCTTTCAAGCTACATGAGAGAGGCCTACAGCGAGTTACAGAACGGGGACACCGGTCCTGCGTTGGGCGCACTCATGTTGGCGTTTCTGAAAATCGAGGGCATTCGCGCGGAAGAGCAAACAAACGAACAAAACTCGGTTTGGCCTCAGGCGCACGCACTCAATTAATAGCTCTAACCAAACGGAAGGGAAGCTATTGCGATGCCGCCACGATGCGGTACATCCAACCGCTGCCATTGAATTCATGGATTGTTTCGGTTCGGTCGGGTGAAAGCGCTTTGATGCGGAAGCCGTTTTGCAGTCTCCGGACCGCTTCCCCGATCTGCGCCCTTGCACCGGGCTTGCCGTAAATCACGCGGTCGGATTTGCGGGTTTCCGAACTGGGCGATACCAGTATCAGGTCGCCGTGCCGGTAGATTGGGTCGTAGTCCGCTGTATCAATCTCCACGATAAAGGCTGAGGTGTCCTGAATGCCAGGGAAGAACTGGGCCTCGAACTCGCCGAGTGCTTTGGGGTCGTTCCCTGCTGTGATCGCTGCCAGCGTGTCCTGATCGCTCAATTGTGCTGCTGGAAGGAGAAGGTCGCTGGACGTTTGTTTCGGCGTTGCCGAAAGAAGTTCGACAAGGTCGTTCATCTCCCCGCCGGTTGCCTGCAAAATCTTCATGATCGACTCTGTCGATGGCCAGCGTGGCCGCGTCGCCGTATACCGTTTCGACTTGTTGAAGGCTGTCGGATCTAGGCCGGCGCGCTTGGCAAGCCCCGATGTGGACAGCCCGTGTTTCTGGGCATAGGCGTCAATGGCAGCCCAAATCTGAGCATGCATTTGATCCATGTCGAGCGTGTCGAAGATCGGCGGTAGAGGTGCTGACGATGCTGGCAGGTGAGAGTTTTTTTGATGCATGGCTTTTGTTTACTCCTTCACTCATTTCAGAGAACCCAGCCCTCCAAATGACTTGCCTCCTACCCCATTACAGCCCTTGTCGACAACCATAGGTCGGTCTTGTTTTCAAGTTTAGTGAATGGCGAAAGTGTGTTTCGTCAAGCACTTCAGCGTCATATTTTATCCGAAGGGGACTAGACTTGCTTTCTCTTACCTTGGGTCATTTCTGCCCTGCCTGGGGTTATTTCACTGAATACAGCCATTAGATTGCCACGATTGGGTTTTGAGCGGTTTGTCCAGGCTTTGCTGCAGACCGGTCCGGTTTTGATCGGCCGGTTGCGGGATTTTCTGCCGTGAACGGTGTTTCAGCATATGATTGACTTCATTTGTTGCCGCCGGGCGTGGCTTTCCAACGCCTTGAATCCTTAAGGTGGATGGCTGCCCGCCGATGTGTGCGCCAACAGGGCGAAGATCGTCCGATTCCGGGCTCTTGGAGTGGTTCGACGCTATTCCACCGTGTTGCCATGAGGTGATGCGCCCGGCGATTGGCCGGGCTGCTCCACTTAGGGCAAGCTCAACCATTTCATAGCGTCTGCGCCAGCTTTCGGGATTTCATTCTCCGCTTTGCTTTCCCGCAGAGCGAAATCCGTTCACTTTGAATCGGATGTTCGCTCTGGGTTTTGTTTTGGGCGCACGATCTATGCGAACCTGACATTGCCGTGGCATCGCTTCGAGCAGCAGTTAGCCAAGAGCTTCGATTATCCGGATCGCTCTCAACGGTCAGGCGGCGGTTCGAAGATTCTCATTTAGTTTTTTGTCGCATCGCGCAACGATCTCATCAACCGCTTCCGAACGCATGCCATGCTGGCGTCCGATGGCTTGCACCAGCCGGTCGACGCGCTCAACGCGGGGTGCTCCAGCAAAGACCGCGCGGGCGACAGAGGACGGCTTAAGCAAAGCCTCGGCTGCCGCAGCATATTTTTCGAAAGGAACAAGGTCCTTGTCCGCCGCACCGAGCCTGCGGCAGACTGAACCAACCCAATCATAGACGGCGCGGGAGGCCTCGATGTCGCCGTGAACGGCATCGCGGATGGACTGCATCTTTTCATCGCCAATACAGCGGTAATTGCCGGCAAGCAGCATGGACCACTTGGCCATCGGAACGAAAAGCGAAGTGTGCACCTTTAACTTGACCGGTACCTCAATGCTTTGACCGTTCGTATTGAAACGTGCTGCGTCAATGCTGCCTTCGATTTCACGAAGCATGTCCGTATGGGCATCTGATGCGAAGGGCGCGACCTTGAAATTGGTTGGCAAACCGACGTGCAGGACATTGGGTGCCTCGTCCGGCGGTCTAAAGGCCTGCGGGTCGGGGCTCGCGAGCGTCATCAATTGTGGGTCGAGTTCCCGCCAAAGCTCCGGATTTGTATAGCACGCGTCCAGGTCTTCTGTTTCCAGCCCCGGAATACGCCCGAGATAAGTGAGCGGCGGCATGTTCATGATCGACATGCAGGGAATCCTCGCCTTGGCAGCGCGCGTCAGCAGACCGCGCGGGCCGGCCGCGCCGTATTGTGGCTCCTGCATGGCAAGGACGATGAGGTCGTAGGCAGACGGATCGGCCTCGTCGGGCGTGGCGGCGGATAAGGTCCCCGGCAGAGTGCGCGAATCGATTTCAAGCGCCGCTGTGTGTCCTCTGGGCGTGATTCTGACACGGGTGCCTTCGGCATTAATCAATTCGGCTTCATCGGGAAGGCAGACAATCGTGACTGCATGTCCTGCAAGAAGGAGCTTGGTTGACAGTAAGGAGCCGTAAGAGGCGCCTAAGATCAAGACGTTGAAGATTTGTTGTGGCATGTGTTTCCTCACCTGGGTTTTTTCTTTTCGAACCCCCAAGCGCTAGGCTATTTATTGGATTTGTGAGACGCCACTCGGATCTGTGCTAAACTCTATTTCGCTATCGGAAAGTATTCAGCGCTTAGCCGTAGATCCTTGACATGCTTCCGTAGGCGTCGACCTCAGATCCAAGCATGTCTCAATATCGAGCATTCCGGCGGTGCCGCCCGCGCGGCCGCATCCTATTCAGCAGCAAGCTTTACTGGCTTTCTTTGAGTACGAGGAGTAGTCGATGGTTCGCGGGCGAATCTGGGCCCGCCCGTCCTTTCTGCAAGGCGCTCTTTTCGCAGATAGGTATGATAGAAAACCGGGACGCCGATCAGGGTGAGTATCGACGCGAAGCCGAGGCCGCACATGATTGTGACTGCCATTGAGGCGAAGAACACATCGAACAAAAGCGGCACCATGCCGAGAATGGTCGTCGCTGCAGCGAGAACGACGGGCCGCAGGCGGCTGACCGACGCAACGACGATTGCCTCCGACTGGGGCAGCGCATTTTCAGACTTCTGCGCATCGATTTCCTCGACCAGGACGATGGCATTCTTGATAAGCATGCCCGAAAGGCTGAGCAGCCCGAGCATGGCCGTGAAACTGAACGGCAAGCCGGTGAACAACAAGCCCAGTGCAACGCCGTTTACGGCCATGGGTACAATTGTCCAAATCACAGCCGTCTGACGTAGCTTTCCAAAGAGCAGGATTGTGATCAGCAGCATCGTCCCGAAGGACAAGGGCATTTGCTGTCCGAGGCTTAGCTGCGCCTCGGTCGCGCTTTCGAATTCACCGCCCCATTCCATCCGGTAGCCCGGTGGCAATTCAATCGCTTCGATAAGCGGGCGCACTTCCACAAAGGCGGCGGGCGGCAAGACGCCCGGAACGGTGAACGCTTGCACACTCACCGTGGGTTCGCGGTTTCGACGTTCGATCGCCGTATCGCGTGAGATCACCTCGAAGCCGTCAATCACTTGGTCCAGGGTCGTGTATTCGCGTGTCGCCGGTGCATGGATGATCTGGTCGAGGAGTTGTCCGTCCGCGGTCATTTCGGAGCGCGGGCTTCGGACTATGATGGGGATGAGCCTGTCGCGCTCCCGGAACGTTCCGGCCCGTATTCCGTCGGTCGCAAGCGCAATTGCCTCTCCGACATCGGCCCTTTGAATGCCAAGTGCCTGGCCGCGGTCTGTCGCGTAGGCCGGCCGGATGACCAGCTCGCGTTCGCTCCAGTCGGTCTGCTCTGCCTGGAGAACGGCGCTTTCCGTCTCGAAAATACGCTGCGCCTCATCGGCCAGGCGGCGCAAGACATCCGGGTCGGGTCCGGATAGCCGGACTTCAACGTCAGCGTTCACCGGAGGGCCGTAGATGATTTGCTCAACGCGTGTCTGCGCCCATGGAACGGCGGTCCGTGCGAAGGCCGCCAGGTCATCACGCAGTGCCGGAATGACATCGAAGCTTGCCGCACGGATGACGAGTTCGCCATAGCTGGGTTCAGGGCTCTCCGGTTCATAGGTCAGGAGAAACCTGGTCAGGCTTCGGCCCGCAGTTGCTGTTACAGCTTCGACGTCGTCGCGTTGAAGCAGCCAGTCCTCGATGACGGCAAGATCGGCTGAGGTCTGATGGATGGAAGTGCCCTGCGCGGCCTTGTAGTTGAGGTAGAAAAGCGGTGTGTTGGCGGGCGGAAAGAACTGCTGTGTCACCATGCCGAAAGCGCCCATGCAGGCGACCGTGCCTCCGGCGAGGCCAATGATGACCAGCCAGCGGAGGCGTAGCGCTCCGCGAACGAGAGATGCGTAGCCACGGAAAAATGCATTGCCATATGGGTCCTCGCCATCGGCAAGGCCGCCGGTTTTAAACATGTAGCTGGCAAGAAGCGGCGTGGCGGTGACTGCGAGAAACCAGGACAGCATCAGCGAAATGCCGATGACGGCAAAGAGCGAAAACAGGAATTCGCCGGAGCTGTCCGGGCTGAGACCGATCCCGGCAAAAGCCATTACACCAATAATGGTGGCGCCCAAGAGCGGAACTTGCGTCTTGCGTGCGACTTCTGCTGCCGCATCGGGCGCATTCCGGCCTTTCCGCATTTCGACCTGCATGCCTTCCGCGACAACGATGGCGTTGTCCACAAGCATGCCCATGGCGATGATCAGCGCGCCGAGGCTGATGCGTTCGACTTTGACGTCGAAAACCGCCATGAAAAGGAAAGTGAGGCTGATTGTGAGCAGCAGCGTGGCGCCAACCACAAGCGCCGCCCTCCAACCCATGAAGAGCGCCAAAACACCGATCACAATCGTGAGCGACAGGCCTAGGCCTTGCAGCACTTCCAAGTTGGCGTTTGCAACAACCCTGTGTTGCTCGTAGATCGGGGCAACCGTTACGCCGACGGGTAGCAGGGGCGTGATTTCGGCAAGCCGCTGCTCCACGCTTTCGCCAACCGTCACAATGTTCGCCGAGGTCAGTCCCGCGACGCCAAGGGTGAAGGCTTCGATACCATTGTGGCGGATGATGTGCGCCGGGTCGTCAACCCGGGTTCGCCTGACATTGGCGACATCCATGAGATTGAGCACTTCGCCTTCAAATCCGAAGGTGAGGCCGCCGATTTCGGTCAGGCTGTCTTCGCTGCGCGGGGCATCGATCCTGAGTTCGCGCATGTCATTGTCCGCCGCTCCGGCAGCTACCACGGCGTCCGCGCGGTTGACCGCTTCGAGGATCACATTCGGCGGCACACCGAGATTGATGAGCGTCCGGCTGAACGGCTCGACAAAGATCGCCTCCTCCGGCAAGCCGAGCACCTCGGCATCGGCGACGCCGGTAACGGTCAGGACCTCGCGGCGCAGGAAAGTGGCGATCTCCCAGATTTCGGTGTCGCTGAACCCCGGAGCGCTAACCGCATAATAGAGGCCGTAAACGTCGCCGAAAGTGTCGTTCACGGTTGGGGCCGCGGCGCCGGGCGGCAATTGCGGCACAGCATCGGCGACGCGATCACGGAGATCGTCCCAGATTTGGGGCAGATCACCGCCATCGAAACGGTCCTTGATCTCGATTTCGATGACCGAGAGGCCCGGCGTGTTGCGGGACGTGACCACGTCAACTTCGTCCATGTTCTGGATCTCGCTTTCCAGAACCTCGGAGACCTCGATGGCGACTTCCGACGCGGTCGCCCCAGGATAGGCAGTAATGACCAAGGCCGACTTCAGGGTGAAAACCGGGTCTTCCAGCTTTCCGACGGCGAGATATCCCGCAAAGCCGCCAAACAGGCAGATAAAAATCAGTAGCCAAGTATAAAGCGGCATTTCGATGGAAGAGCGCGCGATCTGCATGGCTTAGCGCTCCTCGACGACGAGATTGCTGTAGCGCCGGACCATCTGGCCTTCCCGAAGAAGGTGCCCTCCGACCGCGACGACCTCCGCGCCTTGCGAGAGTCCTGTCACAAGGAAGCGCGTGCCTGTCTTGGAATGCACCTCGACCGGCTTCCGGCGCAGTATGGCCAGCGCTTCTTCCGACTGTTCAAGAACGAGAACCGAGGCATCTCGGCTGGGCCCGGAGAGGATTGCGGACGCAGGGAGAACAAAACCCGCGGATGCCGCGGGCACAGAGGCGGCCACCGCCACCGACGCGCCCGGAACGAGAAAGGCACTATCAGTATCCGGGAAGGCCAGAGTGATCGTATAGCTTTGTCCGATCCGGTCGGTTTGCGCATGAAACTCAACGAAGCGGAGGTCGACGGCGTTGTCGCGATCCGGCAGCTGGGTTGCGAAACGCACTTTCGAAGGATCGCCGACTTGTGCCAGAAGCCTCTCCGGCAGTTCCAGTTCCACCCGTATCTCCGACATGTCGTGCAACCGTATGATCGGCTGACCCGGCTCGATGTTGGAAAAGTTTGCAATAAGGCGTTCGGCAACCAGGCCATCGAATGGCGCCAGGATCGTTGCATCCTCGAGGTCGTCCCGGGCTTCGCGGAGGGCAACGGCGGCAAGGTCTCGGTTTGTTTCCGCATCCTCAAGACGAACGCGGGAACCGGCGCTGGTCGGCATCAGGGCTGATGCGCGTTCGAAGTTGCGGTTGGCTTGCCGTAGCGTCACTTCGGCCCGCTCGACAGCGCGCTTGAACGGCTCCTGATCAAGCTGGGCGAGCACGCGCCCGCGTGTAACCCTGTCTCCTTCGATCGCGTCCAGCACTTCTAGCGCCCCGTCGACCTGAAAGGAGAGATCGACGGTCTCGCGCGCGCGGACCCGGCCGAAGAAGCTTCGATTTCGAAAGTCTGCGGCCGGCTCAGCCGTAACGACTTTCACAAACGGAATCTGATCTGCTTGCGGTCCGGACTGTTCCTGTGCGCTGGCTCCGGACACAGATAGCAGACTGGCGATCGCAGCGTAGGCCGCGTAAACCTGAATCAAAGATTGCCGCATGGCGAAAACACCCTACCCTCATAAAGAAACCGACCGTCCGTTCGGTAGGGAGCCTAGAGTGTCCGAGGATGCCGTCAATGAAGAAAACCGGGGAAGAGCCAAAAAAGGAAGATGGTGCCGAGCGGTCCTCACGACGGATCGAAATCCTTCAGGAAGCGATGGAGCTGTTTCTGGACAAAGGGTATGCCGGAACGTCGATGAGCGCCCTCGCCAAAGCCTGCGGCATCCAAAAAGCGAGCCTCTATCATCATTTCCCAAGTAAGGAAGCGTTGTTTGTCGCTTGCGTGACCGAAGGCTACGATGTGGCGAACCGCAAGCTACGGCGAATCCTGGATGATGACAGCATGACGCATGAGGAACGGATGCGCCGGGCCCTTGCTGAAATCTACAGGATCACAATCGACTCGCCTGTGGGGCGGATGTCGCCGCTCATTGCGGAAGTATCGCGTCAAATCCCGGAGGTCGCGCGCGCTTTTCACGACGGCTTCATCCTTCAGCAGCACGAAATCGTGCACGCGATCATCGATGCAGGTGTGAAAGATGGTGTGTTTGCGCGCCACGACCCGCTGGGCATGGAGCATCTGATCTTCGGCCCCATAGTCACACTATCAATCTCACGGCAAATGTTCGCCGAGCTCGATACGCTGGAGACCCGTTTTCCCGTGGCACGCGTCCGGGACAGCC
>JAKSCL010000304.1 GCA_022360615.1 Hyphomicrobiales bacterium
CAGTGTAACACGACCTTGGCGTTGTGTTGCAGCCCTCCTTGGGCGTTTCCTCCCTAGACTTGGGCCGTCCTCTTTTGAGCGACGGCCCCTTTCTTTTTCTAAGGCGGGTTCCGACGTCGGCTGGCTGCGGCTATTCCGCCGCTGCGCTGATGGAAAGATCGCCGGGCGGGATCGCAATCAAATCACTGCACAGGGCAAGCAGATCGAATTTGATCGGTTCAAAGCCCGCCGTCTTGCGAAAATGCGTCTCGTCCATGTAGAGGCCGCGGTTCACCTCGATCTGCAAGGCATGGAAGCCGAGCGAAGGCTGGCCATAGGTTTCCGTAATATAGCCGCCCGCATACGGTTTGTTGCGGGCGACGCGGTATCCTTTGCGGCGCAGGCTGTCATGGGCGATGTCGATGAGGGGGCTCGCGCAGGACGTCCCGAACCGGTCGCCGAGCACGAAATCGGGGCGCCTTGTGCTTTCCCCGCTTAGCGACGGCATGGAATGGCAATCGATTAAAACGGCGACACCGAATTGGCGGCGCAGCTTATCGAGGATATCGCGCATCGTCCGGTGATAGGGCTTGTAAAGCCGGTTAATCCGTTTCAGCGCATCCTCGATGGGAATGGGACGGTCGTAGATTTCCTCGCTTTCGGAGACGATACGGGCAATCGTTCCAAGCCCGCCTGCAACCCGCATCGATCTTGTGTTGGCAAAGACCGGCAGATCGCCGTCGAACATTGTCGGGTCGAGTTCGTAAGGTTCGCGGTTCACATCCACGTAAGCACGTGGAAACCGGGCCCCTAGGAACGTCGCGCCGCGTGCCGTGACCGGCCTGAACATGTCGTCGATGAAGGCGTCTTCAGAACGGCGCAGTGCAAACGGATCAAGCCGGCTCCTTTTGAGGAAGGCACGCGGATAATCGCGCCCGCTATGGGGCGCGTTAAAGAGAAAGGGGACCGCCCGGACCTCCGGAGGCGTTAACTCGAATGGGTCTGTGTAAAGTGGGTCCATTGCGCCTTCGAATCGTCCACGCCCTTCCTGAGTGTAAAGTATCGTTTATCTTTACGAGATAGGGCAATTATGCAAATTGTTGATCACATTCAGCTGAACTGCCGGTATCATCTCCCATGGAAAGAATCCTGTTGGCGGAAGACGACAACGATATGCGTCGTTTTCTCGAAAAGGCTCTTGAAACCGCAGGCTATGATGTCGTTTCCTTCGATAACGGCCTTAGCGCCTATCATCGGCTTAAGGAAGAGCCTTTTACACTGCTGCTCACCGATATCGTCATGCCGGAGATGGACGGCATCGAATTGGCTCGTCGCGCAACCGAGCTCGATCCGGACCTCAAAGTGATGTTCATTACCGGATTTGCGGCTGTCGCGCTGAACCCGGAAAACGAAGCGCCGAAGGATGCGAAGGTGCTTTCCAAGCCTTTCCATCTGCGTGAACTGGTGCAACAGGTCGAGCGCCTCCTGGCCGCTTGATGCCGCGCCTTGCCAGCCACAAAAATCAAAGAGAAAGCATCTGCGGGCCTTGCCATCGACCGGGCGAAAATGTATAGCCGTGGGCCTTGTCGATTTGACATCCCGGGCGTGTAGCTCAGCGGGAGAGCACTACGTTGACATCGTAGGGGTCACTGGTTCAATCCCAGTCACGCCCACCATTTTTCGCCCTTTGAGCAAGGAGGAGCCCGGCCGGAGCGGCAGGGATCTTGTCATGAAAGTCAAGAATTCGATCAAATCCCAGCGCGCCCGTCACCGCGATAACCGTATCGTACGCCGCCGTGGCCGCCTTTATGTCATCAACAAGACCAACCGCCGGTTCAAAGCCCGTCAAGGCTGAGCGTTTTCCGCAAGATCGAGCGAAATCCAGCATTAACAACACTGCGTGAAAACCGTGCCCCGGATGCCGAAACGCCGGGCAAGCTGGCTTGTATTGAGTAAATCCCGATCACATGCGCGTGCTGATCGCCCGAGCGAGGTTGACCCGGGCGGGAACTGCTTCCATCTTAAAGCGCATGCAGCTCAAACGCTTGGAATCCGCTCTTTCCCAAATGGTTGTCGCAGCCATTGTTTTGCTCGGCGCGCTTGCTGCGGCACCGGCCAAGGCTCAAATGACTGCCGAGGATTTGGCGGCGGTCACCACGCAGCACTCGCTTGAATCGCTTTTGGGCGATCTTGCTGTCGCACCGGACGCTGAGACGGCAAAGCCCATTGAACAGGCCATCCTGCGTGAGTTTCTGGCGACCGAAAGCCCGACAATTGAGCTTCTCATGAGCCGTGTGGCGGTCACCATTCAGGAAAAGAAATATAATACCGCGCTCGCCCTTCTCGATAACATTATCGAACTGGACCCAAGTTACGCGGAAGGATGGAACAAGCGCGCCACGGTGAACTATCTTCTGGACGACTACGTTGCGGCCTTGCGTGACGTGGAACGTGCCCTGGCGCTGCAGCCCAACCATTTTGGTGCCGTGTACGGTCTTGGCCTTCTCATGCGCGAGTTCGGTGCGCGCGACTTGGCGCTCGATGCATTCGAGCGGGCGCTATCGATCAATCCGTTCCTTGAAAACGCACAAAAAGCGGCCGAGAATCTGGAACCGGAGATAAAGGGCGTCGATATCTGACGCCTTTGATCGTTTAGTTGTCCTGTGGCTCCATCGAGCCCACAAAAGCGATGCGCAGGAGATTCGTTGCTCCGGGTGTGCCAAACGGTACTCCGGCCGTCACCACGATCCGATCGCCGGGCCGTGCGAAACCTTCTTGAAAAGCGATCCGGCAGGCGCGTTTGACCATGTCGGTCTCATCTTCCGCATCCGGTGTCAGAACACAGTGAAGTCCCCAGACAAGTGCAAGCCGGCGTCCGGTTTCCGGGCGCGGGGTGAGCGCGATCACGGGCTGGATGGGCCGCTCACGCGCGGCCCGCATGCCTGTTGAACCCGATGAGGTATAGCTGACGATGGCGGCGACGTTCAGCGTGTCGGCGGTGAGCTGAGCGGCGGCACTGATGGCGTCTGGTGTCGTTGCTTCCGGTTCGGTGCGCTGAGCGTAGATGATGTTCGGATAGAGCGGGTCCGTCTCCACCTCCTTGGCGATCCTGTCCATCATCCCGACAGCCTCTTCGGGGTATTCGCCAACGGCCGATTCAGCCGAAAGCATAACGGCGTCGGCGCCCTCGAACACTGCGGTTGCCACATCGGAGACCTCAGCGCGGGTCGGAACAGGCGCGCTGATCATCGATTCCAGCATTTGCGTTGCAACCACCACCGGTTTGCCGGCGCGGCGGCACATCCGTGTCATCCGCTTTTGCAGGCCAGGCACCGTTTCAACCGGGGCTTCGACGCCAAGATCACCCCGTGCCACCATCAGCCCGTCCGAGGCTTCGATAATCTCTTCAAGACGCTCGATCGCCTGCGGTTTTTCGACCTTGACCATGACGGCCGCCCGGCCGGCCGCCAGTTTGCGGCCCTCAGCCACATCATCCGGGCGCTGGACAAAGGAGAGCGCGATCCAGTCGACGCCGAGATTGGCCGCGAATTCGAGGTCGCGCCGGTCTTTTTCCGTCATGGCGCCGATCGGCAATTCGGTATCAGGCAGGCTCACGCCTTTGCGGTCGTTCAGCTTCCCGCCAACGACCACACGCGTCGTAATCACCTCCGCCGTCACCTCTTCGGTGACAAGACGCAGCTTTCCATCGTCAAGCAGAATGGCATGGCCAGGTTTAATGCTTTTGAAAATGTAAGGATGGGGTAGATGTATGCGGTCTCTTGTGCCCGCTGTCTTATCGGTGTCGAAGCGGAATGCGGCGCCTTCTTCCAGATCGGCTGCCCCCTCTTCGAACTCGCCCACTCTCAGCTTCGGTCCTTGCAGGTCGGCGAGGATGGAAATGGGACGGCAATGGCGGCCTTCCACTTCGCGGATGCGGCCGTGAAGGAGAGCGGCATCGTCGTGCGGCGTATGGCTAAAATTGATCCGAAAGCAATCGACACCGGCTAGGAAAAGGCGTTCGATCATCTCTTGCGACGCGGTTTTGGGACCAAGCGTCGCTACAATTTTTACCTTACGTTCACGTCTCATGAAGCCCCCGATCCGGTCTGTTCGGTTTCAACCAAGTGGATGGTCCAGTTTTCTTCTGCGCCGGTGTCAACCTCGAAAAACCCGGTGCGGTCAAAGCCCCGGTCCGGACAGTCATTGATACCCCGGATGGTGAACTCCTTTTCTTGCGTGCACATGAAGGCGGGTCCACTCCATTCCTCGCCGGTGTCATAGTCGAGGGCGTAGACGTAGTAAAAGCGCGCAACAAGAGGACCGTGAAGAAGCACCTTGCAATCGCCATTCGGCAGATTCCACCATCCCTCCGTCGCCCAGCCTTGATCGTCTTTGTAGCCGATTGCCACACCGACGCGGTTCTCGGTTCGATTGCAGATCTGCAAGTTAGCTTCTGCAGGCTCTGCCGCTGCGGACAGGAACATCGGGGTTAAAACGGTTAGGAGGAGAAGGAGCTTGAAGCGGCGCACGTGGTAGAGGAACGGTAAACGCATGGTCATCCGTATGATGCAGTTAATCCCCAGCCCTCGCCCAATTACACGCGCTTTCAGCAAGCATCAACGAGTATCGCCCGGAAATCGTTGACATTCGTGTTTGTGGGTCCGGTTTCTACGAGATCGCCGATTAAGCGGAAGAATGTGGTCGAATCATTGTTCTCAAGCATGGCTTGGGCATCGAGACCTATAGCCTGCGCGCGACGCAAGGTGTCCGGCTCGATCATGGCGCCTGCGGGGTCGTCGGCGGCGCCCGATCCACCATCTGTTCCATCGGTATCGCCTGCAAGCGCCCAGATGTTTTCACGGCCTTCGAGTTCGAGTGCAAGCGCAAGGGCGAATTCCTGGTTCGGCCCGCCCCGGCCGTTGCCGGCGATAACGACGCCTGCTTCACCGCCAGAAAGGATAAGGCTGGGTGTCCCGCTTTCAGCAGCTTCGATGGCGTGCCGGGCGTGCTGTTTGGCAAGGACGCGTGCTTCGTCTTCAAGGTGGTGGCCGAGGTCGATCGCCTTGAGACCGGCAGCCTCCGCTTCTTTTGCGGCAGCGGCA
>JAKSCL010000193.1 GCA_022360615.1 Hyphomicrobiales bacterium
GCATGATCCGCTCAACGCTTTCAAACGCCATATCCACATGCGGCGTATAGTGCATGGCAAGCACGATGCCGGATACGATCTGCGTTGCCAGGCAGAACATCAGGATCGCGCCAAAGGTCCAGAAATAGTTGAGGTTGCGCGGCGTCGGGTAGGAAATCGCCGTCGGATAGAGGAAACCCATGATCGGGAGGCGGCTCTCCATCCATTTCATGAAGCCGCTTTTGGGCACATAGGTTTCGCCGGGAATCGGGCTCATCACATTCTCCAGTCAAACAACGAGGGCGGCCGGGCTCAGCCGATCACGATCCGCGTCTCGTCGAGAAACTCGTAAGGCGGAATTTCAAGGTTGGTCGGGGCCGGACCGCGGCGGATGCGCCCGGAAGTGTCGTAGTGCGACCCGTGGCAAGGGCAGAACCAGCCATCGTAGTCACCGGCCTCGGGGAGCGGAACGCAGCCGAGATGCGTGCAAATGCCGACCTGCACGAGAAGGTTCTCGTGGCCCGGTTTCGTCCGCTCGGCATCCGTTTGCGGGTCCCGCAACTGATCAAGCGGAACGGCGTTCGCTGCCTCGACCTCTTCATCCGTCCGGTTTCGGATGAAAACCGGCTTGCCACGCCACATCACCGTGATCGCCTGACCGACTGCAACCCCGCTAATATCCACTTCGATGGAGGCGAGGGCCAATGTCCCCGCATCCGGGTTCATCTGATCGACAAGCGGCCAAACGATGCCACCGACCGCAACAGCGCCCATCGCCCCTGTTGCAATGTAAAGGAAATCGCGTCTGGTCGGTTCTTCTGTCTCTGTTACCGTCACGCTGTGAACTCCATCGTCTGCGACAAAGCGCGCACTTTTCAATTCCTAAATGTCCGCATGGGTGTGCCGCCGGTGCTTCCCGAAGTCAAGGGAGCGCATAGCCCCGCTCTTTAGATTCCATCTAAAAGTGAGGTGGAACTTGTCCAGCACGCAGCACGCGCGCAGTTTGTCGCGGTTTCGGAAGTGTAAACCACCATGCGTCTCGTCGCTTATCAGACAGATATCCCACAAAATCTCGGCGCACTAATGCGAGTCGCTGCCTGTTTCGATGCGCCGCTCGACGTCATCGGACCCTGTGGCTTTCCGTTCTCCGGCCGTGACGTGAAACGGGTGGCGATGGACTACGCGGACTTGGTGGATGTGACTGTACATATCTCATGGCCGGCTTTCCTGAAAAGCGAGGAACGCAAGGCCGGGCGGCTCGTGCTTCTGACAACGAAGGCGGCAAGCCCTCTACCCGATTTCGACTGGCGCGGGACGGATCTGATCATGGTCGGCCGCGAAAGTGCCGGCGTGCCCGATCACGTTCACGAAGAAGCTGATGCGCGGCTCCGCATCCCCATGGCAGACGGCGCGCGGTCTTTAAATGTCGCGGTTTCGGCGGGGATCGCCCTCGCCTCCGGGTTTCACGCGGCTTGATACGTGCGGGAAAAGCGCATGAGATAGCGCGATACGGTTTCTGAAAAGGGCAGGACGGCGATGGACAAAACGCTAAGCGACAATGACTTGCTGGAAGAGCGGAAAAGCCGGGCGAAACAATGGTTTGAGAGCCTTCGCGATGAGATCTGCACGGCCTTTGAAGGTTTGGAGAACGAACTCTCCGGGCCGATGAGCGGCCAAGAGCCCGGCCGCTTCGAACGTACGCCTTGGGAACGCGCCGACCACACGGGCGCGCCGGGCGGCGGCGGCGTGATGTCGATGATGCATGGAAGGGTATTCGAGAAGGTCGGCGTTCACGTCTCAACGGTGCATGGCACGTTTTCGCCCGAATTCGCCAAACAGATACCGGGTGCCGGGGAAGACCCGCGCTTCTGGGCCTCGGGCATCTCGCTGATTGCCCATATGCAGAATCCAAACGTGCCCGCCGTTCACATGAACACACGCTTTGTCTGCACGACAAAGACCTGGTTCGGAGGCGGCGCGGATCTAACGCCGGTGCTTGACCGGCGGCGCACGCAAGAAGACGAAGACACCATCGCCTTTCACGCCGCCATGGAAAAGCCCTGCCTCGCCCATGGGCGCGATTACCCTGAATTGAAAGCGTGGTGCGACCGCTACTTCTTCCTTGCCCACCGGAACGAGCCGCGCGGCATCGGCGGCATCTTTTACGATCATGTGAACACGGGCGACTGGCAGGCCGATTTCGCCTTTACCCAGGATGTTGGCCGCGCTTTCCGGGATATCTATCCTGAACTCGTGCGCCGCAATTTCAACGCCCCTTGGACCGAGGCCGACCGCGAGGAACAGCTCATTCGGCGCGGACGCTATGTCGAGTTCAACCTGATCTACGACCGCGGCACCATCTTCGGCCTGAAGACCGGCGGCAATGTCGCTTCGATCCTCTCTTCCATGCCACCCATGGTGAAATGGCCGTAATGCGGCGCTCGAACAGACTGCTTATCCCCCGCCCAGAAGCCCGCGTGCCCGCAGTCTTTCCTTTTGGGTCTCGGGGCTCACGTGCTCGGCAAGGTAGTCGAGGACGAGCTTTTCCTCCTCCGCCTCCAACTGGGCCATGCCCTGCTCGTCAATCATCCACTCCAGAATCTCTTCCCAGCCATGGCGCGTGAGGCCCTGCTGAACGACGAGCTGCATGGAATGGCAAGCACCGCAATAGGCAAACACTTCCTCACGGCCGGCCGCATCTGGAAGGCCGAGATACGCATCCTCCGCTTCAACGGCAGGCGGCAGAAGAAGGAAAACTGCGAACAAGGGGGCGGCGAGCGCGCAAAGGCGCGCGAAAAAACCAGTCATGGGCTCTCCATGGCATCCGAGAAGGGAAACGTCGCTTGAGATGGAAGAAAGCCGCCGGAGACCGGCGGCCTCATAACCCACCCCCTCAACTCACCGTCACGGCGACGCGATGCATGGCGTTGTTGAGATAACCCTTCGGGTTCCAGGCGATCGCGAAGGGCTGGCTCACGCCTTCGGAGTCGGTCGCACGCGCCCAGACCTCATAGTAGCCAGCTTGCGGGAAACTGACATTCGCCCGCCAGTTCTGCCAGGCATGGGGATTCACCGGATCATCAAGCGACGTCTCGATCCACGTCGACCCGAAATCAATGGAAAGATGAACCGCGCTGACGGACCGGTCGCCCGCCCAGGCATGGCCGCGCACCTCCGTCGTGCCTCCGGCGCTCGCACCCATTGCGGGGCTCGTGATAAGCGATTTGACGGGCATCGCCTCCATGATCACGAAGTCTTCCTTGGCAACCTCTTCGCCCGGTGCAACCGGCCTGTTCGGCACGCGATAGGACGTGCCGGTCATTTTCGGCCCGTCATGCACCTGATCGCGCAGCCAGACGCGTTTCAGCCATTTCTGGGAGCACGAGCCCGGCCAGCCCGGGATCACGAGGCGCAAGGGCGCGCCGTTCATCGGATGGATTGGATTGCCATTTTGGGCAAAGGCAATGAGGTTGTGCGGGTCCATGGCCTTTTCAATCGGCACACCGCGCGAAATCGGTAGCTTGTCGGGATCGCCCGAAAGATGACCGTCCGCACCCACGTGAGCGGTGTAGACCACATTATTCTGAACGCCTGCCGCTTTCAGCACATCGGCAAGCCGCACACCCGTCCATTCCGAGCAGCCGACCGCGCCATAGGTCCACTGATTGCCCCTTGCGGGCGGATTGAAAAAGGCACGGCCATTGCCGCCGCATTCTATGATGAGCGCTTCGGTGACGACCTCGAAATTGTTTTTCAGATCATCGATCGACATGGCCATGGGCGTATCGACGAGCCCATCGACCGTCAGTTCCCAACCGCCGGGAGACATATCGTCGGGTACCAGCCCGTTATTGCGGATGAAATGGCGCGCCGTCGGTGTGATCGGATCATCGAGGAGATGCGGTGGCGTTTCCGCGTTGACAGGACGGTCGTTTAGGACAGTCAGCCCGTCCTTGCCCTCAATCGTGCTTTCTGAAGCAAGCGCAACCGGAATGAAATGCTCGGGAATGTTGCGGTGGAAGGGAATAGCCGCACCCACCATCGCCGTCATTGCAGTAAGACCGGCCCCCTTCAGAAACCCACGCCGGTCGGCATGTGCCCGCCGGCCAAAAAGCAATCTGTCGGCTTTATCCGGGTCTTCGCGATACAGTGCGAAAAGGCCCTTTTCCGTAGTCCTCTTGAGCATTGGCGTTCTCCCTGTTCATGCGCCCCCAATTATCGAAACGGCTCTGCTTTTTTGTTTTCGGATGGTAGTGGAAAATCGGCGGATGAGAAAGGCTTCGCCGCGTTTTCCGGAAAGCCGAAACGTCAGTTCCAGGATCATATCCCTGGCGGCAAGAGCCTTTCAGCGATGCGCTTGGACCTGAATCCATGGCCATATCTGCGACCATGGGGCGAACGTTACCCTGCATCTGCTAGCGCAAGCTGAGCAATTCCTCGCGCACCAGCGTGTATCCGCTTTCGATCCATGCCTCTTTCGCCTTCCAAAGCGCTTCGCCGACCTGCGGGCCAGGGGACATTCCAGCACGAATGAGATCATCACCGGTGAGCGGGAAGTGAGGCGCCTGCCAATCGCGCGCGATCTCAAAGGCCGAACGCCAGCAGCGATGCTCCGGCGTTTCGCCCGAGAACACCCATGAGAGGAGGAGCAAATCGGCAGCCGCCCGATTGCCGCGGTTGAGCACCGCCCGTTCGATCATCCGGCGGTTGGGAATGGCCTTGAAATGATGATCCGCAAGCCCCTTCAACTGCTCGGTCTGATCCCGCGACAGCCGCAAACGCTCCTGGAGGATGTTCGCATTGACCTCCGCGCCAAGAAGCGCCGCCAGACGCAACAACGGGTCCGGAGCGCGGCCGGTCGCCCGCTCTAGCGCCACAAGTCGCCCAACGCCCGCTGGTTCAGTGTCTCCATCGAAAACCGATGCGCTGACATCCGCCCCGGCCATCGCCGAAAGCGCCATAACAGGATCAGGCGCGGCCAAGACGCGGATGACCTCCATGCCGATACGCTCGCGCGATAAGTTCCGAAGGCCCGCCCGTTCGGCATGGCAGGCTTTGAGCGCCGCTTCATCGGGCGCGCCCTTGCCGTACCACGCAAAAAAACGGAAAAAACGCAGGATCCTGAGATAGTCCTCGCGAATGCGTGCCACTGGATCGCCGATAAAGCGCACCTGCCGCGCCATCAAATCCGCGTAACCGCGAAGCGGATCATGAAGTGTGCCGTCGCGCGATGCATAAAGCGCATTCATGGTGAAATCCCGCCGCCCTGCATCCGCTTCCCAGTCGGAATGAAAGGCAACGGTCGCATGCCGCCCATGGGTCTCCGCATCGGCCCGCAAGGTCGTCACCTCATAGCCGGTTCCGGCCGCAATGATGGTCACGGTGCCATGGTCGAGACCGGTCGGAACGGCTCTCAAGCCCGCAGCCTCGGCACACGCGATCACATCCTTGGGCCGCAAGGTGGTGGCAAGGTCCACATCGCCAATGGGTTCGCCCAAAAGGGCGTTTCGCACGCAACCGCCAACGGCCCGTGTCTCGCCCTCATTTGCAAGTGCATTGAAAACCGCGCGAAGTCCGGGCGTTTCGAGCCAGCTCTTATCCGGCAAATGGGCGGGGGCGTCGGCCAATCCTTCTCATTCCAATCATGCGTGCCGGCTCATTCGATCCGGCCCGGAACGAGGACACCGTCACGGAATTGCGAAGGCGTATAGGCCCCGTCTGGCGGCGAGCCGGTGAAAGCGGCAAGCAGCACGAAGCTCACAGCGGCGATCATCAGACCCGAAGTGGCGAGCACGGTCACAGGTGCGCCCTCCCATGCTTCGGATCTGCTGACATCGGCCTTCTTTGCAAAGTAAAGAAAGGCCGCGTAACCGATAAACGGCAAAAGAAACAGAAAAGCGTGAAACAACAATACGCGGATCATGCTTTGTAAAGCCTTTCATAAAGCCGGCGGATAATACCCGCCGTTGCACCCCAGATATAGTGTTCCCCGTAGGGCATCGCATAGTAGCGGCGCTGTGCTCCGCGCCACTCAAGCGCATGCACAGAGTGATTGGCCGGGTCCATCAGGAAATCAAGTGGAACATCGAAAACGGCTGCCACCTCGTTCTCGTCGGGGATATAGGCGTAGTCGGGCGGCACCAGCACCACCACGGGCCGCACCTTGAACCCGGTGCCCGTATAATAGGGATCGAGATAACCAAGCGGTGTGACGGAACCGGCGTTGAGCCCGATCTCCTCCTCCGCTTCGCGCAAAGCGGCGTCCAAAGGCGTGTGATCGCCGTCTTCCAGTTTGCCGCCGGGAAACGCCACCTGCCCGGCATGGGACGGCAAATGCTCGCTGCGTTTGGTGAGCACGACGCGCGCGGTATCCCGACCTTCAGTTACCGGCACCATCACGGCAGCGGCCTTGAAGGCGTTGTCGTCCAGATTTTCCCGCCAGCCGGGGTTGAGATCCATATCGCTCGCGCGGCCTTGATCCTCGCGAGGCCAGGCCAGATCAAGCATGGTGCGCGCGCGGCGTTCGAAATCGAGGCTCATGCCATCAGCCCCTCAAGCAACCCTGCCTCCACGATCGGGAAAAAGAATCCCGCCGACCAGACCCCGAAATAGGCCTTGCCATCGGCCTCTTCCGTCGTGCCATGCTCCATCAAGTCGTAAAAGACTGGACGGTTAATCTTGGCCTCCAGCCTACGGCGGATGTGCACATAGGGCACCACATGCCCCTGATCGCCCACCTGTTCAAACCGCAAGGGATGCTCATCGTCTACTGTGACCTCATCGCCCACATTGGTGATGAAGCGGATCACCTGGCCATCGCCTTCGCCGCACACACGCATTTGAACGGCCATGAAAGGCGCATCCTCGACGGTTATCCCGATCTTCTCCACCGGCGTGACGAGATAGTACCGGTCATCATCGTCGAAGCGTAAAACCGAAGCGAAGAGGCGCACAAGCGCTTCCCGGCCGATCGGCGTGCCGAGATAGTACCAAAGCCCGTCGCCCGCGATGCGGATATCGAGGTCTCCGCAGTAGGGCGGATGCCACAGATGCACGGGCGGCGCGCCTTTTTCGCCTTCGGCGCTGGCAACCCGCGCGATCTGATCCAGCGGATTGCCGCTCTTTTCCTTTGCGACCAAGACCGTCACCCTGACCAAAATGTGATCGTTTTCAACAAAGGGTTGCTATTCAATTCGGCAATCATGGCTTGCTTAATCCACAATCCGACTGGGAGATTCGCTACTATGATCCAATATAGTGAAAAAGCGGCGCGAAAACTCTCCGGACACTGCAACCGGTTTGGTGCGACTTTAAGCCCATAACCCGGCGGAGCATGCGCCTCTAGGATGCACACTATACGCTACGTAAACGCAACGGCATGAGCACGATGGGTGGACATGGGCACGGTTAGCGATACCTCCGATATTCTTGAGACCGTCGACAAAACGGCGGAAAAAGCGGCAACAGCCCGCGAAGAGATCGCCAAGGTGATTTTCGGCCAGGACGAGGTGATCGAGCAGGCGCTTGTCACCATACTCGCTGGCGGCCACGCGCTTCTAGTGGGTGTGCCGGGGCTGGCGAAAACCCGCCTTGTCGAAACGCTTGGAACGGTGCTCGGACTCGATGCGCGCCGCGTCCAGTTCACGCCGGACCTCGTAGCGGCCGATGTGATTGGCTCAGAAGTGCTTGAAGAAGGCGAGGACGGCCGCCGCCGGTTTCGCTTCATCAAGGGTCCGATCTTCGCCCAGCTCCTGATGGCGGACGAAATCAACCGCGCCAGCCCGCGGACACAGTCGGCGTTGTTGCAGGCCATGCAGGAACACCATGTGACGGTCGCAGGCGAGCGGTACGATCTGCCGAGCCCCTTCCACGTGCTCGCCACCCAGAACCCGTTGGAGCAGGAGGGCACCTATCCGCTTCCCGAAGCCCAGCTTGACCGCTTCTTGATGCAGATCGATGTGGGTTACCCGGACTATGCTGCCGAACGGCGCATGCTTTTTGCGACCACCGGCACTGAGCAGGCCGACGCGAAGCCCATCTTCAGCGCGAGCGAATTGCAAGCTGCCCAGCGGCTCGTGCGCACAATCCCGGTTGGCGAGGAAATCGTTGAAGCCATCCTACAATTGGTCCGCTCCACCCGTCCGGGTTCGGAAAATTCCGAGATTGCCGAGCAGATCGCCTGGAGCCCCGGTCCGCGCGCCAGTCAGGCCTTGATGCTGACTGCACGGGCGCGGGCGCTTATCGACGGCAGGCTTTCGCCTTCGCTTGACGACATCGCCGCTCTCGCAGAGCCGGTTCTTCAGCATCGCATGGAATTGACACCGGCAGCGCGGCGAGCGCGCAAAACCGTGAAATCCTTGATCGAAGACATCGTTCGGCAGATGGGATAGGCGCTCTTTGGCTGTCACGACACGCAACCCGTTCAAAGCTGAAGCCGTCGCCGATCTCGCGGCCGATGCGGAATCGCTCGCAGCATCCATCGACGCGATCGCCCTCCAGGCAAACGAAGTCGCCCGCACCGTGATGATCGGCATGCATGGCCGGCGCCGGTCCGGCCAGGGCGACATGTTCTGGCAGTTCCGCCGCTATATGGAGGGCGATTACGCCTACCAGATCGACTGGCGGCGCTCGGCCAGGCACGAACATCTCTATGTGCGCGAAAACGAGATGGAGCATGCCCAGACGGTTTGGCTGTGGTGCGACCTGACGGCGTCGATGGCCTATCGTTCCGAGCTTGCGGACACCACAAAAGCGGAACGCGCCCTCCTTTTCACCTTTACCCTGGCCGCCCTTCTCGTCGCCCATGGCGAACGGGTGGGCGTACCAAGCCTTGCCGCGCCAACCGCGCGGCGGCGCGTGATTCCCTTTCTCGCGGATCGTCTCGCTGAAAATCCGGAGACGGCGCTCGGCCACCGGCTGCCCGACCCGGACAACGTTTCGCCCCATTCGACTTGCGTTGTGGTATCGGACTTTCTCGATCCCGTCGGTGAACTGGAGCCCGCGCTTGCCGAACTCGCCGATAACGGCGTTGCATTGCATTTCGTTGAAATCCTCGATCCTTCGGAGATGGATTTCCCATTTTCGGGACGCACCGAGTTCCACACCATGGAAGGGGGCGAGCCCTTTGTTGCTGGCAGGGCCGAAACGCTGAAGGAAGACTACAGCGTCCTCATCGATAACCACCGGCGCGATATCGCCGAAATGGCGCGGCATTTGGATGCAACCCTTCTCCATCACCGGACCGATCACAATCCCGATCTGGCGCTGACCGCCTTGACTGCCCAAATTACCGACCGGGATGGGGAATTATGGATCGATATGGCCGATCAAGCGGGAGCTGAAGCGGCATGACCATTCTCGGCCTGACCTTCACGGCCCCTGCCCTGCTTTTCGGGCTGCTCGCTTTGCCCGTCATTTGGTGGCTTTTGCGTTTCACCCCGCCGCGCCCGAAAGTCGTGGCCTTTCCGCCGACGCGCATCCTGCACAAGATCCGGCAGCGCGACGAGACGGCCGCCACCAGCCCTTGGTGGCTGACGCTGCTGCGGCTCTGCATCGCGGCCCTGCTTATCGCGGCGCTCTCCAACCCGGTCATCGATCCGGACCCAATTCCGGTGAATGGCGAAGGGCCTGCCGTTATCGTTGTCGACAATGGCTGGCCGGCGGCCAGTGGATGGGAGCAACGGCGCTCGATGATGCGGGAGATTATCGAGGCGGCCGAACGCCAGGACCGGACCGTCATTCTGGCTCCCACGGCAGACGAAGCGAATGTCGCAGGCCCCGTGCCGCCCGAGCGCGCCGAGGCCCTTGCCGAAGCGCTTGCTCCCCGGCCCTATGCGCCGCAACGCGCAGCCATCCTTCAGCCGCTGCGCGATGCGCTTCAAACAGCGGGCAATACCGGCGAAATCTTTTGGCTAAGCGACGGGATCGACCACGGCGGTGTGGCGGGTTTTGTTGCGGGGTTAGGCAACCTTATGCCCGATGCGCTGATCCATGTGTTCGCACCGGGTGCGAACGGCCTGCCCATCGCCCTTGGCGAGCCGCGCAACGAGGCTGGCGCCCTCACCCTCGCGCTCAGCCGGCCCGCAGGCACCGTCAACGGGTCAGGAACGGTCGCGGCGCATGATGAACAAGGCAGACGCATCGCGGAGGCCCCATTCAGTTTCGAAGGCGGTGAACTGACGGCGACGGCTGCCTTCGACGTCCCCGTCGAGCTTCGCAACGACTTTGTGAAATTGTCCATCGACGGCGAAGAAACCGCCGGCGCCGTTCAGCTTCTCGATTCCCGCTGGCGGCGGCGGGCCGTCGGACTTCTGTCGGGCGAATCGGGCGATATCGCACAGCCCCTGTTGTCGCCGCTCCATTATCTCGAGCAGGCACTCGCGCCCTTCACCGAACTGCGGATCAGTCCTGACCGGAACATCTCGACAGCGCTTGATGCTTATCTACAGCGCGGAGTGTCGGCACTGGTGCTTGCCGATATCGGCACCCTGCCGAACGAAACGGCGGACGATCTCGAACGCTGGATTGAGGCGGGCGGCGTCCTCATCCGCTTTGCAGGACCAAGACTTGCGGCAAGCGACGATGGGCGCCTCGTGCCTGTGCGCTTGCGGCGCGGCGGACGTACGCTTGGCGGCACGCTCTCCTGGTCCGAACCGCGCCAGATCGATGCTTTCCAACCCGGATCGCCCTTTTTCGGCATCGAAATCGATCCAGAGACCATCATCACCCGCCAAGTCCTGGCCGAGCCCGCCATTGATCTCGGCGAAAAGACCTGGGCCCGCATCGACGATGGCACGCCCCTTGTCACCGCGGAACAGCGCGGGACCGGCTGGCTCATCCTTTTCCATGTGACAGCGGACACACGCTGGTCGAATCTCGTTCTGTCGGGCACCTTCGTCGAAATGGTGCGGCGTTTGAGCGATCTCGGCGGCGCAGCACCGACGCTTGCTGCAAATGCAGACCCAGGCGGCGGTGCAACGGCACCGAAACTAGCACGCGGCACAGGCTTTTCCGCGAACCCGGAACTTGTCGCCCTTTCACCTCGCCAAACGCTCGACGGCTTCGGTAACCTTTCCGCCCCGCCGCCGACGGCGCGCCCCATGGCGGCCGATGCGGTTGCAACAACCTTACCGGACGCCACCCACCCGCCGGGTTTTTACGGCCCGGCAAAAGCACCTGTCGCCTTGAACCTTTTTCAAGGCGTACCGGAACTCAGGGTCATTGAGAACTGGGGAACGGCAAACGCGCCCTCAAGCTATCCCGATGTCCGGCCCATCGATCTGACGCCTTATCTGTTCATGGCCGCGCTTATTCTTCTTCTAGTAGACGGGCTTGCCATGGTCTGGCTTGCCGGGCGGCTGCCGGCCCTTGGCGGAGCGCGCACGGCCGGCGCGATCGTAATCCTGGCCATTGCGGTCACGGCATCCCCGGCTCAAGCGCAGCAACAGGTTGACGACAGCTTCGCCATGTTGGCCGCCAATGAAACGCGGCTCGCCTATGTGGTGACGGGCAATTCGGAAATCGACCGGATCAGCGAGGCGGGTCTGCGCGGTCTCACAGCCGTCCTGACAGCACGCACGGCACTTGAGCCGGGCGAGCCCATGGGCGTCGATCCGCGCCGGGACGAACTTGCCTTCTTCCCCATTCTTTATTGGCCTATCGATCCGGGCGTCGACGTCGATACAGACACCCAAACCCTGGCACGCATCGATGCCTTTATGAAACAGGGCGGTACGATCCTGTTCGACACCCGCGACGCCCTGCAGAGCAATTTCGGCGTCGATGTTGGGACGGCAAGCCCGGCCACGATCCGCCTGCGGGAGCTGTTGTCGGGATTGGATATCCCGGCCCTCGAGCCGGTCCCGCCGGATCATGTCCTCACAAAAGCCTTTTATCTGCTTCAAACTTTCCCTGGCCGGTATGACGCGGGCCGGCTCTGGGTGGAGGCGACGGCGACCGAGGACGAGGAGGAAGTCCGCCCGGCCCGTGCCGGCGACGGTGTTTCGTCCATCCTGATCTCAGCGAACGACTTGGCAGGCGCCTGGGCCATCGACGACACGGGCCGTCCGCTTCTGCCGATCGGCAGCGGCGCACCCGGCCAGCGCGAGATCGCCTACCGCGTCGGCGTAAACATCGTGATGTACACCCTGACGGGCAACTACAAAGCCGATCAGGTCCATATCCCGGCATTGCTTGAGCGCCTTGGGCAGTAACGCGGCGGGATCGATAAGGATGCGGATAATATGAACTTGACGCTCGCTTTCGAGCCGCTCCTGCCCATGTGGGGGCTGGCGTTTGCGATTGCCCTATCCTTGGCCGCAGTCATATTGGCCGTCATCAAGCGGGGCCACGGTACGGTGATCCGTATCGCGGCGATCGCCCTTGTGCTTGCCGCTGTTTTCAACCCCCAAATCCGCCAGGAGGACCGCGAGCCGCTCCAAAGCGTTGTCGCCGTGGTCGTCGACGAAACCGGCAGCCAACGCAGTGCAGGACGTGACAGCGAAGCGCGCGAGGTCGGCGAAGCTGTCACCACCGCCCTTGGTTCCGTCGAAGGTATCGAAACGCGCGTCGTTACGGTCGAGGATTTCGGTATCGATTCCGACGGAACAGCGCTTTTCACCGCCCTTGCCGAACAGCTCTCCGACGTGCCGTCCGAGCGCATCGCCGGTGCCGTGATGGTGACGGACGGAATCATCCATGACATTCCCGATCCTGAAAGCCTCGGCTTCGACGCACCCGTCCACGCCCTGATCACCGGCGTGCCCGGCGAGACCGACCGCCGCCTTGTCGTGACCCAGGCGCCGCGCTTCGGCATCGTCGGCCAGGAACAGCCCATCACCTTCCAGGTGGTCGATGAACGCGCAGGCGCTGAAGGAAACGAAACCTTGCCGACCCGGCCCGTCACGGTACGCGTCACCCGCGGCGGCGAGACGGTCGCCATCGAGACCATCGCAACGGGCGAGGATGCCACCATTCCCGTCGAAATCACCCATGGCGGCGAGAGCGTCATCACCATCGAGGCGGACCCGCTGGAGAGCGAGATAACCGACCTCAACAACCGCGTGGTGCTCGCCGTTCAGGGCATTCGCGAGAACCTGCGCGTCCTACTCGTCTCGGGCGAGCCGCATTCGGGCGAACGGACGTGGCGCAATCTCTTGAAGTCCGATGCGTCCGTTGACCTTGTTCACTTCACCATTTTGCGCCCGCCGGAAAAGCAGGATGGCACGCCCATCAACCAGCTCTCGCTGATTGCCTTTCCAACGCGCGAATTGTTTTCCGAGCGGATTGAGGATTTCGATCTCATCATCTTCGACCGCTATCAGCGCCGTGGCGTGCTTCCCATCGCCTATTTCGAGAACATCGCGGAATATGTGAGGAACGGCGGTGCGGTTCTTGTTGCATCCGGCCCTGATTATGCGTCAAGCCGCAGCCTGTTCCGCACGCCGATCATGACGATCCTGCCGGCGGAACCGACAGGCCGGATTATCGAAGAGCCCTATCGCGCGGTCCTCAGTGACGTGGGCGCGCGCCATCCGGTGACGCGCGATCTGCCGGGCTCGGCCGTTGAACCGCCGTCCTGGGGCCGCTGGTTCCGCCTCATCGATGCAACCGCACCGCAAGGCGATGTTCTCATGGAAGGCCCGGATGAACGCCCGCTTCTCGTTTTGAACCGCGAGGGCGAAGGCCGGGTCGCACTGCTTCTCTCCGATCATGCCTGGCTATGGGCGCGCGGGCTTGAAGGCGGCGGACCGCATATCCCGCTGCTGCGCCGGCTTGCGCACTGGCTTATGGCCGAACCCGATCTTGAGGAAGAGCGCCTATTGATCCGCCAACGAGGCGATCAGTTGATCGTGGAACGCCGCTCCATGGGTGAAAACCCGCCACCGGCGACACTGTTTTTTCCCGATGGCGAGTCGGCAACAGCTGACCTCGTGGAAACCGATCCCGGCATCTTCGAAGCCGTCTTCGATGCCCGCGGCCTCGGCCTTTACCGGGCCGAGAATGGCGACCGCACCGCACTTACCAATATCGGCCCCTTGAATCCGCGCGAATATGAAACCGTGATTTCCTCGCCCAACGCACTTCAGCCGTTCGCCGAGGCCATCAACGGAAGCGTAAAACGCATTTCGGAGACGGGCGTTCCCCGCATCGTCGCCGTCCGCGATGACGCCATCCGCACCCATGGCAATGGGTGGATCGGCGTGAACCGTCCGGACGCCTATGTGGTTCGCGGCGTCGCCTCCTTCCCGCTTCTCGGCGGATTGCTGGGCCTTGCTCTTCTCTTGGGGATCCTAGGCACCGCCTGGTATCGCGAGGGCCGCTAGAAACAGCCGTCTGAAGGCATTCCGCCCTTAAAACGGTTAAAACGGGGCCGGCCGCGCAAATTCGAGGACGGTCTTTCACGCAACTCGCGCGCCTTCCAGATTTCCAACGGGCGGGGCTGTATCCTCCGGCCGGTTCAAGGGATGCCAAAGAAGACGCGCCGGATCGACCGGTGCGGGAAACACCACCCGACCGGGCGGCACAGGCTTAAAGCCTACGCGCGCATAATATGCAAGATCGCCGACAAGCACGCAGCAGGTGGCGGACAGGCCTTCGGCGAAGGCGAGGCTCTGGACCATCAGCGCAACCCCAAGACCTTGGCCCGCAAAGGCTGGATCGATGGCAAGCGGTCCGAGGAAGAGGGCGGATTCACCGCCAATCGTGACCCGGGAAAACCGCACGGAGCCGATGAGCGTCCCGGCGTCGGTGGCAACGAATGCAAGTTCCGGAACGGGGTCGGCCCGCTCGCGGACGCGGTAAGCACCTTTTGCAAAACGGCCCGGCCCGAATGCTTTCTCGTGAAGCGCCTCAATGGACGCAAAATCACCGGGGGTTTCAGGCCGTATGGCGGTAAGCGGCCGGGTTGCCGCAGGAATGGAAGACATGGAACGCTCGCTGGTCGCAGGATCGAGACGATGGTGGCGACCGCAGCTTCAGAGGAGGGTACGGACTGCTAAGCGGTTCACCAAAGACGGAACGAGCCGGCCGCAAGGACCGGCAGAGAATAGGATCGTCGTCGCATACGTCTTTGGGTGGACATCGTTTTCCACGTTTCTCCCTAGCCCGCGACGAATAGCCGGGGCCAACGGTGCTGTCCATGACTTTTTCGTGCGCGTGTGTTTATGACACCCACGTCGATGACCACATCAGGCAGCGCAGGTTCAAAAGCGGAAGGAACGAAGGATGGGGCTTCTCGTTGACGGTCAATGGCAGGACCGCTGGTACGACACCAAGAAATCCGGCGGTAAGTTCGTCCGCTCGCAATCGCAGTTCCGCAACTGGATTACGGCGGACGGCGCGCCCGGACCGTCCGGGAAGGGCGGCTTCAAGGCCGAAGCCGGGCGTTATCACCTTTATGTCTCCCTCGCTTGCCCCTGGGCGCACCGCACGCTCATCGTCCGGCTTCTAAAAAGCCTCGAAGACTTTATCAGCGTCGATGTCGTGCATTGGGAAATGCTGGATCGAGGCTGGGTGTTCAAGACCGGCCCTGCCGCCACGGGTGACACGGTGAATGGCAAAGAACGGCTTTACGAAATCTATCAGCTGGCCGACCCGACCTATTCGGGCCGTGTCACGGTTCCGACCCTCTGGGACAAGGAAACGCAAACCATTGTCTCCAACGAATCCTCCGAGATCATCCGGATGTTCAATTCGGCTTTCGATGGGCTGACCGGCAACACGCTCGACTTCTACCCGGAAGCCTTGCGCGCGGAAATCGATGCGATCAACGAGCCGATCTACAACACCGTGAACAATGGCGTCTACAAAGCGGGTTTCGCCACCAGGCAAGAGGCCTATGAAGACGCGTTTGATGCGCTTTTCGGCGCGCTCGACATATTGGAAGAACGCCTGTCAGGCCAGCGCTATCTGGTCGGCAACCGGATAACGGAAGCCGACTGGCGGCTGTTTACGACGCTTGTCCGTTTCGATCCGGTCTATGTCAGCCACTTCAAGTGCAACAAGCGCCGGATTGCCGATTATCCAAACCTTTCGAACTACACCCGCGACCTTTTTCAGAAGCCGGGTGTGGCGGAGACGGTCGACCTCTTCCATATCAAGCAGCACTATTTCGGCAGCCATGAAAGCGTGAACCCGACCCGGATCGTGCCGAAGGGCCCTGAGATCGACTACAATGCACCCCATGACCGCGGCCGCTTCCAGGAAGAGCCGCCGATCGCGGCGTGATCACCATTCGCTGCTCGGCACGATCCCGCCGACGATTTCGTCGAGCCGCCGGGCTGTGCCGGGGCTGATGTCCTCCGGCAGGTTGCCGAGCGCGTAGAATTCAGCGGACGTGATTTCGTTGTTGGGGATGAGCGTACCGGTGCTTTCAAAGGCGCGGATGACGTAGACAAAAACGTGGTCGCCCGGCAGCGCCTTGAAATTCGTGAAGACGCCATGGAATGTGGCAGGCGCCACCGCCTTGATGCGCGCCTCCTCTTCAAGCTCGCGGTGCAGCGCCATCTCAACGCTTTCGCCGCGGTCGACACCCCCGCCTGGAAAATGCGCACCTGTCGTATAGCCATGGCGGACAAGCAGCACGCGGTTCTCAGGATCAAGTACGACGGCCCGTACACCGAGCGTCATCCCGCGCGTCGCGCGCCAAAAGGGCAGAAGCAGACCGAAGCGCAAAAGCCGGTCGAGCGTACGGGGTAGCGGGCGCGCACCCTTTATGGCAAACCGTGTGTGTTCGCTGCGGCTGTTTTCAGTCATATCGTCCATGCTGTGTTGAACGGTTAAGCGGGGGCTGCCTTTCTTACAATGCCCCGGCACCATACGTTGAAGCGTAAAAGCCCATTTGAGGCGCATAAACGGCAAACCCATCGCCATGTTCCGCCTCGTCCACCTCTCAGACACACACCAGCCACCTCTGCCGCCCCTGCCTGCACGGGCGTTTTTCTCCAAGCGTGTGTCCGGTTATCTGAACTGGATGCGCGGGCGCCGAAACGTCCATCTGGCCGATGTTCTTGAGAAGACGCGGCGTGCAATTATCGGCATGAACGCGGACCATATCGCGGTCACGGGCGACCTCACCAACCTCGGATTGCCGGCAGAGGTGAAGCAGTCCCGTTCTTTTCTGGAAAGCCTCGGCGAGCCGGAAAATGTAACCGCCATCCCTGGCAATCACGACGCCTATGTGGCGGGCGCGCTCGAGGAGGCGGTCGCAGCCTGGGCGCCCTTCATGACCGGGGATGGCCACACCGAGCCGCATTTCCCGTTCGTGCGGCGGCGCGGCAAGGTCTCGCTGGTTGGTCTCAACAGCGCCGTTCCAAAACCCTTCTTCGTGTCCGCCGGCGAACTCGGCGATGCGCAACGCAAGGAACTGGCCCGTGTGCTTGAGGACGAAGGCGAACGCGGCGCTTTCCGCATCGTGCTTATACACCATCCGCCCCTTGAGGGACTTGATAATGGCCGCAGCAAAAGCCTTACCGATGCGCCGGCGCTGGCGGACATCCTGAAAGAAAAGGGTGTTGAACTGGTGCTCTACGGCCATGTGCACCGGTACGCGGTGACACCGCTTTCAACCTCAACTGGCGAGGCCCTCATGATCGGCACGCCCTCGGCCTCGATTGAAGCCGGCCCGAAGCGAAAAAAGCCGGGCGGGTTCCTCTCGCTCGAAATTGACAGCATAGCCCAAGGGCATTGGAACCTCACGGTGGAACGCTGGGGCGTCAAAACGGGCAGCCCCAAGGCGGAACAGCTCGGCAAGGAAAAGCACAATCTGGAGCGGACAAACCTTCCCGCCAGCTACGCGGGCGGGCCCGCAAAAAACGCATAGGCGAGAATGGCAACGGCGCCCGTTAGCGCACCAAGCACAAATGCCGCAAAGAGGTCCCAACGCGACGCACCGGTCTTGGACCCCGCATTACCCGATGTGCGGCCCGCAAGCCTCATCTCCTCGATTGAACGTTCCCGCTCCAAGAGGCGGTGGGCAATGTATTCCGTGACATGCGCTGCCATTTCGGTCACGTCGGCCGATTCAAAGAGCACCCGCCGCCCGGAACGCAAATCCTCAATCAGCCTGTAGGTGCGCGCATCACGCCCCATCGCCACATAGCCGAGCATATCGATCCAGAACCGCGGCGGATCGCCCGGCACGATGTCGAAATGCATGGAATCCCAATGGGCCGCAGCCTCTTCGATCACATCCTTAAGGGCATCTCTTAGAAGCTCAAGACGTGTAACTTCGGCCGCACGCACACCCATGATGCTGTCCATGCGGTCGGCATGCGACTGGCGCGCGTCATTCATCGCATCGCGTAAGCGCGGGATGCGCGCGACGCTGGCCGGTGGGGTTTGGATTGGCGCGTGCGTCTCGTTCTCGTGCCCGCCCGTCTCCCCCTTAGGATCGCTGTGTTCGGTCTGGGACATGGCCCGTTGACCTGCTGGGAACGGAGAAAGAACATTTTAATAATCAAGGATCGCCGTCATGCGCAAGTCCGTAGCGCGCATACCGGTATCGGTTGGCGGCATTGAGACAGTCCTCAAACATGAGCCGTTCAAAGGGCCAGAGCCCGGCTGGCGGCTGCGCTACCGGAGGTCGTGAGCAATGTATCAATTCCAGAACGGATGGTCTAAGACCGGCCGTCCGATGTGTCTGTACGCGTTTTCGGCTTTGAAGGAATTCAATGAACATAGCCATGGTGGTCCCGCGGAACACGAGCTTCGGCCCGGAATCCGCAACGGCGACCGATCTCGACACACGCGACTTTGTCCTCCATTCGCGCTATGCGGCCACCACCCGTATCATCACACATCCTGTCGATAAGCCGTTCCCCGGATTCAACATCACATTCGTGCCGCGTCATAAAACCGGCGTTCATTCCATCCAAGGCCGGGCATTCGCCGAGGCCGCGATTCAGGACAAAACCGACCTTGTCGTCGTACAGCAGCACGTTCCCACAGCCATTGAGATTGCGCGCCGCGCCAGAAAACGCGGCATCCCGGTTATCCTCCACCGCCACGCCAATGTCCGGCCGCCAAAACACCTTCTGGGGCGCCTGCGGCAGCGCTGGCTCTACAGCCGCTTCACTCGAACGCTGTGGGTGAGCCATTATTCACGCGGCTTGTTTCTTCATGTGCATCCCGCGCTCGCCAACCAGGCGGTGGTCATGCATAACGGCCTCGATATGGAGGACTGGCACCCAGCGCGGGAACGGGCCCGCGAAGTGCTGTTCGTCGGACGCGCCCACCCGGAAAAGGGCGCGGTTGAAGCGGCGCAAGGTGCCGCAGAAGCCCTGCAGGACCAGCCGGATTGGCATGCACGCTTCATCCTTGGCCGTGCAACGCGGGACGTCGCCTACACGCAACGGATCAAAGACGCGCTCGCACCCCTGGGAACGCGGGCTGAATGGCATCAGGATGTGCCGCACGCCAAGGCAAAGGCGGCGTTTGAACGTGCCGCAATTGCCCTTGTCCCCTCCGTTTATGAAGAACCGTTCGGGCGCACGGCACTCGAAGCGTTCGCAGGCGGGGCCGCAGTGGTGACATCCGCGCGCGGCGGTCTTTCGGAAATCGTCGGAGACCTATGTGTCCGGCTTGCCGAAGTGACGCCCACCGCGATTGCGGAGACGCTTCGGAATTTGATGGCCGATCAGGCCGAACTGCGGCGCTTGTCGGACGCAGGCCGCAAACGAGCTGTCGAACAGTTCGATATCCGGGTTCTGTCGGCCCGGCTGGACGCGCTCTATGACAACGCCGTTCGATGAAGCATTGCGATGCTGCTCCTCATCAGGGCGCACCCATCCGGATGCGGCCGTTGAACGGTTCCAACTCTAGCCGGAATGGGACCCCGCCCGCGTCCGCGCGGCTTTGGGCCACAGCGCTTTGATTTCAGCCGGCAGCATGTTGATGACATCGTCGATTTCGCCAGCCGAAAGCTCCGCATTCAAGAGCGCGAATACAGCCTCGATCGCGCGATCCACCGCAACGGCTTCGTGACCGCGGAGCATACCCCGCACGCCATGGATGAATTCATCGGCATGGCGGATTTTCTCCGGTGTCTTGGACGGCACCCAGCCTTCGAAATAAAAACCCCGCACAAGCATCGGCAATTGCGCGCCGAGTTGCACGGCTTCATCAGGCGTCAAACGGTCGCGCAATTGATGCAGCACCGCGCGCAGAACCGCATACGCCTCCTGCTCATTGTCCGCACCAGCCGCGTCCC
Source organism: Hyphomicrobiales bacterium (assembly GCA_022360615.1). Classification (GTDB taxonomy): domain Bacteria; phylum Pseudomonadota; class Alphaproteobacteria; order Rhizobiales; family JAKSCL01; genus JAKSCL01. The sequence continues at coordinate 20,189 of JAKSCL010000193.1, forward strand.
GCAGCTGTTTCAGCCACAACTGGGTTTCCTGAATCGTCGATGCGAAGACAGGGGGAAGGGTCATGCTTTGCGCCTCCTTTGCCGAATTTCCCGACAACAGCCGCCACAGAGGCATCCGTAGCGATACCGGAGAAAGATGCGGCGGATTGTCGCAAAATATGATTTCGTTCGGTTGGCGCGCGATGCAACTTCGCATGATTACCGATGGGCGCCAGCGCGTTGGCGGCAGGCTGTCAGCCTCTAAGCTTCGAGCGACACGAGATCGACCGCGTGCTTCATGCCGGTAACGGCCTGATCCTTCAGGCGTGTGACTTTTTTCGTCGGCTGATAACCCTGCAGAATGGCCATGTCGTAATGGCGCGCCGTGCAAAGGACGGCCGTCCCCAGATGCTTGTTTGCCGCCTCAAGTTTCGCGGCCGTGTTCACCGCATTGCCGATCACCGTGTGTTCAAGCCGGTCCTGCGAGCCGATGATGCCAACAGTCACATTACCGCTGCAAGCCGCCACACCGATCCTTATGCCGTCTTCAAGACCCCATTCCCTGAGCTCCTGGTTCATATCCTTTGCGCAATCAAGAATGGCTTCGACAGCACGGAGCGAGTTCGCGGCATGCGCTTCGCCCGTATGATAGGCACCGAACGTGGCGAGGATGCCGTCGCCCAGGAACTTATCGATCGCGCCGCCGTTTTCCTGAATGGCCGGAACAACATGACGCTGATAGCAGGTGAGCAATTTCGTGACTTCGCCCGGCTGCATGTTCGCCGATAGGGGCGTGAAACCGCGTATGTCGACCGTGAGAACGGAGACCTCGCGCGAGACCCCCATTCCAGCCTTCAGTTCATCCTCGCCGCCCCCGCGCAGGGAGGTCGCCACATCGGGTGCAAAAAAACGCGAAAGATTGGCGACCGCGGCTTCATCCCGCACCGCGGTACCCAACAGACCGCGTGCGCTCACCGAAGCATAGGCGAGCAACAATGTCACCGCGACCACCGAAATCATCTTGTCGAGTTCGGCGCCGATCAGGATTTCCATACCGTTCACATAGGCAACGTAATTCCGGGTGATTCCAGGAAAATCGGGGTCCATCCAAACGGAATACCAGACGAGCCAGCCCCATCCCGCGAGAAAAGCGGCACCCGTGATCAGCACATAGGTCGGATCGAAGCGCAGCGCCCTAAGCGCAATGAAAATGAAGATGTAAAGGAAAGACGGCGATTTCAGTGAGAATGACGTCGGCTCCCCATATTGGATGTGGAAGCTGTAAATGAGACCGATCAGGAACACGACGTCGGCGAAGATCGAGAGGACGAGAAACGCTGGATTGAGCAGTCGCCGTACGGCAAGCAGCAACCTGACGAGCGTGAAGGTGCCATAGGCCGAAAGCGCATAGGGCGTGATGTTGAACGCGCCGCCGCCTTCGGCCTTGGGGGCCGCCACGTAGAGGGCGGCGAAGAAAACAACGAGCGCCAGTTGCGCGAGCGAGATACGCACCTCGGCATCCTGGTCGCGTTCCTGGATCTGGGAAAGGACCCGTTCGTTCAAACTCCTGGACATTTCTATTTAGATACGAGCGGGCCATTTTGCGCGCTAAACGGCCAGCGTCATCCCTTCCTTCGCTATGACCGCACTCTTGTGCTGAGCGCTTATCTCTTCGGCAATTGCGTCAAGCGCATCGTCGCTGCGCATCGGTGAGTGGTGAAAGGCAACGGGTGTTTTCACACCGGCCGCATCCGCAACGCGCAGCATTTGCTGCCATGTTGAGTGCCCCCAACCTTGATAGGCGGGGTATTCCGCATCCGTGAAGGTCGCATCATAGACCATGATGTCGGCGTCCGACACGAAATCGACGATCGCGGCATCGATCGCGGCATCGCCATGCTCATGGTCGGTGATGATAGCCATCGTTTTACCGGCCCAGTGAAAGCGGTAGCCGGTGGCGCCGCCAGGATGGTTCAAGCGAACCGTGCCGACTTCCAGACCCGGCTGCGGCTTCAATCTGTCGCCCGGCTTGAAATGGCTCAACTGACATTCCCTTAAGACGGTGAGCTTGGCCGGAAAGAGCGGCCGCGCCATAAGCGAGGAAAATACCGTCTCAAGCGTATCGGGCGGGGTCAGATGCCCGGCCCAGCAGCGCACATCGAAGGAGGGATCGTAGAAAGGCCTGAAGAATGGCAACCCGTTTACATGATCCAAATGCGTGTGCGTGAAAAAAAGAGAAAAGCGCCGCACGTCATCGGCCATGATTCGCTTGCCAAGACGGATGGCACCCAACCCGCAGTCGATCACGATCAGATGGCCACCGGCGCGCACTTCGAGGCAGGTGGTGTTTCCGCCATAGCGGACAGTCTCCGGCCCCGGCACCGGATAAGACCCCCGCACTCCCCAAAAAGTGACACTCAACTCACCGCCGTCCGCCATTGCTCAATCGTTTCCCCGAAGTATCAACGCCCTCTCCTTTGATGCCGTGAATGCTCAAGTGGGTACGCTCGACCTTCGCATACCACCCGGTCTATCTTCGGTGAAAATCAAAACCTGTCGATACAGCGGGGGCGATGCGGGCTATTAAGCGAAGACACTTTCGAACATGGAGTGTCCGTCAGCCCGGACGGACGCCGCCAGGCAGGCCGCACCATCTGAGCCGCGAGGGAAGTGAACTGGCGCGAGATAAAAATGGAGGAGACGGACTTTGACCGGATTTACCTTTCAAACGACGAAATCGGTGCTCTCTGAGACCGGGGCAACGGAGAAGATCGGCGGTATTCTGGCGGACATGGGTTGCCGCACGGTCGCGTTTGTCACCGATCCGGTGATTCTCGAATTGGGTCTGGCCGAGGCCGCCCTGAAAAGCATCGAAAATGCAGGCCTTGATGTCTGGATATGCTCGGAGGTTGTCGCCGACCCGCCCGAAGCGATGATCCTGGAAGCTGCGCAAACGGCGCGGGCGAAGGGTGTGGACGGGGTGGCTTCGGTCGGCGGCGGCTCGTCGCTCGACACGGCGAAACTCGTGGCGCTTCTCGCCAACACCGGCCAGCCGATTGCGGAAATGTACGGCGTCGGACTTGTCACAGGCGATAGGTTGCCGCTCGTGCTGGCGCCGACGACGGCGGGCACAGGTTCGGAGGTTACTCCGATTGCTATCGTCACCACGGGAACCTCCGAGAAAAAGGGCGTTGTCGCGCCACAACTCTTTCCCGATTGGGCGATCCTCGATGCTGAACTGACCGTCGGCCTTCCGGCCCATGTGACGGCGGCAACAGGCATCGATGCCATGGTGCACGCCATTGAGGCCTACACCTCAAAGCACAGGAAAAACCCGGTTTCCGACTGTCTCGCGCGCCAGGCCCTCGCCCTGCTTGGCGCGAATGTCCGGACCGCGTGCACCGATCCCGGGAACCGTCAAGCCCGCGCTGACATGCTGCTCGGCTCCATGCTGGCCGGCATGGCGTTCGCCAATGCGCCGGTTGCCGCCGTCCATGCGCTTGCCTATCCGCTCGGCGGCCATTTCCATGTGCCCCACGGGCTTTCGAACGCGCTCGTTCTCCCGTATGTGCTCGACTTCAATATGCCCGATGCACGCACGCTCTATGACGAGATCGCGCCGATCATCTTCCCAGACCTTGCCGATAAGGCGAATGGCCGGCGCGCAGAAGGCATGGTCGAGCGCTTCACCGCGCTTGGCGGCGAACTGGGGATGAAAACCAGGCTCTCGGAGGTCGGCGTGAGCCACAACCATCTGCCGATGCTTGCCGAGGACGCCATGAAGCAGACGCGGCTTCTTGTGAACAATCCGCGCGAGATGACCTATGACGCGGCCCGCGCCATCTACGAACAGGCGCTTTAGGGCCAATCGCGATTTAGGTTTCGGGCAATGTTTCCATGTCGACGATGCGCCCGCGATAGGGATAGCGGGGATCGTTATAGCCGGGCGTCGAGGCATGCCCGGATGGGACGAGCGCATCCAGCAGCGCCTCGTCCTCGCGCGTGTAGGCTTCCCTGAGACCGGCGATATAACTCTTGGTCTGCGCCAGAGTGCGCGGCCCGATCAAGACGGACTGAACAGTGGCGTTCGCCAAAACCCAGTTTAGGGCAAAGCCGATGGAGGTCAGCCCCCGGCCTTCCCGGTTTCTAACGATCTGCTGGGCTAATTCGAACGATTCCTTGCGGAACTCCGTCTCCATCATGCGCGGATCGTTCCGCGCCGCACGCGAGCCTTCCGGCTTACCGCCGTCCGCACCGTATTTTCCGGTCAGCACCCCCCGCGCCAGGGGCGAATAAGGCACAACGCCAATGCCGAAATGAGCACATGCCGCCAAGTAGTCGATCTCGGGCAGGCGGTTGAAGGCGTGGTAATAAGGTTGCGCCGCAACGGGGCGTGGGACGCCAAGCGTATCGGCAATGCGCACCATCTCGGCGATCTTCCAGCCTTGGAAGTTGGAGAAACCCCAGGAGCGGATTTTCCCCGCTTCGATCAGCGCACCCATCGCCGCGACGGGCTCTTGGAGCGAAACGCTCTCATCGTCGAGATGCAGATAATAGAGATCGAGATAATCCGTTCCGAGCCGCTTAAGGCTGGCATCGATGGCGGTCTCTATCCAGCCGCGTGCCAGACCGCCCGATCCCTCAATGCCCTTAACAGTGTTGCCGACTTTCGAAGCGAGAACCCATGACGCCCTGTCCGGGGCGATGATATCCGCGAGGATCTCCTCGGAGCGTCCGCCCGCATATTGGTCGGCCGTATCGAGGAAGTTCCCGCCAGCCTCGCGGTAGCAATCGACAATCCGCCCGGCCTCGTCCGCGTCCGTCTGATCGCCAAACATCATCGTTCCAAGGCAAAGCGAGGTGACGCTGAAAGGGGCGTTTCCGAATGCACCGGGTTCCATGGGCTTTGTCCTTTTAGCTTTGTTTTGCGCCCGGCGCATTTGCCGCCGCTTTGCATGTGTTCAGTAGAAGACGCGCGTTCTGATGACCAGTGCCGCAGCGCTGATTGAGTCCTGCATCAAGCGAATGGAAGCCTTGTCGAAGACCTCACAGCGCCGGCGAACCACAAGCCGTTTGCGGATAGATCATGAGATGAACGCCGCAAGCCTCATCGGGCGCGATCGCAAGACGGTCCTTGCCATCCGTCACTGGAACCCCCGCCCCTTTCAGAAAGGCCCGTGTCTTTTCCAGATCAGCGCTGACGAGCCCGACAGACACGGCAGAGGGCGCTGCCGGCACGGGGCCGCCCACAAGCGCCCGTGCCGCATCCGGCGTAAGGAACCGCAAACGCCCCCGGTCCAGCGGAATGACGGTCTCGCCATCGGCGTCTATGGGCGTCTTTCCGGTGAAACGTTCAAACCGCGCCGCGCTTTCCTCCGGATTTTCGACGGCAAAGACGGTTTCGGCGAGGCCAAGAAGACCGTTTTCTTTCGGCAGGAGCCGGTTCTGCCAGACATGCTCGGGCGTCAGATGGGTCAGCGCCTGCAACCGCCCTTCCGGGATCGAACCGAGCTTTGCACGGATCACGGTGAAAGCCGCTTCCACCTCCGCTCCCGTTTCGCCGTCCACCAAGCGCCGCAGATGGACGGTTGGATGGAGTTCAAAGCCCCGCTCGACAAGCGTTTCAGCATAGCGTTCCGCATCCGGCACGGTGAAGGCAATCAAGTGCACGCCCACATGCCGGGCGATCGCACCGCGCATGTGCTGGCTCACCACCGTGTCAACGCCCTCAACCGGCGTCAGGAATTCCAGATAGCCAAGCGGCAGGACTGCAAGACGGTTGGCCGAGCCGACAAGCACGGGTTCGCCCGTCTCAGGATGCCGGTCCTTGTGAATGGCGAGTGGGGTCAGCGGAAAACCCATGCGCTCGAAGGCTTTGGCCGCGATATCGATATCAGGCAGCATCCAGCCCACATGATCGAGAAAAATCTCGTCCGTTGCCGGCACTTGCCTGTCCGTCCAAGGAATATGCACGGCCGATCCCCCCTAACTGCCAAAAAGAACCCGCGAGAGCGCCTGAATGAGAATGGCGGCCGAAGTGATCGCCGCAAAGCCGAGTACCAGCCTGCGGTACCGCTTATCCGCAAACCCGATCAGGCGGTAGGACAGGAAAGCGCCTGCAATCACCGCAGGCATCAGGAGCGCCGCATAGACGAAGTGTTTCACGCCCAGAAAACCGCTTACCCACAGCGCCAAAAGGCTTGGCAAAACGCCGATTGCGAAAAAGGCGTTCATGGTGGCGCGCGCCTTTTCCGGCTCCTGGTTCTGATAAAGAAGCGCCATGGGGATCGAGCCGACCGCGGTGATCGTCCCGAGTATGCCGGAGAAGAAACCGCCAACCGGAAGCGTGCGTTTCGAAAACGGGATCGGCACATTGGCCACGCTTATCGCCACCGTGATCAGAAGGGCAATGGCGAAGACAATGGCAAACTGCTCGGTCGCCTCGACCATGGACAAAAGCCAAGCCGCTGCCGCCACGCCGAAAAGACGTCCGAAAAGAGCGATCCACACTTCATTAAAGGCGACATGCTCGAGACGCCCGGCAATCCCCACAATCGCCGATGACATGCCGAGCATGATGACAAGCGCCGGCACCAGATCAGGCAGAAGGAAAAACAAAACCGGAGCGACAATCAGCCCAAGACCCATGCCGAGCGTTGCCTGGATGGCAGCACCCGCAAAAACGACGAGCACAACGCCTAAGACCGTCAGCGGCCCCATCTGAGCGATGTCGCCGAAGATCATCCGCCGGCCCCGCGTGTAGCAATACGGGGCTCGGACCTTAGGCGATCCATTCGCTGACCGGGGCGTTCGCTTCCTGCAAGGGCTGGGAGATGATGTCGACAAGCGCCGGGCCGTCATGGGCCACAGCGGCTGTCAAGGCCGGCCTTAAGTCACCGGGGTTCTCGACACTGAAGGTCTTCAACCCATAGGCGGCCGCAACCTTCGCGTGGTCGGTCCGGGAGAAATCGACGGAGAAGTACCGCTCGCCGAAGCCTGTCTTCTGGCCAGCCTTGATCCAGCCATAGACGGCGTTCGAGAAGACGATGAAGGTGATGGGAAGCCCCAGCCGCATCACGGTCTCGAATTCGCCGACGGAGAAGCCGAAACTGCCATCGCCCATGACGGAAACGACTTTGGCGTTCGGCCGTCCGACCTGCGCGCCCATCGCGGCAGCGAGCGAGTAGCCAAGCGCGCCATGCGCCCGGTTCGAAAAGAAATGACGGCCCGGCCGCGCCAGTTTGAAATAGGCCGAGAAGTAAGGACATGGCGTGCCGGGATCGGCAACGACGACCGCATCACCGGGCAGGATGTCGTTCAGTTCGGCAACAACCCGCTCCGGCCGGATCGGGCGTTCATCGGAGGCCGCAAGCGGATTGAAGACGGCGAATTTTTCTTCCCGCGCCTTCGCGGCGCGGGCCGCGCCGCCAAAACTGCGCGACAAGGTCTCATCGGCATCGAGCGCATCGTTGATGGCGGCAAGCGAAAGGCGGGCATCTGCCGCGAGCGCGACTTTTGTCTCGTAGTTGGCTGAAATCGCCATGGGGTTGGTATCGATATGGAGGATCGTTGTACCGGCTGCCGGATAACGCCAGCGCTCCGTGGTGACCGAGCCGGCCCGGCAGCCGATATAAACAACAAGATCGGCTTCCTCGACGACCGTTCGCGTCGCAACGACACCGCCATTCGAACCGACAACGCCCAGACAGTTCGGATGGATTTCGGCCAAGCTCCCCTGCCCCGACACTGTGGTCGCAACCACGATGTCCAGCCGCTCTGCAAGCCGTTGCAGCTCAGCCTCGGCACCCGATATGACGACACCCCCGCCGCAAACGATGACCGGGTTCTTCGCATCGAGAAGCATGCGCACGAACCGCTCCACCTCGGCTGGATCGGGTGCTGCCCGCCATGCCGGATAGGTTGCAAACGCCTCCTGAGCCCAGATTTCGTCTGGATCGACCGGCGCCTTTTGCACATCGAAAGGCAGCCCCAAATGCGCCGAGCCCGGCGTGCCGGTCGTCATTGCGCGGAAAGCGGAACGGATCATGGACGGCAGTCCCGCGGACGTGTCGGCAACCGCGTTCCATTTCGTCAAGGGCGCCATCAAGCCTTTTTGGTCGAGTTCGGTCAGCGGGAACTTCCCCGCAGAAGGCACCGCCACATCCGTCGTGATCGCAAAGACGGGAATGGAGGACTCACCCGCTTCCACGAGCCCTGGCAGGATGTAGGTGGCCCCGCCACCGCTCGGCCCCTCGCAGACACCCACCTTATGCGTGACCCGTGCATAACCGTCAGCCATGTAGCAGGCATGGCGCTCGTCCCGCGTCAGGATATGCGTCATATTGTGGTCGAGCCGGTAGAGCGCGTCATAGAAGGGCAGCGAGGTGTCGCCGCAAAGGCCGAAAATGTGGCTCACGCCATGCGCCTCGAGGAGACGAACCACCGCCTCCGCGCCTGTCATCATGTTCTGGCGATGCTGGGGGGCGGTTTCATTCATGATATGAGCGCTCCTTTTTGGGATTGTCGTTAGTATGCGAACAAGCAGGTTCCCGAGAAAGGTCGGTATACTACCCCATGTCAAGACACACCGGGAAACGCATGGCTGACACGCACCCGCGCCGCAGCTGAGGCCCTGGAAAACGAGCAAGATTTTCCGGAAAAAAGCCTTTTTTGAGTGAAAGTCCGCCCAACTTGCAGGAGAACTCGGTTTGTACGTAGACTAACAGTTGCCGTTGCGTATGCTCCGGTGTTGACGGGATTTGTCATCTTTTTCACACCGCGACGTTTCCAGCGCTCGACAAAAAACACCGACGCCCCGACCGGCTAAGAGCCAGGAGGGAGCGCGAACAGGGTTATGGTTTGGAACCTTCCAAACCCATGCGACAGAGGCAGACACAGGAGAACGCCAATGACACATTTTGATCGCCGCCGGGTGATGCTCGGCCTTGCCGGCACCGCCGGTCTTACGGCCTTCGCGCCTGGTTTCGGGACAGGCAGTTCGGCATTCGCCCAGAGCAGCATTTACCAGTGGGGCTCATCGAGCCTCGGCTCCACCGGATATCAGATCATCACGGTGCTGGCGGCCGCCGCTTCGCGTTTCACCGACGGACGCCATGCCTCGCTGTCGACGGCGGGCGGCGCTGAAAACATGGCGCTTCTTGGCGAAGGCCTTCTCGACTTCGGCCAGTCGACCACCACTGACTGGCATCCTGCGATTAACGGTCTTGGCCGCTACGAGGGCAAGCCTGTCGACGCCGTTCAGGTGCTCTCTTACATGGTCTGGCAGTGCACGCCGATGGTGCTGGCCGATTCCGGCATCAACACGATCGACGATCTGAAGGGCAAGCGCATTATGCCGGCGGCCGCAGGCGGCGCGACCAATGGCCTCTTCCAGACCTTCTTCGAAGCCGCCGGGCTGCAAGAAGAGGTGGAGTGGACCTACGGCTCGTGGAGCGAAACCTATGACGCGCTCGCAGCCGGCGCAGTCGACTGCATACCCTCCCTTCTCACCTCGGGCGATCCCTCCGGCATCCTGCAGCGCCTCGAAGCGAACAGGCAGGTGAAGGTATTGCCCATCTCGGAAGAGCTGATCGAAAAGGCCCAAGTCCTCAACCCTGGGGTCATGGCCTCCACCGTCGAACCGTCAAGCTGGGCAACTCTTTCGGAGCCGACGCTGATGCTTTCCTTCGGCGGCGTGCTTGCCACCCGGCCCGACCTCCCGGCAGAGCTTATTTATGAGATCACCAAGGCGATCTACGAGAATGCCGATTTCGTCAAGGACAAGGGTGGCGCAAGGCTCAAGCACATCGATCTGGAGTTTGCGACCCGCTTCCTCATCCCGGCCTATCCGGTGCATGCCGGCGCTGCGCAGTACTTCAAGGAGCAGGGCGTTTGGCGGGATGACCTGAAAGAGCAGGCCTGAGACTGCAAACGCATATATCTTTCAGTGAAAGCAATTGAGTGACATGAAGCCGTTATCCGGCGAGAAAATACCTTCCGGCGCGGCGCAAACCGCGCCGGAGACGTTTTCAAAGCTGACCCATATTCTCATCGTCATCACCGCGCTCGCCATGGTGGCGATCCACGTTCTTCAGGCCGCCCAGTTCGTTTTTCCCTCCGGCCAGTTCCGCAACTTCCACCTGGGCTTTGCCGTCCTTCTCAGCTGTTTGATGCTGATCGAAAGCACAAAGTCCGGGGCCGTTTTCAAGAAGGCGCTGCTTGCCGTCATGGCCGTCATCACCATCGCCGTGATGACGTATATCCACATTGAGTACCGCGAACTCACCGAGGTCCGCAGCTTCCTACCCAATCAGACGGATATTCTGGTCGCGGTCCTGCTCCTTGGGGTGACGCTCATTGTTTCCGGCATTCAATGGGGCTGGACGATCCCCGCCCTTGCACTTCTCGGCCTTGCCTATGGCTATTGGGGCTATCTCCTGCCGGGCGACATCCTGGTGCATGCCGGACTCTCGCCGCAACGGCTTATGGCCTATACCTCGATCCCCTATTTCCAGGGCCTGCTTGGCGGGCTGACGAGCCTCTCGGGCAACACTATTTTCATGTTCATGCTCTTCGGAGGCGCGCTGAAAGCGACGGGCGCGATCGATTTCATCGTGAAGATCGGCTTCGCGCTCGGCCGGCGCAGCCGTGCGGGCCCCGCGCTTGTCGCCGTCGCCTCAAGCGGCCTGATGGGCACCGTATCGGGTTCGACCGTGGCGAACGTCGCCTCGACGGGCGCGATTACCATACCCCTTATGAAGCGCTATGGTTTCAAGCCGCATTTCTCAGGCGCAGTGGAGGCCGTCTCCTCGACCGGAGGGCAACTCATGCCGCCGGTCATGGGGCTTGCCGCCTTCTTGATCGTCGGCATAACCGGCATCCCATATGCCGAGGTGATGATCGCGGCGATAGCGCCCGCCATCATCTACTATGTGTTTTTGATGGGAGCCGTGCATCTGCGCGCCGTCAATCTCGGCCTCGATGCGCGCGACGCCGCCATGGAAGGCGATGACGGTACGCCTTTCGCGAGCGCCGCGATGCGGCAATGGCATCTGGCCGCCGCCATTATCGCGCTCATCTACTTGCTTGTGACCGGCATCCCGGCCGGGACAGCCGCCCTTTACGCCTTTGCGCTGCTGCTCGGTCTCGACTTCCTGATGTGCGCTGCCGCCAACCGTTTCTCGCTTGACGGCTTCAAGACCGGCATGATGCGCATCGTCGACGCCTTTGTCGAAGGCGCAAAAAGCGGCGCGATGGTCGCAACCGTCATCGCGGTTATCGGCGTTCTCATTGAAATCCTGACCATCACCGGCTTCGCTCAAAAGCTTTCATTTGCGATGCTGGAACTCTCGGACGGCAGGCTCGTGACGCTCTCCGTCATCGTCGCCATCTCCTGCCTCGTCTTCGGCCTCGGTCTTCCCACCTCGGCGTCATACTTCATCGTCGCGCTGTTTGGGGCCCCGGCTCTTGTACAGCTTGGCGTGCCGCTTCTGGCCGCCCACATGTTTGTTTTCTATTTCGCCAATCTTTCGGCAATCACCCCGCCCGTCGCGGTCGCGGCCCTTGTCGGCGCCAATATCGCGAAGGCGAATTTCTGGGCGACGGGCTTTACCGCCGTACGGCTTGGATTGCCGGGCTTTCTTCTACCGTTCCTGTTTATTTTCGAGCCGCAGATCCTCGGCGTCACGGGAACGGTGTTCGATCAGCTTATCGCAATCGTCCAGGCCCTGCTCGCCATTGCGGCCCTCAACTTCGCAATCGAAGGCCGGATGGTGGGGACACTCAGGGCCTGGGAGCGGGCGCTGTTGCTGTTATGCTCCATAGGCCTTCTTTTTCCGAACGAGGAAGCCTCCCTCACCGCCTTGGCCGTTGCGGCTGCCGTCGGCATCCGCCATGCCATAGCCGCACGCGCTTCAGGAGATGCATGAGAATGTTCACGACACGACCCGAGATCACCGGAACCTATGGCGTCGTCTCGACCACCCATTGGCTTGCCTCCGCCGTCGCCATGGGTGTTCTTGAGAAAGGCGGCAATGCCTTTGACGCGGCAATCGCCGCCGGTTTTACGATCCAGGTCGCCGAGCCGCATCTGAATGGTCCAGGCGGTGAGTTCCCTGCAATCTTCCATTCCGCCCGTGACGGGCGCATCCGGGTCATGTGCGCCCAGGGCGTCGCGCCGGAAAAGGCAACAATCGCCCATTTTCGCGAATTGGGGCTTTCGACCGTCCCCGGCAGCGGTCTGTTGTCGGCCATGGTGCCGGGCGCCTTTGGCGGCTGGATGACTCTCTTGAGGGATTACGGCACGATCTCGGTGCGCGATGCGCTTTCGCCCGCGATCTATTACGCTGAAACGGGCATCCCGGTCTTGCCTAAGATCGCGACCTTCATCGGCCGTGTGCAAAAGCTCTTCACCGAAGAGTGGACGGCCTCGGGCGCCGTCTATCTGGACAATGGCAAGGTGCCCGAGGTCGGCAGCTTCCTCTCCAACCCTGCGATCGCCGCCACATATCGGCGGATTATCCATGAAGCCGAAGCAGCGGGCGCAGGCCGCGAGGCGCAGATCGAAACCGCCAAGTCCGCTTGGTATCAGGGCTTTATCGCCGAGGCCATCGACCGCTTCTATACGCATGAACCCGTGCTCGATTCATCGGGCCGCTATCACAAAGGCCTGCTGCGCGGGGGCGACATGGCCGCGTGGGATGCAACCTACGAAGAGCCGGGAACGTTGAATTACCGCAACTACACCGTCTGCAAGACGGATTTCTGGGGCCAGGGGCCGGTAATGCTGCAAACGCTCGCCATGCTCGAACCGCTCGGCCTTTCAAACCTGCCGGCCGACGGTCCTGACTATGTGCATCTGGTTGTCGAGGCCATGAAACTCGCCTTCGCCGACCGCGAAGCATGGTATGGCGACCCGAATTTCGTCGACGTTCCGAGAGAAACCCTGCTCTCGGCCGCCTATGCCACGGCCCGGCGCGAACTGATCGGCGAGACCGCATCGCCCGACCTGCGGCCAGGCGCGCCGGATGGCCGTACACCCAATATCGATGCCGCACTCGCCGCCGATGGCGATCCCGGTGAGATCGGACACTACTTCAGCCTTGGCGAGCCGACCGTGCAGCCAACCGGCGAAGCGCGCGGCGACACCGTTCACATCGACGTCATCGACCGCCACGGCAATATGATTGCGGTGACGCCATCGGGTGGCTGGCTGCAATCGGCGCCTGTCATCCCCGAACTCGGCTTCTGCCTCAACACCCGCGGCCAGATGTTCTGGCTCGACGAGAACTCGCCGTCATCGCTCCAGCCAAAGAAAAGGCCGCGGACGACGCTGTCCCCCTCTTTCGCGCTCAAAGACGGAAAACCCTATCTCGCCTGGGGCACGCCCGGCGGCGATCAGCAAGACCAGTGGCAGACGCTCCTTTTCCTCAACCATGTCGAAAAGGGCATGAACCTACAAGAGGCGATAGATCATCCGGCGTTTCACACCGAGCACTTTCCGCTCTCTTTCTGGCCGCGTGGCAGGCAGCCAGGCCGGCTCGTCGTGGAAAACCGCTATCCCGAAGCCACCCTGGCCGAATTGAAACGGCGCGGCCACGATGTCGTGCGCGGCGACGACTGGTCCGAAGGCCGCCTGTGCGCGGCATCGAAATCAGGCGATGTGCTGAGGGCGGCCGCCAATCCGCGCGGCATGCAGGGCTACGCGGCCGGGCGCTAAAGGCCCAATGCCAAACGCATACCTCACGCTGGCACCCGGCCTTGTGCCGGAGGCTAATCAAATACTCGATTGTCGTCCTCGAACCCGTTCCGAGGATTCAATACCAGTTTCCTTAGCGCGTGTTCCGGAAAAGTGCACGCTGTTTTCAGAAAGGAACATGCGCCAACTCTCTGAAAATGACGCCTTTTGCCGGCGCCCGGCGAAGTCGCCTCGCTGCTAAATGCTGTAAGCGACGTTCGTGTGAAGAAAAGCGCATTTCAGTGCGCGTCTCGGCCGCTGGATCATCGGAACAAATCCAATGATGACGGTTAAGTTGTATGGTCACCCGTAAAGCGCGGAATACCGATCACCTCCGAAACCGACAGCGATTCAAAACCTAAAGGCGCGTGGCGTCCTTCAAGAGCTGATCACGCAGAAGATCGAAGTCGATCCCGAATTCGGCGGCTACCGCGCCTTCAAAGTTTGCCTTGATCGAATCGGTTTCATCGCGTGTCAAACCAACACTGCCTGTGATTTTCTCAAGAACGCGGCCGCTGACCTCTTTGTCCGCGATGTCTCTTTCGGCCATGCCAGCCACCCTGCAATTGCGCATTCCAATCGCCCTCTTGTGTAATGTTATACTATAACATATCAAACGTGCGACTGGTTGATGGAGGCATCGCATGAGCAAGCGGGGGAAGATGCGGGCGGAAGCGTTGGCGGATCTAAGCCGACGCGGCGGCCCGCTGTCAGCCTACGACGTTCTCGGAGAGTTGCGCGAGGCCAATCCGAAGATCGCGCCGCCAACGATCTATCGGGCGCCGTCCACACTAGCGGAGCGCGGGCGCGTCTATCGCCTCGAAGCCTTCAACGCATTTATCGCCTCTCAGTGCGCATTGCGGCGCAATCGTACGGAGGGCGTCCTGCAGCAGTGTGGCAAAGGCGAATTGACGCGAAAAGACGCGGTCGACGGCGGTCAGGTCGGCTGCATCCCGCAGCCATATGCAGCGCTGGCACCAGCCGCACCTGAACAAGTCATTACGTTGTAACTCATTAGGAATGCATGACCCATGTCTGCCATCGACCGACTTCCTGTCACCGTCCTCTCCGGCTTTCTCGGCGCCGGCAAGACGACACTGCTGAACCGCGTGCTGAACAATCGCGATGGACGGCGAGTCGCCGTCATCGTCAACGA
>JAKSCL010000305.1 GCA_022360615.1 Hyphomicrobiales bacterium
AACAAGCGGGCAGGCGGGCGTATGGCCGCAACCGGGGCAACCCGAGCAGCCCGGGGGGACTGGGCCGGGTCCCGGTGCCTGGTGGCGATACTGGGATAGTCCGGACGGCAAACTCTCGCCGTACATATCCCCCTAGGAAAGCGTGTGCCTTCGGTGACCGGGCAACGATAAGTGCATGATGGGGCGGCAAGACTTCAAAAAGACCGCGCTTTCAATCGCATACGATGCCCCCCTACCTGTTCGGTTTTGGCGGTCAGGGGCAGGTCCAGCTGATGCGCGGCACGCTCTTGCAATTGGCGTTGAGAACGCCGCACCATATGTTCGCCGCAAAGCGGAGTAGGCTTTCCCCGTCATGTATATGAATTATTTCCTTGAATAAGGCGGTGAAAGCCTTACAGTGCCACTGGATGACGGGGGCCGGGGCATGGGTGGGATTGGAGCTTAGAATAAATGCTGGGCCGACTTATGAACTATCGAGTGCCGAAGTGGTTTAAAATCATTTTTATCGCAGGACTTGTTCTTTCTTCTCCACTTTTCATGCTCTTGGCAATTGATAGAGTTAAATTTTGGAAAAACTATTGGTCGATGCCGGTGCGCGATATTGAGAGCGTTCTTTATAAAGTATTTGAAGACTATGGTCCCAATCAACCATTCGAATTGGCCGATGTGATCGATCAGTTCGATTGGCAATATGTGTGTACTACGGAACAGTATCGGCGAGCCTCACATAGTGTCTCAAGAGAGCTTAATCGTGATATCACGCGTTATAAATTTCTTCCGCGGGATTACTTTACTAAAGAAAGTAGAGGTTCTGTTGTTTTTGTTGATCATCGCGGCAAATTTGCCTATGTCTATCCAATGCTGGATAATATGCGGGTTGCTTATTGGGGTTCTTGTTGGTCTTCAGGCAATTCTCATGCATATTTTTACAAGGATAAGGAAAGCTTTTATTTAGACGGAATGAAAGATTTTGATGGGTATTTGATGCTTTCTTTTGGCATGCCCGACTAACGCGTGTTCTGGAAAGTGCAGGCGGTTTTCCGGTAAGAAAATGCGCCAACACTTTGAAAATAAAGTGTTTTGCCAGGGTCCGGTGAACCCGCCTCGCTGCAAAATGCCCTGGGGCGATTAAGCCCTCTCTCCTTACATGAGTGTGCACGTCTACCCAGGTAAAAAACCCTAAAAAGGAGATATGTAGATGTCTAGTTCATCCATCCGGGACTTCTCTAGCCGTGATTCCTCCAGTAGTGATTCCGTTAGAGAATCGGGACCGACCCGCAATCGCGGCTTCATAGGTTATCTGGCACGTCATGCCGACGCCGTGTCCAACGCAAATCGCATTGTTACCAATGACAGCATGTCCCAGGAGGAAAAAGTTTGGATCAATAATCAGCGGAATGCCATAGGCCATGCGCATGTAAGCGCTGAATTGGCCCATGATAGAAGTCCCGCCTTTGCGGAATTCTGGGGGAATGTCAAAGAGAT
Organism: Hyphomicrobiales bacterium; assembly: GCA_022360615.1. Classification (GTDB taxonomy): domain Bacteria; phylum Pseudomonadota; class Alphaproteobacteria; order Rhizobiales; family JAKSCL01; genus JAKSCL01. Next base: position 1,486 of record JAKSCL010000305.1, read on the forward strand.
AGCACAGCCCGGCGACCCTAAAGACAGTATCAGGGATCAATACAATAATGAGGTCGGCCGGCGGATCGGGCGTTACGTAAAACAGCACAATCTTCCAAGAGAGGCGATCGATGATCTCATCATCGATGCGCTGAGGACCGGTCATCTGGTTGTTGATTTTCTAAACGACCCGCGGGTGGCGAACGAGAGTGAGCCCTTATGGAGCGGGCCCTCTGATCAATGGCGAGGCCGCTCCCTTGGGCGTCAATATGGGCATCCGGACTGGGGGCCGGACCGTTCAAGCAGCGATCTGTTTGGGTCGGGACCGCACGCCTCCGCCCCTATGAACCCGCGATACATGAACACCATGGCGGCGGCCGGTGCTCAAAACCCGCAGCAGCGCGCGCATGGCGTGCGATACTATCCGGCCGCCGCTCTTGCGGCGTGGCCACGCAACGGCAATGGGTGGCAAACGCCCAGCATGCCAGTATACCCGGCCGGTTATAGCGGCCAGTTCAATAACGGCCGCCGTCCCGCCATCCCCGATCCATTCCTTCAGGGTGTCCCGCCCGGCCAAAGGAGCCGCGTTGGCGGGCAAAGGAGAGGGCTTTTGGCTGGAATTGCGAACGGAACCGGCGGCCATCCCTTGGGGTGAGGCCGAGGGTGCTCGAAACAAGCGCCCCCATGCTGAGGAGCGGGACGGCGAAGCCTGAGCGTCTCTCGAAGCATCGTTAACGAGAGAGGCGCATGCCGCCTCCCTTTAAAAGACATGCACTTCGCTCATCCTCACGCTCAGGGCATGCGCGTTACTCCCGTGCGCGAAGGCAAGCCCGCGTCAACCGCATTGCATTGAGCATCAGGCCGCATGGCAGCGCATGTGCCGTGTAACCGAGCCCATCCCATTCATCGACCGAGACCAAAACACCGGAAGAAGGCGCATTCGACCCATGCCCCAGAATCCAAGTCCCTACATGCAACTTTATAATGCGTACCGGCTTCCAGGGCACGTGCATCACGGACACGAGCAGACCGGGCAACGGCATATGCCGGCCCCGCCCAATCTACCGGGTCTGCTGACCATCATGAGAGATGCGACTACAGAGGACGATTTGATGCGCATGCACGCCGTTCTCGAAAACATGAACGGGGACGGCCCCGCATCCAATACAGGCTTGCCGCAACCGGACAGCGGTCCGTTTTCACCCGTGCCCGCTGCCTATCAACAGCATCCCGTTGAAAACTATATTCCGCCAGTCGTGGGACAGCCGGGGCCGGACAGCGGTCTGTTTTCACCCGTGCCCCAGAATCCAAGTCCCTACATGCAACTTTATAATGCGTACCGGCTTCCAGGGCACGTGCATCACGGACACGGGCAGACCGGGCAACGGCATATGCCGGCCCCGCCCAATCTGCCGGGTCTGCTGACCATCATGAGAGATGCGACTACAGAGGACGATTTGATGCGCATGCACGCCGTTCTCGAAAACATGAACGGCGACGGCCCCGCATCCAATACAGGCTTGCCGCAACCGGACAGCGGTCCGTTTTCACCCGTGCCCGCTGCCTATCAACAGCATCCCGTTGAAAACTATCCTCCGTCAATCGTGAGGCTGCCGCAACCGGACAGCGGTCCGTTTTCACCCGTGCCCGCTGCCTATCAACAGCATCCCGTTGAAAACTAT
>JAKSCL010000307.1 GCA_022360615.1 Hyphomicrobiales bacterium
GTCAATCGTGAGGCTGCCGCAACCGGACAGCGGTCTATTTTCCCCCATGCCCGCTGCCTATCAGCAGATCCCCAGTGAAAACTATATTCCGCCAGCCGTAGAGCAGCCGGGGCCAGACGGGGAACGGCTCGACGAATCCAATCGCGGCACAATCCTAGACCCCTTTGCGTATGGTTTAACTTTGGGGTCCCATGATGAGATTTACGGATTTTTGGCTGGCCTTTCGGCCGTGCTCGCGGGCGGGGATTTTAGCGAGGCTTATGCGCTGGGCCGCGATGAGATGCGTGCTAACCTTGCGGCCTATCGGGAGCGCAATCCGAATGCAGCTTTTGCAGGTGAGATGCTGGGTTCGGTTCCAATGCTGTTTATTCCAGGCGGAGCGATTGTAAGAGGGGCATCTGCCGCCGGTCGGCTCACCCCGGTTCTCCGCGCCGCAGCGACGAGGGCGGCGCCTGCGGCCGCGCGGGTTGCCCCGGCTCTCAGCGCTGCAGCGAGAACGGCGGCGCCTGTGACTGCGCGGTTTACCCCGGCTTTAGACGCCGCAGCGAGAACGGCGGCGCCGGTTCTAAGCTGGTCCGGGCCGGTGTTAAGAAGCGCGGCTTCAGGTGCTAGGTCGGGTGCCATACAGGGTTTCGGGAGCGGCGAAGGCGGTTTCGGCGAACGCGTGGCGAATGCAGGCTGGGGGGCCGCCGAGGGCGGGGCAACTGGCGCTGTCGGTACGATGGCCGCGAACCGGATTACTCCTTTGTTTAGTGACCGGGTGCGAAGAACGCCATTTTTTAGAGGTGCCGAAACCGTGGGTCAGCACGCGGCCGAGCAGGCTCTGACACATTACGCAAATGAAATAGTACGGATGTTGGCAACGCCGCCTAACGACGTCCCCCACCGTAGCGCAATGTATTCCGCGCAAAACCGGCATTAAACGATGCCGCATTGCGGCGGTCAGTGCTCTTGGCGCTTATCAATTCCAGCCGGGCGGGGCTTCTCAGGCGAGAGAACAGGGCAATGGCGGCGGACGTCAATAGCGCTCAAGCGATTGCCGGCGCCTCCCCGCCCAAAAGCCTGTGACGCCGCTTTCCGCCAGCCGCCCCGTCCGGGCGGCTTTTTTCATGGATGGGATATCAAGATGAACGAGAAAGCGTTTTTCGACGCCATCCGCCGCCGCCTATTCAAACGCGGCCTGCGCCAGGAGCAGGTCGACGGCATCAACGGTATCCTGCACGCCTTCGTCACCCATGGCGACAGGCGGGAGAAGACGCTCGCCTATGCGCTGGCGACGGCCTATCACGAGACGGGCCGCAAAATGGCGCCGGTGCGCGAGGGTTTCGCGAAAACGGATGCCGGTGCGCGGCGCATTGTCCGCCACCGCAAATACGGCAAGGCGGAACCGCCTTACGGCCATGTCTATTATGGGCGCGGCCAGGTGCAGCTCACCTGGAAGGAGAACTACCGGCGCTCCAGTCCCGACGCCGGCGCCGATCTGGTGCGGTATCCGGACAAGGCGCTCGATCCCGTCATCGGCGCGCGCATCCTGATCAAGGGGCTGATCGACGGGCGCTGGAACGGGCGGGGCAAGGGCATCGCCCATTACCTGCCGGACCACGGGCGCGACGACCTGAAAAACGCGCGGCGCACCGTCAACATCACCGACAAATGGCAGTCGATCGGCGGCTATTACAGCCATTTCCTTGCGGCGATCCGGGCCGCCGGCGGCGTGCCGGAAAGCGCATACCAGCCGGTGATCGCGGTGAAAGCGCCTTCAACGGCGCCCGAAGCCGCGCAAGAGCACGGCGCGCTCGTGGCGGCGCTGGCCGCCTTGCTGGTGGCGCTCGGCGCGGCGCTTGGCGTCACAAGCCCGGAACTCCTCGGCCAAGTGATGGAGGCCTTGCCATGAGCGCGCTTGCCAGCGTCTTCACCGCCGCGCTCGGGCCCGTCCTCGACAAGGTGTTCCCCGATTCCGCCGAACGGATGAAGGCGGAGGCCGATCTTGCCGGCGCGCTTGGCGATCTCGA
>JAKSCL010000149.1 GCA_022360615.1 Hyphomicrobiales bacterium
CGGAAGATTTGCCTGAGAACAAGCGCATCTTTGTCATTGGCGGCAGCCGGGGCATCGGGAGAGCGATTGCAATCGCGCTCGCCGAAGACGGCTATGATGTGACGATCACGAGCCGCGAGCCCGAGCGAGAAGCGCGCCAAGTCGTTGAAGAGATGCGGCTAAGCAAACCTGACGGAGCGTTCGGGGTCGAATGGCTCGACGTATCGGACGGCGGCGCCGTCGACCATTTTGCGTCTCAGATTGAAGCGGATGAGGGGCTTTACGGCCTCGTCTACAACGCTGGGCAGTCCTACGATCAGCTTGCGGCGGCCGTCGATATCGCGCGCGCCGTTGAACTCATGCAGGTCAACTTTTTCGGTTTCATGCGGCTGGCCGGCGCGGCGTTGCGGCCGCTTGTGCGCGCGAAAACCGGGCGTCTGGTCTCGATCGGCTCGGTCACATCGCTCTATGGCACGTCCGGCAATTCGACCTATGCGGCGACAAAGGGCGCCATGCTCGGCTATGTGCGTTCGCTCGCCGTTGAAGTCGCGCGCAAAGGCGTGACCGTGAACTACATCGCGCCGGGCTTTGTGAACACGAAACTGCTTGAGCCCTATCAGGCCTATATGGACATCCTTGAAAGCCAGATTCCGTCCGGGCGCATTGCCGAGCCGGAAGAGGTTGCGAATCTGGTGCGCTTTGTGGTTTCTCCCGGCTCACGCTACATGACGGGATCGATCCTCACCGTCGACGGCGGTCTCTCGGCGAACCTTATCTCAAGGCGCCGCTGATCATTCAAAACCGAAAACAAAAAGGCATTTCATGCGCGCGCTTCAGCTTGTCAGCGACAAACAGCTCGAAATCGTTGACATGGCCGATCCCGAACCGCCGGGTGAGGGCGAAGTCCAGGTGGCGATCAAGGCGCTTGCGCTCAACCATATCGATGTCTGGGGCTGGCGCGGCATGGCCTTTGCCAAGCGAAAGCTGCCGATTGTGGTGGGCGCGGAAGCCGCCGGCGAGGTTGTGGCCGTGGGGCCGGGCGTCAAGGCGCTAAAGGTTGGCGATCATGTGGCCCTTTACGGGGCCGAGACCTGCGGGGAATGCCCGGCCTGCAAAGAGGGCCGCGACAATCTCTGCGAGAATGTGGGCGGTATCCACGGCTTTCATCTCGACGGTTTTGCGCGCGAGCGCGTGAACATGAAGGAGCGCCTGTGCGTCCGTGTGCCCGATGGCGTCGATATCAAGGACGCCGCCTGCGCGCCGATCACCTTCGGCACGGTCGAGCACATGCTCTTCGACAATGCGCAGTTGAAGCCGGGCGAGACCGTCCTCATCCAAGCGGGCGGCAGCGGCATCGGCACGGCGGCGATCCGCCTGTCGAAGGCGCTCGGCGTCCATGTCATCACCACGGTCGGGAGCGAGGAGAAGGCGGAAAAAGCCGCAGCGCTCGGCGCCGATGATGTGATCAATTACCGCGAGGAGCGCTTCGAGGGGCGGGTGCGCAAGCTCACCAAGAAAAAGGGCGTCGATGTCGTCTTCGAGCACACCGGCGTCGACACATGGCAGGGCAGTCTTTTGTGCATGAAGCCCGGCGGGCGGCTTGTCACCTGCGGGTCGACGACCGGCATCATGGCCGAGATGAACCTCATGCAGCTCTTCCAGCGCCAATACCGCATCTTCGGCAGTTTCGGCTGCCGGATCGAGAACCTCGCGAGCGGCTTGAAGAAGATGGCCGACGGCGTTGCGCGGCCCGTGATCGACACGGTGATCACCATGGACCAGATCGGCGAGGGCCTCGACCGCCTGGAAAGCCGCCGGGTCTTCGGCAAGATCGTCATGATGATCTGACGGCGCTCGGGAGGTTCGTCCGTGGCGAGAAAGACGCCGCTTCCGCGCTGGCTTCTGAGTGTTGCCGATTGGATCTATGCGCAGATCGTTCTGACGCTTTTGCGCGCGATCCGGCTTTTGCCCACCCGCTTTGCCGTCAATGCGGGTGGCGCGCTTGCGCGCACGCTTGGGCCGGTTTTCCCGGTCAGCCGGGTCGGGCTCGACAATATAAGGAGGGCCTTTCCTGAGAAATCCGAAGCCGAATGCCGCCGGATCCTGAAAGGCGTGTGGGACAATCTCGGACGGACCGCCGTTGAGTACGCTTTTCTAGACCGGATTTTCGATTTCGATTTCGAGAACCCCGATGCCGGCCATTTCGACGTCGATGGCATCGACCTTTTCCTTGAAATCGCAAACAGCGGCCGGCCCTCGATCATCGTTACGGGGCACACCGGGAATTGGGAACTGCTGCCCGTTTGCGCGGCCACATACGGGCTTCAGATCACGGTTTTGTTCCGCCCGCCCAACAATGCTTTTCTGGCGGACAAGCTCGATGAGGTGCGTGGCGCGGTGATGGGCGGGCTTGTGCCCTCGCGCAAAGGCGCGCTTGTCGCGCTCAACGGCGTCATGGAGAAGGGCGGTCATGTGGGGCTCCTCGTCGACCAGCATTTCTCAAGAGGCAAACCGATCACCTTCTTCGGCCGCACGGCGCGCGCCAACCCCTCTTTCGCGAAGCTTGCGCGCAACCATGAAGCGAATGTCTATGCCGCGCGCTCGATCCGATTGCCCGAGGGGCGCTTCCGTCTGGAACTGATGGGACCGCTTGAGCTTGAGCGGGATGAAAGCGGGAAAATCGCCATCGAACCCGCCATGCAGACGGTTGCGAACCTGATTGAGGGCTGGGTGCGCGAATATCCCGAGCAATGGCTTTGGCTGCACCGGCGCTGGCGCGGGTGAGGGGGATCACCCAGCGGTTTGGCCGCGGGCCATGCGGCTCAGGGCCTTGCGGTCTACCTTGCCGACCCGGTTCGTCGGCAGTTTTTCCACGACGAAGATATCGCGCAAGCGATGCGACGGGCTGAGCGCCGCCGCGATTACGTCGTTCGCTTCGTCCAGTTCGATCCGTGAGCCCCCTTCCAACTCGACGAATGCGACCGGAACCTCGCCGAGATCCTCGTCTTCGAGGCCGCAAACGCAGGCCGCGCCAACCGATTGATGGCGCAGCAAGGCTTCTTCGATCCGGCCGGGCGAAAGGTTTTCTCCACCGCGAATGATGATCTCCTTCAGACGTCCCGTCAGGAACAGATAACCGTCCGGATCGAGATAGCCGCAGTCTCCGGTGCGGAACCATTTGTCGCGCTGAAAGGGCGGCTGCCCGGCAAATCCCAAGGCAACGCTTTTGCCCCTCATGCTGACCTCGCCGGCCTCGCCACCGGTGACGGGACGGTCGCTGTCGACCGCAAGAATGGCAAGCTCCTGTCCCGGCAGCACCCGTCCGACCGAACCGAGCTTGCGTGCGCCGGGGCTGTTCGCCGTGTTCGTGCAGGTGGTCTCCGTCTGGCCGTAGGAAACGATCACTTCAACGCCGAAATGCGCCTCGATGCGCTTTTGCGTCTCCAGCGCCAGCGGGGCCGAGCCGCAGCGGATCATACGCAGCCGCGCGACCGCCTCCGCCGGAATGTCCGCCTGAAGAAGCCTCTGATACATCGTCGGCACACCGGTGATGACGGTGGGCTGGAACTGTACCATCTGGCTGACAAAGTCTTCAGTTGCGAAGCGGGACAGAAGCGTAACGCGCGCGCCTTGCGCCAGAGGTGCCAGCAGCTGGTTGAGGATGCCGTTTGTGTGGCTGAACGGCATGACGTGCAAAAGGTGGTCGTTAGGGCCCAGAGGGGTGGCATGCGACAGACCGGCGGTATTGAGCGCGATATTGCCGTGGCTGATCCGGACCGCCTTGGGCAGGCCGCTGGATCCCGAGGTGAAAATGATCAGCGCTTCGTCATCCGGTTCCGCGCGGTACGCGGCGCCGTGCACAGCGCCGGGCGTATCGTTCCCCGTGTCCGCCCGGATTTCCAGGGTCAGCCCGGCGTCCCGCGCGATATCCCGGCCACGACCCGCATGGGTCATATCAACTATAAGATGACAGAAATCGGCGGCCGCCAGCTTGGATGCGGCTTCGGGCGCGGCCTCGCGGCGGCTTAGTACGGTGATCGGCAGTCCAGCCGCGATCCCAGCCAGAACATCGATCGCCAAACCCGCGCTGCGGTCCTGAAGCAGTGCGATCCGGTCCCCCGGCTTCAGCCCGGATGCGGCCATCTGTTCCGCGCGGGCGAGCACCGCGCGATGAAGCGCTGCGTAGCTGAGGACTTCGCCATCGGCGGAAAGGGCGGTTCTCGATGCTTGTTCCGGCGTTTCGGCCCGCGCGCGAAAGGCATCGGCAAACAGTCCATGGACAGTCATGCAACAGCTTCCGGAAGGGTAATAGCCGCGTCCCGCTCGAACCGGCCGTCCGGATCGAGCGAACGCAGGGCCGAGAGCTCCGCTTCTGTCGGCGGCGGCGTCGGCACGGCCCCGCTGGCGTCGAAGGTGAAACCGGTGGCTTTCTGTATCTCGGCAATCGTCACCGCCGGGTTGTGGCTTTGGAGCGCGAGACGCCCATCGCGTTTGTCGAAGACGGCCATCGGCGTCACGACATTCTGGAGATTCCCTTTCGCCGTCTGAAAGAACAGCTCGTTCACAAGGGTGCGGGGCGAGTGCTCCGTCCGCCAGGTCGCGGCGCGGCGCAGGGTCGGCATCATCACAGCCGAACCGCCGCCGCCCGGCAGCCGCACCTTGGGCGCATGCCAGTCGCCAATCACCGAATTGTTGGTGGCTCCGGTGGCATCGATCTGCGACGCGCCAAGAAAACACAAATCCATGCCGCCGCGCGTGCAAAGGTCATAAAAATCCTCATTCGCAAAGACGGCCGCCGATCCATGCATGAGGGCGGGATCACCGCTCGACAAAGGGATGGCCCCCGCCGGTTCGGCGTCGACGCCGCCCGCGACATTGAGCCAGGTAAAATCGAAATCATAAGCCCGCTTGGCCAGCAGGCAGGCCAGCATCGGCAATGTCGAATTGACGCCGGAGAACGTCACTTCATCCGGGCGGATGAGGCGGGCGAGATTGATGACGACATGGGAAAAGGGGGTAAAGCTGGCGGACATGGCCGGGTTCCCTAACCCTGGGCTTCCGGCGCGCGGGACATATGCCGTTCGATCCCGGCTCCGGGCTCGTCCACATAATCCTGCACTTCGGCATAGTTTACCGGGTATTCGGGCTCCAGCGAGCCGGGCCAGGCGCCTTGCCGCACCTCGCACGCCGCTTTCACCATGAAGCCCGGCACCAGTGTCAGTTCGGGTTGTTCGCGGAACCGGTCCGTCTCCACCAGCTTTTCGCCGGTCACGAACAGCGTTTTGGCGGCGCGGGTCATCACCCGGTCCCAGTGCGGCGATCCGTAAACCCGTGCATTCCCCGCCGCGTCGATCTCATGGGCATGGATCACCGCGAAATCGGGGCGTATGGCCGGGATCAGATAGGTTTCTTCATTGCTGCCATAAGGATCGGCCATTTTCTTCCAGCCGTTGATTTTGGCAATCTGGCTGCCGTGAACGCCGCCGACCGGCTGGAAGGGGACGCCTGCGCTTCCGGCCCGCAAACCGGCGACAAGCGTCATGCAGGCATGCTCCTCAAGCTCGACCCGGCCGCTTTCGACAGCTTTCCGGTAAGCGCCCGCCAGACCGAAATTTCCCTCCATCGCAACAATGCCAGCGCGCACGCGCCGCACCGCACCGGCGCGGCAAAGGATGTCGATATCGTATCCTGGGGAAGCCTTGATGATCTCAAGATCGCGCTTGTCCTGGCGGATCAACTCCCGGCAAAAGGCGAATGGGCCGCGATGCAGGAAGCTGCCGCCGAGCCCGATGGAGGCGCCGTCCGGGATCTGCGCGACCATCTCAGCAAGGCTGATAAGTTTGGATTTCGCGCTCATGCCGTCTCCCTTTTTTGGTTTGCGGCATCGGCGCGCATGCCTGATTGCGCGGCTGCATAGGCGGCGATTCTATCGCGAAGGCCTGGGCGGCTTGCCGAGCGCACCAGCGCCTCGATATCGGCGGCCCCGTCCGCCCGCACCGCCGTCACCCCAAGGTTCGCCGCCACATGAGGCTCAAGCTTCGCGACCGATTCCGTCCAATCCGCGCTGAATGACGTGAGGCCCCCTTCAGCGGCAACCGCATCCACGAGGCCGCAATCAAGGGCCGTTGCAGCCGGAATGGGCCGCCCGGCGGCAAGCAGGCGCTCAGCCGGACCCGGCCCGATCCGCAGGCCGAGCCGGTTGGTGCCAAGGAAAACCCCGAATCCGAGGCCGGGAAACGCCATTTTGCCGCCTTGCGTCAAAACGCGGGTCTGGCAGGCGACAAGAATATCGGCGCCCGCGCCAAACGCCGCCTTTTGCGCAAGCCCCAACGTGCGGCAGGGCAGCGACCACAGGCGCTGCAACATCAGTTCGATCCGCAACAGCAAGTGCAGCATATCGCCGTCGCTTTTGCGGTCCAAATCCGTCAGGTCGAGGCCCGCGCAAAAGACGGGGCCTGCTCCAGCCACGATCAGGCCGCGGGGCCTGGCCTGCTCCACCTCGCCGAGGGCATCCATCATCGCTTCGACCAAAACGGGCGAGAGCGCATTACGGGTGTCTGGGCGGTTCAAGGTCAGCCGCATCGCGGCGCCTTCCCGGATCAGGAGCACCGCATCGCTCATGACGCATCGAGCTCCGCGAGGATTTCACTGCGATCCGCGTCAAGGCCAGGAGGGCCGCGCCTGATCGTGAAATCCTGCCCGGTCATGGCGACCGGTACGCCGAAGGTCCGGATGCCGGCACCGGAAGGCAATTGCGCCGGCTCGATCCATCCCATCGCCTCGACCTGGGGATCGTCCAGGACTTGCGCGTAATCGTTGATCGGCGCACAGGGCACGCCGCCTTTAGCGAAGCGGTCGAGCCACACGGCGGCCGTCGCACCGGCAAAGCGCTCTTCGAGCAAGGGTTTGAGTTCCACCTGGTTTTTCGCCCTGTCCGCCGTCGTGACGAAGCGGGGGTCATCCCGCAGCGCCTCCAGGCCCGTGATCGCGCAAACGGTCGACCAGAGCCTGTCATTCCCGGCGGCGATGACGAAGTAGTCGTCGCTCGCGCGGTAGGCTTCATAGGGGGAATTGCGGGGATGCGCGGCGCCCAGCTTGCGCGGAGCGGCACCGTTGCCGAAATACTCGCTGGTTTGAAGTGCGGCAATGCCGAGCGAGCAGCCCAGCATCGAAGCGTCGATATGACAGCCGGTTCCGCTTTCGCGCGCCACCATCAAAGCGGCAAGGATATTGTAAGCGCCATAAAGGCCGGTTGCGAAATCGGAAACCGGGACACCGCATTTCACCGGTTCCGCGCCCTCATGTCCGGTGACGCTCATGATCCCGGAGAGGGCTTGCATCGTGACGTCGAAAGCGCCTTGCCGCGCCCGGGGGCCGGTCTGCCCGAAGGCGGAAATCGAGCAGTAAACGATAGCGGGATTCCAGGAGCGCGCCGCCGCATAGTCGATCTCAAGCCGTTCCATGACACCGGGCCTTGCATTTTCCACGACGGCATCTGCGGCAGTAATCAATTTCTTTGCGATAGCCCAATCGGCTTTGTCCTTCAGGTCCAGCGCGATCGAGCGCTTGTTGCGGTTCAAGGACGCGAAGTTTTCGCTGTATCCGTCATTGAGCGGCGGCCAGGTCCGCATGGCGTCACCATTCGGCGGCTCGATCTTGATAACGTCGGCTCCCATATCGGCCAGCAGCATGCCGCAAAACGGCCCCGCCGCGATTTGACAGATTTCGATGACGCGCACACCGCTTAGAGGCAGTTTGCCGGTCCCGTTTTCCGGCTGGTTCATGGGCGTTTCCTTCTCTCCGATCTCCCGGCCGGCTGCCAATCGAGCCGGTTTGGCGGCTCTTGTGGAACCAGGCCGGATTTGATTGCAACTTTTTTTCTTCAACCGGCTCTTGAGCGCATAGAGGTGTTCACGCTTTTTGTTGGGTGCCCTCGGGACTGGCTGCGTTTGCAGTTGCCCACGAGGTCTGGCTTTCCAGGGTCCTAGCACACGCACGAACGGCGCTATGCGGGGAAACGGCATCAGCCATGACGGATTGTTCCAGCGGTCCGGCTTCTCCCGGAGGCCTTCAAGTGCGCGATTCCCGCAGAGTTGCCCCCTTGTCTTTATTTTTGCGGCCCCGTAAACCATATCCGGGCGAAAGGTCTTTATCGGACTTCCGATTTTTCCTAGATTGACTTTACGTTCACGATTCCGTGAACAGCGCGATTGCGCATTTTCGGCCACGTGGCGGAGTGGTGACGCAGCGGACTGCAAATCCGTATACCCCGGTTCGATTCCGGGCGTGGCCTCCAGCATTCAAGCGCGATGAAACCCTTGGCAGCCGGTAGGCTGTCTGCTATATCGGCCAACTCTTCCCCGGTAGCTCAGTTGGTAGAGCAAGCGGCTGTTAACCGCTGGGTCGCTGGTTCGAGTCCGGCCCGGGGAGCCAACTTTCCTAGAATCATTGCAGTGTTGCTCCGGCATTTGCGTCCTGCTTGCCTGTCGAAGGCAAGGGCGCGGCCGCTGCACTATTGTCCAAGGTCAAGGCGCTTCGTCGCGTTTCGGCTTATGGATGCCGTTGTCTTGCGGGGATTGGAGGGCGAGCGCTTGGAGGATGGCCGCGTGCTGCGCGTGCGATCACGAAGGTGGGTTCATGCCAGCACTTGCATATATGTCCGGAAACTGGGCCAGTCCGCTACCGGGGGTCAGCGTCGATCAGCCCGCGCGGCGCTCGTTCGGCATCCATACGATCGATTTCGACAACCGCTCGGTCGCTGTCATCCAGCCAGACCTCAGCCAGAAGCCGTTTTGCGCGCTGACCCGGTTCCAAAAGCAGGGGGACGCCGGGTCCAAGGCGCGCTTGCTTGTCATACCCCCGCTTTCCGGACACTTCGGGTTCCTGTTCCGCGACCTGGTTCTTGAAATGCTCTCGGACAGCGACGTGATCGTCGCCGACTGGATCAATCCCCGCTACGTCCCCGCCGCCGCAGGGCGGTTCCGCCTCGATGACAATATCGCCTATGTCGTTGACATGATTCGGGAACTGGGCGGGGGCATGCATGTCCTAGGGATGTGCCAAGGGGCTATCCCGGCTCTGGCGGCCGCGGCCATTCTTGCAAAAGCGGATGACGCCGCCGCGCCGCGGTCGCTTGTCCTCTTCGCGGCACCCATCGATCCGACCGCGAATCCCACGAGGGTCGTCAGACTCGTCCGCGAACGGTCACTCGACTGGTTCGAACGCCATGTTTTCACGACCGTTTACGGCGATTACCCCGGGGCCGGCAGGCGCGTCTATCCGGCGCAATTCCAGTTTTCGGCGCTGATGGCCTATCTCATGCGGCATCTTGCGCAACGCGGGGAACTCTTGGACAAGATCCTCAAGGATGATGGTGCCGATCCGGTCCAATTCCCCTTTCTCAATGCCTATGCTTCGGTCATGGATCTGCCGTCTGAGTGGTTCCTCGACAATGTCCGTCACGTTTTTCACGAACGGGCCGTGGCACGGAACCGGTTCCGCTGGCGGGGGCGGCCTGTCGATTTCTCCGCCATCCGCAAGACAGCTCTCATGACCGTCGAGGGTGAACTGGATGATGTCGCGGCACCCGGACAGACATCGGCTGCTCACGCCCTTTGTCCGCACATCCCGGATGAAAAACGTGACCGATACGTGCTTCCGGGAAGCGGCCACTTCTCAACCTTTCACGGACATCTTTGGCGCGACCGGGTTGCGCCGCGGCTCCGCGCGTTTATCGCCCGCGCGGATGCGTGAAGACGGCGGTCTGAGCGGCGCCAAGCGGTCCGGCCACCGTTTTGAAAACGCCGTTGACGTGCATCATCGCGGTCAGGCGCAGATTCATGCAGTCTTGCTAAAGAATGCGCAGTCGAATGGAGTTTGAGCGAAGTGCCTTCCGATCCAGGAAAGAAAGGCGCGGACAATCGGAACAGCGGATGGATGTTTGCGCTGTTCGCGCTCATGGCTCTCATTTTGTCGTTTTCCCTCTTCCTCCTGGAGCCGGCCGAACGCGTTCAAGAACTGCCCTATACCGAAATCAAGCAGATGATCCGCGATGGTGAGGTCTCCGGGGCCTTGCTTGAGGAATATGCGATCACGGTGACGGCCGCCGCACCGGATGGGGCCGGTCAGCACCAATACCGCGCGGTGACGCCCGCCCAGGGCGACCCGGACCTGTTGCCTTTGCTTGAGAGCCAGGGTGTCGCGATCACGGCGCGTGAGCCGGAAGGCATGTCGGTGTTCGCCTACATCCTCCCATGGCTCCTGATCCTTGGCGCTTATCTCTGGCTGCATAGCCGGATCGCTGGCGGCATCGGCGGTCCAGGTGCCGGCGGCCTTGGCGGGATCTTTTCCGGACGTTTTTCAAAACCAAGCGAACTAAAGACGGGTATCACCTTCGGCAATGTCGCCGGGCAGGACGAAGCGAAACGTGAAGTTGCCGAACTGGTTGAGTTCCTGCGCGAGCCCGACCGGTTCCGCCGCGTCGGTGCGGAGGTCCCGCACGGTGTGCTTTTGATGGGCCCGCCGGGCACCGGAAAAACGCTTCTTGCAAAGGCTCTCGCCGGAGAGGCCGACGTGCCGTTTTTCTCCACCTCCGGGTCGGAGTTCATCGAGGTTTTCGTGGGTGTTGGCGCGGGCCGGGTCCGCAGGATGTTCGAGGCGGCCCGCAATGCCGCGCCAGCAATCATCTTCATCGACGAGTTGGACAGCATCGGACGCACACGCGGCACCGGCCTCGGCGGCGGGCACGACGAGCGCGAACAGACATTGAACCAGATCCTCGCCGAGCTTGACGGTTTCAAGGGCAAGGAGGCCGTCGTCGTGCTTGCGGCAACGAACAGGCCGGACGTGCTCGATCCTGCCTTGCTGCGTCCCGGCCGGTTCGACCGCCATGTCACACTCAATCTTCCCGACAAGACCGCGCGGCGCGCGATCCTCGACATTCACGCCAAGGGCATGCCCCTGGCGAACATGCACGATCTCGACACAATTTCCGCCGGAACACCGGGTTTCTCAGGCGCCGATTTGAAAAACCTCCTGAACGAAGCAGCGATCGGCGCCGCGCGGCGCCACAGCACGACGATCACGGCCAACGACCTGGAAGAGGCGCGCGACAAGGTCATGGTGGGAACGGTGCGGACCCTGGCCATCCGGCCAGAAGAACGTCATCGCCTCGCCGTTCACGAAGCCGGACACACGGCTGCGGCCTATTTCACGCCCGAGGCAGACACGCTTTACAAGGTCACGATCATCCCGCGGGGACGGACTCTCGGCGGGACGCACATGCTGAGCAAGGAAGAGCGTCACACCCTTCCTGAGGACTATTTGCGCGCGCAGCTTGTTACCCTCCTTGCCGGACGCGCCGCGGAGAAGCTGCTGATCGGCTCGGTCAGTTCCGGCGCCGACGATGATATCCGCCGCGCCACGGAGATCGCCCGGTCCATGGTGTCCAGGTGGGGCATGAACGAGGTGTTAGGGCCGGTCGATCTTCGCCAGCGCGAAGACCACCCCTTCCTCGGACAGACCATCGCCCAGCCGCGCGAACATGCCGATGCCACGGCCGCGGAGGTCGACCGGGCGGTTATGTCGCTTTTGCGGGAGGGCGGGGACGCGGCGGCAAATATCATAAAACAGCACAAGGGTGCGGTCGAATACCTGGTTCGGGAGTTGGAATCGAAGGAAGTCCTCGATTTCGACCAGATCCGCCATTGCCTGGAGTCCGGTGGAAAGGTCAAAACCCTGGACCGGCGACGTGACCGGACGCAGAAGCCATCAAGCGGTTCCACGCCGTCAGCTTGAAGCAATTCCGCTTTTCTTTGAGTCGCTCAGTTGCTCTAAGTCCGTGTTTTGTCGCAAATCCGGGCGGAAAACCGGTCTCCAGTTTTTCTGGATTTGCTCCGGAAGAAGCGCAAAGGTCTCCGGGCCTTGGAGCTGGCTTCCGGTCAATCCGAACCGGCATTCACCAGAAGCCCTAACGATCCTGCGGCCGGTACCGCATCGCGCCCCAGCGCTTCGGTTTTTCGGCGCGCCGCACCGTCACGCCGGCGTCCGCCAGGAACCGCGCGGCTGCATCGAGCGCGGCATCGGCGGTCTTACGGTCGTACGCGGTCATTGTGAGCTGGACCGCGCCGGTGCGGGTCATCATAAAGGGCTGAAAACCGGGCGGACCGCCGTCCTGGTTCCCGCACAGGTCGAGATACAGTTCTTCGAGTTCGTCAAAGGGGACGGTCCAGCACCACCCCCGGATCGTTCTCCGTTTAAGAAAGATGGGACTCCTCGCAATTATTAGGGAGAGTGTTCAGGGCAGCCGCTTTCCCACTCAGGCGGCCGGGGCGCTTGTCACCCGCGTGATCTTCCCATTGCCGCGCGATTCGATTATCGAGGGCCGAGATTAAATGGTCAGAATGACGGAAGGTGGCCATGTTTGACTTTGCCGATGCGCGCATGCGCATGATCGAATCCCAGCTCCGGCCAAACCGCGTGACCCAACCTGACGTCGTCCGCGCTTTTTCCCTCATCCCACGCGAGCGTTTCGTGCCCAAGAGCCGCCGTTCGATGGCCTATGCGGATGAGGCGATTGCAATTGGCAGCGGCGTCCATCCACGTTTTCTCAACCCGGCCATGGTGACGGCGCGGCTCATTCAGGCGCTCGAACTCAACAACGATTCGCTTGTTCTCGTTGTGGGTGCTGGAACGGGCTACAGCAGTGCGGTCCTTGCTGAAATCGCGGGGTCCGTCATCGGACTTGAAGACGATGCCGAGATGGCGTCGCAAGCAAGCGATCTTCTCTCTGAGCTTGAACTCTCCAACACGGTGATCGTCGATGGCCCGCTTCAAGGCGGTCTGCCCGATCAGGGTCCGTTCGACGGCATTCTCATCGATGGCGCGGTCGAAACCGTTCCCGAAACGCTGTTTGAACAGCTCAAGGAGGGCGGGCGTCTAGCAACGGTCGAGGGCATGCCGCCCTACAGCCGCGCCGTTCTTTATGAAAAGATCGGAGATGATGTGTCGCGGCGCGCGCTCTTTGAGGCGAGCTCAAAACCGTTGCCCGGTTTTGAGCGTGCGCATGCCTTTGAATTCTAAGGGCATTACGGATTTCCGCAATATTGCCCGATGAGAGTGTCCAAGGGGTGATGCGGAATAGTCGCACAAAAGAAAAATATTGTTGCCAGCGTCGCGCCTAGGCAGCATGGACGGTGGCAAGCAAGGCTGCGGTCGCTTATAACGGCCACTCGCGGCCAACGAAAAGACCTGCAGATCAAACGGGTGTTCAAAGGGAGCGAGCGGCAAACGTGAACCGGCGGATTTGCCGTTGATCCCGCCAAACTGTGATATCGGTGTCGTATGCGAAGGTTCAGCCTTGTTTTCCTGGTTGCGGCTGTCTGCTGCGGTCCGTCCGCGGTCTGGGCCGACACGCTTACATCCGCACTTTCCGCCGCGTACCGGAACAACCCGAGTTTGAATGCCGCGCGTGCGGACTTGCGGGCCACCGATGAAGGCGTCCCGCAAGCAAGGGCCAATCTCAGACCTTTCGTGAGCGGAAGCACGCAGTACGGTTACAGCTACTCCCGAACCGAATCATCCGGTTTAACAACTGAGTCCCACTCGGACCCGCTCACATTCAACCTGTCCGTGTCCCAAAACGTTTTCACCGGTTTTCAGACCCGGAACGCGATTCGCGGTGCGGAATCGGCGGTCCTGGGCGGACGGCAGGATTTGATCCAAGCCGAGCAGACAGTTCTTTTGGATGCGGCGACAGCTTATATGGACGTTGTGCGCGACCAGGCGCTCGTCGAGCTCAATCAGCAAAACGTCGAAGTGCTGCGCGAAGAACTGCGCTCGACCCGCGACCGGTTCGAGGTCGGCGAGGTCACACGCACCGATGTGGCGCAGGCCGAATCGCGCGTCAGCGAAGGCATCGGCAATCTCAGAACCGCAGAAGGCAATCTTGCCTCATCGAGGGCCACCTACCAGGACATCATCGGAAAGATGCCCGGACAGTTGGTGTTCCCGCGCGCCCTGGGCTCTACCACCCCGCCCACGCTGGAATCGGCACTTGGTACTGCGGCGGCGCAGCATCCGGCAATCCTGTCCGCCAAACATGGCGTCGAGACTGCTGAGTACAACATCAAGGAGCTTACAGGCCAATTGCTTCCGACCCTCACCGTAGAGGCAACTGCGTCGCGGACCTACGATGTCAGCGACACCATCGACGACAGCGAAGCTTTCGAAATCACCGGCAACCTAAACATCCCCCTTTACCAGCAAGGCCTCGTGTCTTCGCAAGTCCGTCAGGCGAAGCATCAACGCACCAGCGCCCAGTTGTCGCTTGACGATGCCCGGCGGCAAATTCGGTCGGATGTGACCTCAAGCTGGGCCACTCTTGAAGCCACCAAAGGCGAGATTCTTGCCGATGTTGCCCAGATCAAGGCCGCCGAACTGGCGCTTGAAGGGGTGCGGGAGGAAGAGCGTGTGGGCCAGCGTACGACGCTCGATGTGCTCGATGCTCAGCAAGAAGTGCTCGACGCACGCACCAACCTCGTCTCTTCCCAGAGAGACCGCGTCGTCGCGGCGTTTAGCCTCATGTCGGCGATGGGTCAGCTAACCGCCGCAAAACTGCGCTTACCTGTGCAAATCTACGACCCGACCGTGAACTATGAAGCCGTTCGCGATAAATGGTTCGGATTACGCACAGGGCAGGGGAATTAAGCGTCGCAATCCTGGACGCTTATTCGGCTCACTGCTAGGCTTTCGTAAGCGATTCTCGATTCAGGTCGGTCGGGACTCTGCCCTTTGATGCGGTGACATAGGGCTTAAAATGAGTGCAGTGGAGCAGGCGAAAGAGCCGTCGATGGAGGAGATTCTCGCCTCTATCCGGCGAATCATTTCCGAAGATGACAGTGGCGGCAAGTCTGCGGAGGAGCCTAAGGCAAAGGCGCCCGAACCAGCCGAGCCCGAGGCGGTTGAGGCTGTCGGCGCGGCCATGGAGATGGCCGCCGAGGATGAGGGCGAGGTCCCCGATCTCGGTCAGGATTCGGTCGATGCGCTTTTCGATGAACCGGTGGAGGACGATCTCGCAAGCGAAGTGGATACCGACGCTCCTGACATCGAGGCCGGCACCGCAGAGCCTGAAGATGTTTTCGAACTCTCGCAAAACGATATCGTCGAGGATGACACCGAGAACACGCGCGTTACGCAACCGGATATCGATGATGTCTGCTTCGATGAGGACAACAACACCCTGGAAACGGGTGACGCGGATTTTGGCGCCGCCGCCGCTGAAGAGCCCGAACCGGCTTTAGCGGCGGAGCCCGATTTCGAGCCGGCATCGGAACTGATGTCGCAACATGAAAGCAGCAGCACGTTGATGTCTGCGACGACCGATGCGGCTGTCAGCGCGGCCTTCGGCAATTTGGCGAATACGATCCTTTCGAACAACGCCCGCACGCTTGAGGATCTCGTCAGGGAGATGCTCTCGCCGATGCTCAAGGCGTGGATTGACGAGAACCTTCCGACGCTTGTGGAACGGCTTGTACGCGAGGAAATCGAGCGCGTGGCACGCGGCGGCGGGCGCTGACCCGGCAAAAAGGGAAAATTCGGCGCTGGCTGCGGGCCGGCACGGTTAAGACCGTGATCTCAGAGCTTTTGTTTGCAAGCGCTGCAGTTTACATCCCTTCTATTGACAAGGGTTGGACGCTTTGTTTGAAGCGGTCCTGACCGCTGTTGGACAAGCCAATTCCATGATTGACAAGACTTACAACGCCGCCGAGTCGGAAGGCCGGATTTACGCCCTTTGGGAAGAGCAAGGGGCCTTTAAGGCCATGCGGCCTGGGCACGCCGGCGATGACGCCTACTGCATCGTTATCCCGCCCCCCAATGTCACCGGTTCGCTCCATATGGGGCATGCGCTCAACAACACGCTTCAGGATATCCTGATTCGTTATGAGCGGATGCGCGGAAAAGACGTTTTGTGGCAGCCGGGCACCGACCATGCCGGTATCGCCACCCAGTCGCTTGTTGAACGGCAACTCGAAGAAGAAGGCATAAGCCGCGCCGAAATGGGCCGCGACGCCTTCATCCAGCGCGTCTGGACATGGAAGTCCCATTCGGGCGGAACGATTTTCAACCAGCTGCGGCGGCTCGGCGCCTCTTGCGATTGGTCGCGCGAACGCTTCACCATGGATTCGGGTCTTTCGGCCGCCGTTCTCAAGGTATTTGTCGATCTCTACCGGGAAGGGCTGATTTACAAGGACAAGAGGCTCGTCAACTGGGATCCGAAGCTGAAAACGGCGATCTCGGATCTCGAAGTGCAGCCGAAAGAGGTGAACGGCCATATGTGGCAGTTCGCCTATCCGCTGGTGGACGGCCCCATCGATGGCATTTCCGAGATCATCATCGCGACGACGCGGCCGGAGACGATGCTTGGCGATGGCGCGGTCGCCGTCCATCCGTCCGATGAGCGCTACAAGAATCTCATCGGCAAGCTGGTTCGTCTGCCGATCGCGGAGCGGCTGATCCCGGTTATCGCCGATGAGTATCCAGACCCCGAATTCGGCTCAGGGGCGGTTAAGATCACCGGCGCGCATGATTTCAACGACTTTGAAGTCGCGCGCCGCAACGACATTCCGCTCATCGTCCTGATGGATGAAGAAGCGCGGATGACCGCGACGGAAGAGAATAACGTTCCGCGACATTATCACGGCCTTGACCGCTATGAGGCGCGTGAACTGGTCCTGAAAGAGATCAAAGAACTGGGTTTTTACAGGGGTGTGGAGGAAAAGGTCATCGCGCAGCCCTTCGGGGACCGTTCGCATGTGGTCGTCGAGCCCTATCTGACCGATCAGTGGTACGTGGATGCCGTGGCGCTCGCTAAACCGGCCATCGAGGCGGTGGAAAAGGGCGATACGGTCTTTGTCCCGAAGAACTGGGAGAAGACCTATTTCGAGTGGATGCGCAACATCCAGCCCTGGTGCATTTCGCGCCAACTTTGGTGGGGGCATCAGATTCCGGCCTGGTACGGACCGGATGGCGAGATTTTCGTTGCCCATGATGAGGAAGAGGCGCGTGAAGCAGCCCTGAAGCACTATGGCGGCGAGCGGATGCTCACACGCGATCCCGATGTGCTCGATACCTGGTTTTCGTCAGCGCTATGGCCGTTCTCAACTCTCGGCTGGCCGGACGAAACAGAGGAACTGAAGCGCTTCTACAAGACGGATGTGCTTGTCACCGGTTTTGACATCATCTTTTTCTGGGTCGCACGGATGATGATGATGGGCCTTCACTTCATGAAGGACGGTAAGGGCCTCCCGGAGGTGCCGTTTCACACGGTCTACATTCACGCGCTTGTGCGCGACGAGAAGGGCCAGAAGATGTCGAAGTCGAAGGGGAACATCATCGATCCCCTGGAGCTGATCGACACTTATGGTGCGGATGCACTACGCTTTACGCTGGCCGCGATGGCGGCGCAGGGCCGCGACATCAAGCTGTCCACCTCCCGGGTGGAGGGCTACCGCAACTTCTCAACGAAGCTCTGGAACGCGGCGCGCTTTTGCGAAATGAACCAATGCGCGCGCGCCGATGATTTCGATCCGTCAAAGGCTTTGCAGGCTGTGAACCGCTGGATCATCGGCGAGGTCGATGTCACGATCGCGAGCGTCGATGCGGCCATCGCCGGTTACCGCTTCAATGAGGCGGCGGGCGCCGTTTACGATTTCATCTGGCGCACCTATTGCGACTGGTATCTTGAATTCATCAAGCCGGTTCTTGAAAGCGGCGAGACCGCGGCCGTGGCGGAAACGCGGGCAACGGCAGCTTGGGCGCTTGACCGCATTCTTTCGCTGCTGCACCCCTTCATGCCATTTGTCACAGAAGAACTCTGGCAGCGCACGGCCGATGCGGGCGCGCCGCGTGAAGACGGCCTTCTCGCGCTTGCCCGTTGGCCGGAAGCGGCAGGCATCGACGAAGCCGAGGCACGGGCGGAAATCGGCTGGATCATCGATCTGGTGACCGCTGTGCGTTCCGTCCGTTCCGAGATGAATGTGCCCGCGGGTGCAAAGGTGCCGCTTCTTCTTGTTGCGCCCGCTTCGGCGGCGCAGGAGCGGGCCGAGCGCTATCGTGATCTTATCTGCAGGCTCGCCCGCCTGTCTGACCTTTCGCATGCCGAGACGACGCCCTCCGGCGCCATCCAGCTGGTTGTCGGTTCGACAACGGCGGCCATTCCGCTTGCCGATGTGATTGATCTCGATGCCGAACGAACACGGCTCGCAAAGGAGCTGTCAAAAATCGACGATGAGCTGGATAAGCTTGCAAAGAAGCTCTCCAATGACAATTTCCTCTCCAAGGCGCCGGAAGATGTCATTGAAGAGCAGCGTGAGCGCAAAGCCGCTGCCGAAGAACGGCGGGCCAGAATTGGCGAGGCGCTGGAGCGGATCGCAGGAGCCGCTTAAGCAAAAACCGCGCGCGTCGCGGTAACCATGTTCATCGCATCCCAAAGTATGTGACGAATATACAACGGTTGCGGCTGAACTTCATCACCTGAACGTGAAATGCCGCGTTTGCGCCACAAATACGCGCGACCTCAGTTTATGTTGGTTGTCTGGATGCCACATAGCGTGAGGCGTGTGGCGGTTCCATAGGCCTATCGGATTATAACCAACACGAGTTGCAGCAAGGTCGGCGTGTCCATGAATGTAAGAACAACAATCATCGATAAGATGCGTCTGCCGAGCCGGCACGTGACGGAGGGGCCGCACCGCGCACCGCATCGTTCATACTATTATGCCATGGGTCTGACCCGTGAGCAGATCCATCAGCCCTTTGTTGGCGTCGCAAGCTGCTGGAATGAGGCTGCACCTTGCAATATCTCCCTCATGCGTCAGGCTCAGGCGGTCAAAAAGGGCGTGGCTGCGTCGAACGGCACACCGCGTGAGTTCTGCACCATTACGGTAACGGACGGTATCGCCATGGGCCACGAGGGTATGAAGTCCTCGCTGGTTTCACGCGACGTGATCACCGATTCGATTGAACTCACCATGCGCGGGCATTGTTATGACGCGCTTGTCGGCCTTGCGGGCTGCGACAAGAGCCTGCCCGGCATGATGATGGCCATGTGCCGGCTCAACGTCCCGTCGATCTTCATCTATGGCGGTTCGATCCTGCCGGGAAATTTCCGCGGGCGTCCGGTCACCGTCCAAGACGTTTTTGAAGCCGTCGGCAAGCATTCGGTCGGCGACATGTCGCTGGAGGATCTGGAGGAACTGGAGCAGGTCGCTTGCCCGTCTGCCGGGTCATGCGGCGCACAGTTCACGGCCAATACCATGGCGACCATTTCCGAGGCGATCGGGATCGCTCTGCCTTATTCGGCCGGCGCGCCAGCGCCCTATGAGTTGCGCGATCAGTTTTGCGCGCTGTCGGGCGAAAAGATCATGGAACTGATCAGCCTGAATATCCGCCCGCGCGATATCGTGACGCGCAAAGCGCTTGAGAATGCCGCAACCGTCGTCGCCGCATCGGGCGGTTCGACGAATGCGGGGCTTCATCTGCCCGCCATCGCACATGAATGCGGGATCGAATTCGATATTTTCGATGTCGCCGAAATTTTCAAGCGCACGCCCTATATCGCCGACCTGAAGCCCGGCGGGCGCTATGTCGCAAAGGATCTGTTTGAGGTCGGCGGCATCCCGCTTTTGATGAAGACGCTCCTCGATGAGGGCTATCTGCACGGCGATTGCCTCACGGTCACCGGCCGTACCATCGCGGAAAACTTGGAAAACGTGGCCTGGAACCCGGACCAGGACGTCATCCGCCCGGCCGGCAATCCGATTACGCCGACCGGCGGCGTCGTCGGCCTCAGGGGCAACCTGGCGCCCGATGGCGCAATCGTGAAGGTCGCGGGCATGTCGACACTCAAGTTCACCGGTCCGGCACGTTGTTTCGATTCCGAAGAGGCGTGTTTTGAAGCCGTGAGCCGCAGGGAATACCAGGAAGGCGATGTCTTGGTGATTCGCTATGAAGGCCCCAAGGGCGGGCCTGGGATGCGGGAAATGCTGTCGACCACAGCGGCGCTATACGGCCAGGGCATGGGCGACAAGGTCGCGCTGATTACGGATGGCCGCTTCTCCGGCGCGACGCGTGGCTTTTGCATTGGCCATGTGGCGCCCGAGGCGGCTGAATGCGGCCCCATCGGGCTCCTGCGCGACGGCGACATCATCGAAATTGATGCAATCGAAGGAAAACTCAACGTTAAGTTGAGCGATGTAGAGTTGGAGGAACGCAAAAGGAACTGGAAGCCGCGCGAGACGGGTTTCGGTTCGGGCGTCATCTGGAAGTTTGCGCAAACGGTCGGGTCGGCCCGGTATGGCGCCGTGACCCATCCTGGGGCGCGAGGCGAAAAATCAAGTTACGCGGATATCTGAAGGGACAGGGCCCAGATTTCTGCGAGCGGTGGACAGGATGAAACTGAGACGCTTTGATTGCTTTGTATTGGCCGCAGTGGCATCGCTCGGGTTTTTCGTTTGGGCGGGGAGCCTTCAGGCCGAGAGCGAAGCGCCGGCACAGGCAAACCTCCTTTCAACGCAGGAATTGACGGCCGATGAGGCTTTCGCGCTTGGCGTTCGGGCTTATCGTGACGGCCATATGAGCGATGCGGTGACCGCGCTTGAAACCGCTGCCGCGAAAGGCCACGCCGGCGCCATGTGGAAGCTTGGCCGAATGTACTCCGATGGCGACGGCACCGAAGAGAACGATTTGAAGGCTTTCAAGCTTTATGAACGCCTCGCGCTTGAGCATGGCGGCGACAGCCCGTTCGGCCGCTATGCCCGCATCATCAGTGATTCTTTCGTGGCGCTTGGCCAGTTCTATGTCTCGGGCATTCCCGAAACGGTCGTCCATTCCGACCCGCGGCGCGCGGTTGAGCTTTTCCGTTATGCAGCCACTTATTTCGGCGATGCCAATGCCCAGTACGAATTGGCGCGGCTTTATTTGAAAGAAGACAGCAACCATGCCAATCCGATGCGTGCGGCGCGCTGGCTGACGCTGGCTGCGAAGAAGAACCATAGCGGCGCGCAAGCCCTGCTTGGGCACATGCTATGGACGGGCGAGGAGATTCGCCGCCGTCCGGTGCAGGGCCTTGCCTGGCTGATACTGGCCCGCGACAACGCCGCCGGTCAGACCCGGCAAAACATCATTGAAATGGCCGAAGAGGCGCTTGCGGAAGCCGACCCGGCCGATGCGGCCCTCGCCGAAGCGCGGGCCGAAGCGCTCCGAAAGCGGGTTTCTGGCGCGGGGTCCTGACCATCGCGGTTTTCATACGGAACATGGCGATCTGTGGCGTTGGCCGCTGTGAGTTTTTTGCCCTTACCCGTCATTCACGCTTCCACCGGGACAACTGACAGGGGCGGACTTCAGCGGCCAACGTCCAACTCGACCCAGACGGGGACGTGGTCCGAAGGCTTTTCCCAGGAGCGCGTCTGTTTCTCAATGCCGGCACCTATGACCCGGTCGGATGCTTCAGGCGACAGCAGGATGTGATCGATACGGATGCCGTGGTTCTTCTGCCAGGCTCCGCCCTGATAATCCCAGAATGTGTAATTGCCAGTCCCGGGCGCGACAGCCGCGACCGCTTCGGTCATGCCGAGATTGGTGAGCGTTGCAAGGGCACCCCGGCTTTCAGGCTGATAGAGCGCGTCGTCCGTCCAGGCCTCAGGATCATAGACGTCGTCCGGCGCTGGAATCACATTGTAATCGCCTACAAGAAGAAACGGCTCTTCCAGCGAGAGCCGGTCTTTGCAGTGGGCGATCAACCGCTCGAACCAAGCGAGTTTGTAGGGGAATTTTTCAGTGCCCAACGGGTTCCCGTTCGGCAGATAAAGGCCGCCGACGCGGATGACGGTGTTTCCAGCCGGGATGACGGCCTCGATATAGCGCGCCTGTTCATCGGTATCGTCGCCCGGCAATCTGACCATCACATCCTCCATCGGCTCGCGCGAGAGGATGGCAACGCCGTTGAAGCTTTTCTGGCCGTGGATGGCACAATGATAACCGAGCGCTTCGATCTCAAGCCGGGGGACGTTGTCCTCCGTCGACTTCAACTCTTGCAGACAGACCACATCCGGCTTCGCCTGATCAAGCCAGTCCAAAAGGTTCTGGATGCGCGCCTTGATGCCGTTGATGTTCCAAGTCGCGATCCGCACCGGCAATTATCCTTGAACGAAGGGCTGTCGCGATAAATCAAACGGTGAACGATACGCCGCATCCGCAGGCCGCGACTGCGTTCGGATTGTTGATCTGAAAAGATTGGCCGATCAGATCGTCGACGAAATCGATTTCAGATCCTTCCAGAAAGGGCAGCGAAATGGAATCGATGAGCACCTCGACCCCGTCGCGAGCGACCACGGTATCGTCATCGGTTTTCTCGCCGACCAAATCGTAGGTATAGGAAAAGCCTGAGCAGCCGCCGCCGACGACACTGACGCGGAGCGCCGCCTTGCCGGGCTGTTTCTCCAGGATTTGTGAAAGCCGCTTTGCCGCACGCGCGGACAGTGTGACCGTTGCTGCGCTCATCTCGACCCTTCGTCCCAATTCGTTTCCACTATCGTCCTCATCGGTACTTCCCAAGGCCCATGGTTTGCAGTGAAGCCTCGAATCGCCGACAAGGCGGGCGTTGCGCCCATTCCAAGGTCAAAGTAAGCATAACGGCGTTCAGGTTCAAACCCGAAGCCGTCACACGACAGCCTGGGCTGCCATGCACCGAGCGGTATTTGCAAGCCATCCCGACTGCTCCCGGGGGCGCCTCATCGAGGAAGCGCCAAGCGCAACGCGTTCCCCATTTCAACGCGATCGCGACCGCATTATCCACTCAACCGCCTTCCGCCGCATGAAATTCAAAACGCAGGTGTTTATCGCCCATGAGGGCGATCACTACCGGACCCGGCTAACGCATTCGCTGGAAGTGGCGCAAATCGCCCGCTCCATCGCCCGCGTTCTGGAACTGGACGAGGACCTCGCCGAGGCTCTCGCCTTGGCGCACGACCTTGGCCATCCGCCCTTCGGCCATGCGGGCGAACGGGCGCTCGACCTGGCCATGAACGGGGAGGGCGGCTTCGACCACAACGCCCAAAGCTTGCGGATCGTTACTTATCTTGAACGCCGCTATGCGGCATTTGACGGCCTCAATCTCTCCTGGGAGGTGCTTGAAGGGATCGCCAAGCACAACGGGCCGCTGCTTGCGCGAAATGGCGATAGGGCCGCATTGCCGCACGCCTTTCGAACCTATTCGGCCATGCACGATCTCGAACTGCACACCCACGCCTCGGCGGAAGCTCAGGTGGCCGCGATCGCCGACGACATCGCCTACATCACCCATGATGTGGATGATGCGCTGAGGGCCGGGTTCCTTTTCCTCGACGATCTTCAAGACCTGCCGCTTTGCGACACGGCATTTGAAGAGGTTATAAGCCTGCATGGCCGGATCGAGAACTCGCGGCTCATCCATGAGACACTGCGCCGTGTCATGACCCGCATGATCGAAGACGTCGTCCATGAAAGCAAGCGCCGCCTGGCTGCCGTCGCACCGCATTCGGTGGCTGACATCCGCACCCATGACGACCATGTGGTCGCTTTTTCGGGCGCCCTTGGCCCGGTGGCAGCAGCATTGAAGGCGGCGCTCTTTAAACATGTCTATCGCCACGAGCGGATCATGGCGGTGATGGGCGAGGCGGAGCATATTGTCCGCGGCCTTTATCTGGGTTACTGCGATGATAACGAGGCCATACCCGAACCCAACCGGACTGCAATCAAGGCCCTTTCGTCCGAACGCCGGCCGCGGCATATCTGCGATTTCGTGGCCGGGATGACCGACCGTTTCGCCATTCTGGAGCATGGCCGGTTGTTCGGGGGTGCGCCGGGTGCCTCCCTCAGCTTCTCCAACATGTAGTTTGAATAGATAAAAAATGTCTGTTTTCAAAGAGTTCCGGGCGAAAGTTAAAAAAGCAGTTGAGGAGCTGCCGACGGTTATATCGGCACCCGAGCCGGTCGATCTCTCGCGCTTTGTGGTCGAAGCGCCGCGCGATCCCGAACACGGCGATTTGGCTACCAATGCCGCGCTCGTGCTTGCAAAGCCTTTGAAGACCTCGCCGCGCAATCTGGCGCTTGCGCTCTCCGACCGGCTGGTGGCCGACGCCGATGTGGCCAAGGCCGATGTGGCCGGCCCAGGTTTTTTGAACCTCACGCTGCATGAGGGCTATTGGCAGCGCAGCTTGATCGAAGCGCTCGCACGCGCGGACGATTTCGGCCGCGGCGGCATCGGCGCGGAGAAAAAGGTCAATGTCGAATATGTTTCCGCCAACCCGACGGGCCCCATGCATGTGGGGCATTGCCGTGGTGCCGTGTTTGGCGACGCCCTTGCAAGCCTTCTCGCCTTCACTGGCCACAATGTGGTGCGCGAGTACTACATCAACGACGCGGGCGCGCAGGTCGATGCGCTCGCGCGTTCGGTTTACCGGCGTTATCTGGAAGCCCTTGGAGAAGATCCGGGCCCAATGCCAGAGGGCCTTTATCCGGGTGATTATCTTGTCCCCGTCGGTGAATCGGTGGCCGCCGAGCATGGGCTGAAGCTTCTCGATCTTGAGGAAGCCGGTTGGCTGCCGATCCTGCGCGATGCGTCCGTCGCCGCCATGATGGACCTGATCAAGGCCGATCTCGCCGCGCTGAACATCCATCACGATGTCTTCTTCTCCGAGGCAAGCCTGCATGGCGCGGACGGTGATATCGCTCAGATGATCGGCGAGTTGCGGAACCGCAGCCTTGTCTATGAGGGGCGGCTGCCGCCGCCGAAGGGGCAACTGCCCGAAGACTGGGAAGACCGCGATCAGACACTCTTCCGCGCAACGTCTTTCGGCGATGATGTCGACAGGCCACTCAAGAAGTCGGACGACTCATACACCTATTTCGCCGCCGACGTTGCCTATTTCCGGTCAAAGTTCCTGCGCGGCTTCAATCAAATGATCTATGTGCTCGGGGCCGACCACGGCGGTTATGTGAAACGGCTTCAAGCGGTCGGCGAGGCCATATCCGGCGGTAAAGCTGAGGTGATCGTACGGCTTTGCCAACTTGTGAAGCTTTACCGCGCCGGCGAACCTGTGCGGATGTCGAAGAGGGCAGGGCAATTCGTGACGCTGCGTGCCGCCGTTGATGAAGTCGGCCCCGATGCCGTGCGCTTTATGATGCTTTACCGCAAGAACGATGCACCGCTTGACTTCGATTTCGTTAAGGTCACCGAGCAAAGCAAAGATAACCCCGTGTTCTATGTACAATATGCCCATGCGCGGGCGCATTCGGTTTTCCGTCAGGCGCGTGAAGCTTTTCCCGATATTGTCCTGCCGATTTCAACGCCGCATGTAAGCGAGGCTTGTCTTTCACGGGTGAACGACACATCTGAACTGTCAATTCTTCGCAAAATCGCCGCTTTTCCCGAGTTACTGGAAAACGCAGCCCTTGCACATGAGCCGCATCGTGTCGCATTCTACTTATACGAGCTTGCAAGTGAATTTCATGCGCTTTGGAACAAAGGCAAAGACTTGCCATATTTGCGATTCATACAGATGGGTGACGAACAATTAACCTTGGCGCGTCTAGCTTTGGTGCAAGGAGTAGCGGTTGTGCTCGCCAATGGCCTAAACATTCTTGGCGTAAATGCACCGCAGGAAATGTAGTTCGCCGGAACTCTGGTTCCGGCGCGTGATCTCTCGACTTAAGCGAGAGTGAGTATGGCAACAGACAGTTCGAACAATAAAAAGGGCGGTCGTCAGGATCAAGCAGGCCAGGGGTCTGGTTCGATTCTTGATACCGATCCGTTGGCGGAGCTCGCACGGCTTGTCGCGGAAAGTGCCCCGTTTGGGCCGCTGGATGCGAAATCGCCGTCGCAGCCGGCAATAGGCCGTTCACCGGAGGTGGCGCCGGCCCAAAGGGCGCCCGTTCCGCCCGAGCCAAGCAGTTTCAGAGGGCAGCCGGAAGCACCGGCGGTGTCCGCTCCCTTGGCTGAACAGCGGCGAGTTCTTCACGAAGCGCGGCCGCGCGCAGCGGAGGCAGCGGTCATGCCGCGCCAGGACGCGCCACGGGTTGAACAGCGTCCTGCGGCTCCGCCGGTTGAGCCTCTGGTTCCCCCGCGCAACTTGACGCCGCCGCCCGCTTCGCCACCGCCGCCGCCACGACCAAGCGAACCGGTGGAACCGCTTTTCACCGCCAATGACCTGGATAGACCGCAGCCGCCAAGGCCGGAAGCCAAACCGGCATTGGCATCCCTTTCGTTTTCTTTCGGCGGACTCGACCAGCCGGCAGCATCGTCGCCGCCGTTTCCTCCTGATCCGCGGCCGCAATCTGAACCCGAGCCGCCGCTTCAATCCCCGCCGCCACCGCCGCTGCACCATTTAAGACGCGAGCCGGAGCAGCCGGCGCCTGCACGGACTGCGCCGGATTTCGAGCCGGGAGAAGCCGAACCGCCGGCCGTGGAATTGTCGGATGAATTTGCCGCCGACCTTGAAGCAAGCCTGCGCGAATCGCTTTTTGGCGAAGGAACTCGCCAGGACACGCCTGCCCAGCCGGTACAGGTGGCGCCTGAGCCCGCCGAACGGGCTCCAGAGCCGGCCCCTCCGCCTTTTTTCGCCCGACGTGAAGCCGCTGCGCCTTCCGACTACCATCGTGACAATCCGTTCGAGCCTTCTGAACGGCCTCATGCTGGGTCGTCCACCGCGGCTCATGAACCGGCTTTTGACTATCATGGGACCGAGCCCGATTATCATGGGACCGGGTCTAACTATCACGGCGCCGAACCTGGGTCGTATGTCGAACCCTCGCATCCCGGATTTGAGTCGGCGCCGGCGCCGCAAAGCCCGCATGGTCTCAATCTTGGAACCGACCTTGAGCAAGAAATGGCGTCAGCCCTCAATGAGGACGTCTATGCGCATGGGGCACAAAGACAGGGCGCTTATCATGATTACGCCCGCAACGACTACGCCCCGGAGGGCCTGGAGCAGGTTCCGCATTTCGAGCAAGAGGAAAAACGCGGCGGAATTCCGGTGTTTGGGATTGTCGCGGGCGTTGTCATCGTTGCGATCTTCGGTGGAGCCGGGGCTGTGTCCTACCGGGCGATTTTCGGTGAAACGGCGAGCGGGCCGCCGCCCGTTATTTCCGCAGGCGGCGAACCGGTGAAGGTCCGGCCGGAAAACGATCAAGCCCAGTCGGATGTTGAAGACCCGCTCGTCCTTCGTGGTGCTGACGGCGACAGTGTGGAGAACACCCGGATCGTGAGCCGCGTTGAAAGCCTTGCGGCTTTGCCGCAACCGAATAGCGGTGAGACAGCAAAGATTGAGGATCGCGTGCCGCAAGGCGGCGACGCCGTTACGCCGCTTGAACCGCGCGTTGTGCGTCCCGCGCCGATTGCGCCTGACAGCGGCGTTGACGGTCCGCGGCGGGTGCGCACCTTGACCGTGCGGCCGGACGGCACGATCGAGGCGCCGCCCGCGCCCGAACCCCAAGTGGCCGCACAGGCTTCGGCGGCGGGAACGCTTGGCGCCGCCGATGCGAATGCCGGCAATCCAGGATCAGCACCGTTGCCTGGAACCGGCGGCGCGCCATCCGCCGCGCAGACCGCAGCACCTTCCACCATTCCTTTGCCGCCGCCGCGGCCGGGTATCGCGGTTTCGCCTGTCTCGTCAGCGCCGCCGCCCGGCGCGACTGCGACGGCTCGGGCGAGCAACCCGGCAGATGCACCGCTTGAAGTCCGCCGTGTTGCCGTCGAAAGGTTCCGAACCGATGACAACACTGCGGCACCGCAGGGTGGGCCGGTCAATCTTGTGCCGCAGACGCCCGCCGGTACAGCACCGCCAGTTTCGAGACAGCAAGCGGCGGCGACAGCGCCTGCCCCCGTCACGACACAGTCGGTTGCATCCGCGCGCACGGCGGCTGTTGCGGCGGTTCAGCCCGCGGCGGCTCCGCAAGGCGGATACGTGGTTCAGCTTGCCTCGCGCCGGACGCAAGAACAGGCCCTTGCCACGTTCTCCGATTTCCAGTCGCGCTTCACAGGCCAGCTCGGCAACCGTCAGCCGCTTATCCAGCGTGCGGATCTTGGTACGCGCGGGATTTTCTTCCGCGTCCAGGTCGGTCCCATGGCCGAGCGGGGCGAGGCGGACCGGTTGTGTTCCGATCTGAAGTCGGCCGGACTGCCGGACTGTTTCGTTCAGCGCAACTGACCGTGCGGCTTCCCACGTGAATCCGGCGGTGAGTGCGCCTCCACGGGCGTTTATCACGGGTATTGCGGGCACGCGCCTAAACCCGGCTGAGCGGGCATTCCTTGCCGAATACCGGCCCTGGGGTCTTATACTCTTTGCCCGGAATTGCACCCACAGACGGCAGATTGCGGCGCTTTGCGCCGAATTCCGCTTAGCCGTGGGCCGGAACGATGCTCCCGTCTTTATCGATCAGGAGGGTGGGCGGGTTCAACGCCTCCGCCCGCCGCTTGCATGGCGTTATCCCGCAGCCGCCTGGATCGGTGCAATCGACAGGGTGGACAATGCGATTGCCGGACGCGCTGCCTTTCTTCACGGCCGCCTCATCGCCGAAGACCTTGCCGCTATCGGCATCACAGCGGATTGTCTGCCGGTTCTCGATGTGCGGCGTCCCGAAACTCATGACGTGATCGGCGACAGGGCCTTCTCAGACCAGCCGGAAACCGTTGCGCAGCTTGCGCGCAGGCAAATGGAGGGGCTGATGGCCGGCGGCGTATCGCCGGTGATGAAACACATTCCGGGCCATGGCCGCGCCACCGCCGACAGCCATTTCGACCTGCCGCAGGTGGATGCGCCGCTTTCGGCGCTGGAAGGGGCCGATTTCGTACCCTTTATCCATGTCAACGACTGCGGTATGGCGATGACGGCGCATGTCATCTACGAGGCGCTCGATGCCGGGCGGGCAGCCACCCTTTCGCCCAGTGTCATCGGCGGGGTTATCAGGGGCATCATCGGGTTTGACGGCCTCTTGATGACGGACGACCTGTCGATGAAGGCGCTCAAAGGCCCGATGGAAGGCCGCGCAAGAGCGGCTTTGGATGCCGGTTGCGACATGCTTCTTCATTGCAATGGCGACATGCCGGAGATGGAGGCCGTGGCCGGTGCTGCGCCCGTGCTGGAGGGAAAGGCGCTTGAAAGGGCCGGAGCCGCGATCGCACCGCGAAACCATGTGGAAACCGGCGCGCGTGTTGAAGAGCTGCGCGCTGAATTTCTGGCCTTGATGGCCCGGTTTCCGGCATAGTCAGCGGATTGCCGGGAATCATCAAAGGAATAGCAGCCGCGTTCTCATGGATGAGAATCAAACAGCCTGCGAGGACAGGCATTTTGTCGTCGATTTGAGCGGCTTCGAGGGTCCCCTCGACCTTCTGCTTTCGCTTGCCCGCGATCAAAAAGTCGATTTGGCCCGGATCTCGATCCTCGAACTTTCAGAACAGTATCTGTCCTTCATTGAATCGGCGCGGAAACTGCGCCTGGAAATCGCCGCCGATTATCTCGTTATGGCGGCTTGGCTTGCTTATCTGAAATCGCGGCTGCTTTTGCCTGAAAAGCAGGAGGAGGACGAGCCGAGCGGCGAGGAAATGGCGCAGGTGCTGGCCTTTAAGCTCGAACGGCTGGAAGCGATCCGCGATGCGGCGCGGCGGATGATGGCGGGCCCGCGTCTCCAGATCGACTTGTTTCCGCATGGCATGCCGGAAGGGTTGAAGTCTGAAAAGACACAGGATTACCGCGACACGCTCTACGATCTTTTGAAAGCCTATGGCGAACAGCGCTCGCGCGGCGAGCACCAGACCTATCACATCGAAAGGCGCGCCGTATTCTCGCTTCAGGACGCGAACGAGATTCTTGAAAGGCTGTTTGGCGTAACGGCGGGGTGGGTGGACCTCACAACCTATCTGATCGAATACGCTGTGGCACCCGAGGACCGGCGCTCGATGATGGCAAGCTGCTTCGCCAGCACGCTTGAATATGTCCGCGAGGGGTTGGCGGATGTCCGGCAGGACAAGGTCTTTGCCCCCATCATGGTGCGGCCACGCCGCGAGAGCGATACGAAACCCACCGGGAACGGCACAGACGCCTCTTGACGGCTTTTGTTTTCAGGGACCACGCGGATGAACAACACGCAAAACGTCACCAACCTCTTTCCGGCGGAAAACCGAGAGAATTTGCGTATTCTCGAGGCCGTTCTGTTCGCCGCAACGCAGCCAATGACCAAGAGTGCGCTTGCCGAACGCCTGCCGGAGGACGCCGATGTCTCCGCGCTCCTCTCAGAGCTTGCATCGGCTTATGCCGGGCGGGGCGTCAATCTCATTGAAGTGGCCGACGGCTGGGCTTTCCGTACAGCTGAAGACCTTGCGCGCTTTCTGCGCACGGAGATGGTCGAGCCGCGCAAGCTCTCGCGCGCAGCGCTCGAGACACTCGCGATCATCGCATACCACCAGCCGGTGACCCGGGCCGAGATCGAGGATGTGCGTGGCGTCTCGCTTGGAAAGGGCACCCTCGATGTCCTGCTGGAAACGGGTTGGATCAGGATGCGGGGGCGGCGCAAGACACCGGGGCGGCCGGTCACCTACGGCACGAGCTCCGCTTTCCTCGACCATTTCACGCTCGGCTCGATCCGAGACCTTCCAGGTTTCGACGATTTGAAGGCCGCAGGCTTCCTTGAAAGCGGCGTTCCCGCTCATATCGCCATCCCAAACCCGAACGATATGGAGAGTTTGCTGGAAGACGAAGAACCGCTTGAGGATGGGGCAAGCGTCGAAGAAGACCTTCAAGATGACGATGAAACGGCCCGCTAAGCTTTAACCCCGCTTCGAACACGGGCTTGCATCGGTGCAACACACACGTATCTCATGAGACATGAGCAAGAGATTGCAGAACGGGGCTGACCGCTGGGGCGAGCGCGGGTCGGCGGGCGTCAGTTTCGCGGCAAGTCTGACCTTTCTAAACATCTCGCATGCCTTCGGCGCCGTGGAGGCGCTCAAGGATGTCAGTCTCGATGTTCAATCCGGTGAAATCCTCTGCCTGCTCGGCCAGTCCGGCTGCGGCAAGACAACGCTCCTGCGCATCACCGCCGGGATCGAGGTCCAAACCTCCGGCCGGCTTCTCCTCAACGGGATAGAGGTTTCAGGTCCGGACCGCTTCATTCCGCCGGAAGAGCGCAATATCGGTCTCGTGTTTCAGGACTATGCGCTGTTTCCGCATCTCAACGTTTTGAAGAACGTAACCTTCGGCTTGAGGAAGCTTCCTCCCGATGAAGCGCGCAAGGCGGCCATGACGGCGCTTTCCCGTGTGGGACTCGATCACTATACCGACAAATATCCGCATATGCTTTCGGGCGGACAGCAGCAGCGCGTGGCGCTGGCGCGGGCCATTGCGCCCCGCCCAGCGGTCCTCCTGATGGACGAGCCGTTTTCGGGGCTCGATAACAATCTCCGCGACAAGGTGCGCGCGGAAACGCTCGCGGTCCTTCGTGAGACGCGCACAACCTCGATCTTCGTCACCCACGATCCCGAAGAAGCAATGCGGGTCGCGGACCGGATCGCGCTTTTGCGCGAGGGGCACCTTATCCAGGTCGGGACGCCCGACGATCTCTACCGGAAGCCCGCCGACATGGAGACGGCGAAGTTCTTCGGACAAGTCAATGTGCTTACCGGAACCGTCGAGAGCGGCTATGTGAAAACCCCGCTTGGCCGTTTTCCGGCACCTCATTTCAGTAATGGCGAAAACGTGGATGTGTGCATCCGCCCGCAAGGCGTCATGACGGATAGCCGGGGGAACGGTTTGGAAGGCAGGGTTATTTCACGGCAGTTTCTCGGAGAGCTTGACCTTTTGGAACTGGCGGTTGAAGGGTTGGATGTGCCCCTCATTGCGCGCCTTCCGGCGGAAGCGTCGCCACGTGAACGCGACGTCGGAATACGCTTTGAGGAAAGCGCCGTGCTTGTGTTTCCGCGTAAAGACGCCATCTCGTAAAAGCATTGCGCGTTAACGAACGGGGCGGGTTAAGTTGCGAACACCGGCGGTATTTGCCATACTCGCAGCAAGAATGAGCTAAGTATCTGAGAGGATTATGAAAAATGGCACCGAGTTGGTTTCAGATCCTGATTGTGGTCGTGTTGCTGGTGCTGCTTTTTGGCCGTGGGAAGATCTCCGAACTCATGGGGGACGTGGCCAAGGGCATCAAGAGCTTCAAGAAGGGGATTGCCGAGGACGAGACGCAAACAGGCGATGCAGCGGCGGCGAAAACCATCGACCACACGCCTTCGGAAACGGTCGGCGACACCGCGAAGGCCGGTAAGGAAACCCAGGCAAACAGCTAAGCCTGCCGCGTAACGGGGGCTGCGGCTCCGGCTTCAACCAGCAGCGCTTCATGGGCCCGGCTGAGCATGTTCGATATTGGATGGAAGGAAATCTTCGTGATCGCGGCAGTCGCGATCATCGTTGTCGGGCCGCGCGACCTGCCCAAGATGCTACGGCAATTCGGACAAGCGGTCGGGCAGGTCCGGCGGATGGCGGGCGAGTTCCAGGACCAGTTCAAGGATGCGCTTCGCGAGTCGGAACTGGACGACTTGAAAAAGGATTTCGACGACGTGCGCCGCGCATCGTCCCTGAGCGGCGTGAAGAGCGCACTCAATCCGCTTGAGGACACAGCCCGCGATATCAAGCGCTCGATTGAAGAGCCGTTGAAACCGGACGGGCCGGAAACCGCAACACCGGATGCTGAGGAAAAACCGGGGGCCGAGGAGAAGCCGGCCCAAACCGTAAAGCCGGCGCCTGCGGCCAAGGCGAAATCCGCACCTGCGAAAAAGCCGAAAGCGCCTGCTGCGGCAAAACCAAAAACGGCCGCACCCCGAAAGACGGCAACAACAGCGAAACCGAAAAATCAAGGGCAGGCGTCGCCCGCACGCCGGACAACCAAAAAGGCCGAAGACGGCAACAACACCAAGGCGGCGGGTTAAGCCCGCCACGCAGCTTTAACGCATTAGAGCCATATGAGCGACGAAGACCATATCGAAGCCTCCAAAGCGCCGCTCGTTGAGCATCTGATCGAACTGCGCTCGCGGCTCCTCAAGTCGCTGATTGCGATTGGCATCGCCTTTATCGTCTGTTTCTTCGTGGCGCAGGATATCTTCAACATCCTACTCGTACCCTATGAGCGGGCAACAGGCGACGCCACCGATCTGCAGCTCATCTATACTGCGCCGCAGGAATTCTTCTTCACACAGCTCAAGCTGGCGCTGTTCGGCGCGCTCTTCCTGGCTTTCCCCGTGATCGCGGCCCAGCTCTATATGTTCGTCGCGCCGGGGCTGTATAAAAACGAGCGCGGTGCCTTCCTGCCCTTTCTGGTGGCGACACCCGTCTTGTTCCTGCTTGGCGCCTCGCTCGTTTATTTCGTGATCATGCCGCTGGCGATGATCTTCTTCCTGTCGATGGAGCAGACAGGCGAGGGGGTTGCGCAAATCCAGCTTGTGGCCCGGGTCAGCGAGTATCTTGGCTTGATCATGACGCTGATTTTCGCATTCGGGCTCTGCTTTCAGATGCCGGTGCTGTTCACACTGCTCGCCCGCGCGAACATGATCACGGCCGCGGGGCTCGCCTCGAAGCGCAAATATGCGATCGTGATCGTGTTTCTGATTGCAGCCTTCCTGACCCCGCCCGACCCGATCAGCCAGATCGGTCTCGCGCTTCCAACGCTCCTTCTTTACGAGATATCGATCCTCTGCGTGCGGCTGATTGAAAAGAAGCGACGGGAACGCGAAGAGGCCGGCGAACCGGAGGCGGTGTAGGGCCGGAAGCGAAAGCGCCTTGTGCGTTCACTCAAGCTTGCGCATAAACGGCGCGATACTTTCCTGACTCGCAAACGCCACCATGTTCGATATCAAATGGATCCGAGATAACCCGGAGGTCTTCGACGCTGGCCTCAAAAAACGCGGCCTCGCGCCCGAAGCAGCGCGCTTGATCGCGCTCGATGACATGCGCCGGTCGCATATCGCTAAACTGCAAGACGCGCAGGAGCGGCGGAACGCCGCCTCCAAGGAGATCGGCAAGTTCAAGGCTTCAGGCGATGAAGATGGTGCTCGAAAGGTCATCGACGAGGTGGCCGAGCTCAAGAGCTTCATCCAAGAGGGTGAAGAGCAGGAACGCGAGTTGATCGCGGGCCTCAACAGGGCGCTTTCTGAAATACCGAACCTGCCAATGGACGATGTGCCGGTCGGTGAGGACGAAGACGCGAACGTCGAGCGCCACCGGTTCGGCACGCCCCCCGCCCTGAAGGCGCCCAAGGAGCATTTCGAGATCGGCGAAGCGCTGGGGCTCATGGACTTTGAAACCGCCGCCAAGCTGTCGGGTTCGCGTTTCGTTCTGCTGAAAGGCGCGCTTGCAAGACTTGAGCGGGCGCTTGCCGCCTTCATGCTCGATCTCCACACGAAGGAGCACGGTTATCAGGAAACGCTGCCGCCCTTCATGGTGCGCGACCATGTGCTGTTTGGGACCGGGCAATTGCCGAAGTTCGAAGACGATCAGTTCGTCACCAATACCGAGCACTGGCTCATCCCGACGGCGGAAGTGCCGCTGACCAATCTGGTGCGCGAGGAGATCGTCGCCGAGGATGAACTCCCGATGCGGGTGACGGCCTGGACGCCCTGTTTCCGGGCCGAGGCGGGGGCAGCGGGGCGCGACACACGCGGCATGATCCGCCAGCACCAGTTCTCCAAGGTTGAGCTTGTCTCCATCACGACGCCTGAGCAATCTGCGGCGGAACTGGAGCGGATGCTCGGCTGTGCCGAAGAGGTGCTGAAGCGGCTCGAACTGCCGTACCGTGTCATGACGCTTTCGACCGGCGATATGGGCTTTGCGGCGCGCAAAACCTACGACATCGAGGTGTGGCTCCCTGGCCAAGACACCTTCCGCGAGATTTCGTCTTGCTCGGTCTGCGGCGATTTCCAGGCAAGGCGCATGAATGGGCGCTACCGGCCAGCCGATGGCGGTGCTCCGCGGTTCCTGCATACGCTCAATGGCTCGGGTGTCGCGGTCGGGCGGGCGATGATCGCTGTCCTTGAGAATTATCTCCAGGATGACGGGTCGGTCGCTATTCCTTCTGTTCTGCGGCCCTATTTCGGCGGTGAGGCAACAATAACAACTGAAAGCCGGTGAGGTGCGGGCATGCGCATTCTTCTAACGAACGACGACGGTGTTCACTCACCGGGACTGGTATCGCTTGAAAAGATCGCGCGCGCCTTCACCGATGATATTGTCATCGTCGCGCCGGAGACCGATCAGAGCGGCTCGGCGCACTCGCTCACGCTTAACGATCCCCTACGTCTACGTCTTGTCCGCGACCGCCACTACGCCGTTAAGGGCACGCCGACCGATTGCGTGATCATGGCGTTGCGCCATCTTCTCGATCATCCGCCCGATATCATTCTTTCCGGTGTCAACCGGGGCCACAACATCGCCGACGACGTGACCTATTCAGGTACGATCGCGGGCGCCATCGAGGGCACCCTTTTGGGCGTGAAGTCCTTTGCGCTCAGTCAGGCCTACGGGTTTTCGACGGACCGCAGAACCATCCGTTGGGAGGTGGCCGAGACGCAGGGTCCCGTCGTGCTTGAAAAGCTCCTCGACGCTGCCATTCCCAAGGCAACGCTCATCAACATCAACTTTCCGGATTGCCAGCCGGAAGAAGTGGCCGGCACGCGGATCGTGCGCCAAGGCAAGCGAAACCAGGACGCACTCAAAATCCATGAGCGGATCGACGGACGCGGCAATCCCTATTACTGGCTCGGTTTCGGCAAGCGTGCTTTCGAGGAAGGCTCCGACACGGATCTTTGGGCGCTTCAGAACAATTATGTCTCCGTGACGCCGCTTAGCCTCGATCTCACCAACGAAGCGGCGCGCGAAAGCCTGATGACGCATTTTTCTTGACGCCAAAAGGGGCTTTGTTGCGGCGATGGCCCCGCCGCCACGTCCATGGCGGCGAGACAAGCAAGGTCATGCATGCGAAGAGCGAGGACGGATACGCCAATCAGCCTGATCGAACTGATCATGGACCTGCGTTCGCGCGGGATCAGCGATACCCACATCCTCGCGGCCATTGAAAAAATTCCACGCGAAGACTTTGTCGAAACGGCATTCTCGCATGATGCCTATGCGAACCGGGCGCTACCGATCGAATGCGGCCAGACCATCAGCCAGCCCTTTGTCGTCGCCTACATGCTGATGGCGCTTGAAGTCAATGACCGCCACAAGGTTTTGGAGGTCGGGCTTGGCTCCGGCTATCAAACAGCGATCCTTTCCCACCTCTGCCGCCGGGTCTATGCGATTGAACGCTACAGAACGCTCGCCAGGCTCGCCGAGGCCCGGCTTGCCGCATTGCGCATCACGAATGTGACGGTGCTTGTCGGCGACGGCATGAAGGGCTGGCAGCCGCAGGCGCCATTCGACCGTATCATCGTATCGGCCTGTGCGGACGAAACGCCGACAGCACTCATCGAACAACTGGCGGTCGGCGGCATCATGGTCATTCCAGTCGGGACGTCCGGCGGAGACCAGCATATTTTTAAAGTGCGCAAAACCGAGACCGGCATTGAAGAGACGAAACTCATCCCCGTGCGCTTCGTCCCACTTGTTCCGGGGACTGCGAAACAACTTTAGCATTTCTCTTAAGGGGTTCTTTACCCAAGCAAGGTTAACTCAGCACTGCGGTATTCTAAGTAATGTGAGTAGTGTTGATGCGTATCCGCAGTCTCGGCCGCCCGGCCGTTTGGCACAGGGCTTCCATCCTTATCGTTGCTGGTGTGGTTGCCGGTTGCAGCGCGGGCAACACACGGCTTGCGACATCGCAGCTTA